>CAYNFT010000092.1:0-7923 GCA_964396535.1 uncultured Dehalococcoidales bacterium | reverse complement strand
CCCCACGATATTTCTGAGGCTTGCTGGCAAGCTATATCTATCAAACGCAAAAAGGCACCAGCAACCGCTATACCACTTAGCGATTCTGATGCCTTCATATGCATCATATTGTCTCTCCGGTTTTACTCTCCCACAAGCAGGATGAGAATTTGTGATGAGACTATACTCCAGTTTTGAAAGTTTGTCAAACAGAACCTTTAAAATGGCTTAATGGAATTTTATTAGCAATCATGGGCTAGTGCTGGTCTATATCGGTAAGCACCCGGAAAGTACGACTCGGGCTATCGCGTCAGCCGTTAAGCTAACAGCGAACTGTCTAAAAGATTATCGCTGACCTAGAGGTAGAAAAATACATTGAGCGACAAAGGGTGGGAAGGAACAATAAATACCGCGTTAAGTCCCAAACTAAATTGAGGCACGAGACTAGTCGTGATGTGATGGTGAAAGACTTTCTTAACATACTAGGCAATAGGCGAGAGCGGTAACGCCTCTCTTACCCTCCTTCCTTATCGAGCGAAGGAGTTGTTTATTATCCTCACCTCCTTAGTCCCTCTCTCATTTTAAGTAAGAACGTGCAAAGCTCTACTTGTCCTAAAAGCAACTAAAGTAACACTTGGAGCAAGTGCTTGCTAGACCAATCAGTGTATTGTATTGTCTAAATTCCTTATTCTATGGTATAATGCGTCAAAGAATTCTTAGGGAAGACGGATGGTATCTGAAAAAGTATCAACGAAAGAAGGCGCGAAGCTGCGTGACTACGAACTGGTGTTAATCATCAGTCCTGAGGTTGCGGAAGAGAAATTTGAGGCGACAATAGACAATGTGAGTCAGTTTATTACCGAGAAGGGGGGTGTTGTTTCTGATATACAACGATGGGGTAAAAGAAGGCTGGCCTATCCTATAAGACATTTTGTGGAGGGTAGCTATGTGTTAACTCAGTTCAAATTGAAGCCCGTATTCGGTAAAGAACTAGAATCAAATCTACGGATTTCTGAGGAAGTTCTACGGCACCTGTTGATAAAATTGAATGGTTAATTGGGAGGAAGACCACTTCTCCCAAGTGCTTGAGGAGAGCAAAAGGAGCTTGGAGACAATGGTAAGCGTAAATAGAATAATAATTATTGGTAATCTTGGCAGCGAGCCCGAAATGCGCTTTACCCCTAATGGCAGACCCGTAACCTCGTTTAGTGTTGCCACTAATCGGAGATATACTACTTCTGATGGTGAGCGTAGAGAGGAGACGGAGTGGTTTACTGTGGTGACTTGGGGTAGGCTGGCTGAACAATGTAACCAATATCTGACGAAGGGCCGGCTTGTCTACGTTGAGGGTAGACTACGCACGCACACCTGGGAGGGCCAGGATGGGCAAAGGCGTTCTCGGAACGAAATAGTAGCCGATAGAGTAAGCTTTCTTGATAGACAGGCAGTAGCCCCTCTGCCCGGAGGGAAGGCGGAGGAAAGTAGTACTGACGAACTGGATGTAGAGGACATTCCCTTCTAGTTGAAGTTGGGACTTAGTAAGCTTAGGAGTAGTGAGTTTATAACGAGTGGCAAAACGAAAATCTAGCAAAACACAGCGTACAAAGTGGAGCAGACCAAGATATGTACCGAGGCGTAAGGTTTGTGCCTTTTGTGTCGATAACGTCAAAGAGATAGATTATAAAGACTTTGAGAAGCTGCGTGGCTATATATCTGATAGAGCAAAGATACAGCCACGTCGCAGGACTGGCACTTGTGCTAAGCATCAGCGTGCCTTGGCCACAGCTATAAAGAGAGCGCGGCACTTAGCTTTATTACCATATGTGCCAGCTCATATGCGTAGGGTGGGGAGTGTTGGCATAGGTGATTAGTTTGATAAAATAAGGATTGTCATACCCCCTCTCTTTATCAGCATTTCAATCTAATGTGGGGATAGAATGCCAAAGAGGACTTATCAACCAAAGAAAATTCCGCGCAAACGTGAGCATGGATTTCTGAAGAGAATGAGTACCAGGGCTGGGCGGGCTATTTTAAGCGCAAGACGGCTAAAGGGTCGAAAGCGATTGACTGTGGTTTGATGCCGAAATAGCGTCTTTTCAGTTGAGCTTGGGAAAGGGAGCGATGAGGAGAGAAGAACGCCTTACTAAGCCGCAGCAGTACGCGTTAGTTTATAGTAAAGGTAGCTCGTGGGTTTCTAATTTAGTAGTGATGAAGGCTTTGCCTAACGGTCTTACTTTATCCAGGTATGGCTTCTCGGTTAGCAAACGAGTAGGTAAGGCGGTAACGAGAAATAGAGTAAAGCGTTTGCTTCGCGAAATCTTACGAATAATGCCGCTTAAATCGGCATGGGATATTATATTTATTGTTCGTCCGGCGGCGGCTACAGCTGATTATACCAGTCTTAAGAGAGCTATTGAGGATTTGTTATCTCGAGCTAGCTTACTGGAGACTGGGGAAGAAGACGCTTTTCTGGCGGGAAGCCAGCGATTTAATTAGCGAGGGAGTATTTCAGGAGGTTTGTCCTAAGTAAGACAGAATAGCGAAAGGATATGAAAAGGTTTGCCTTAGGATTAATTAGACTTTATCAGTTGACCCTATCGCAGGTTATGCCATCATCCTGTCGTTTTATCCCAACTTGCTCTCAATATACTTATGAGGCTATCACAAAGTATGGTTTGCTCAAGGGGGGGTGGCTGGGGATAAAGCGTATAGCTTGTTGTCATCCATTCCATCCTGGTGGTTATGACCCTGTGCCATGAAACTTGGGTTTAGTTTATCTACGCTATGGTAGAGATTGTTTATCAATTTTATACCTTTTCAGCCTTTCTTGGTTAAAGTACTTTTTATTTGGGTGGAGTAAAGAAATGGGAAGCAGGTATTGTACAATATTAATCAAGGCATCGCTCTTGCTGCTTATTATTCTCCTGGGCGGGCTAGCCTTTTCTGGTTGTCGTATGGGGCTTGGCGCTGTGGCTAGTGGTTGGTCGGGTGGAGTAATAGATAATGGCATCCTATTTGTTGGTTCTATGGAGGGCAAGCTTGTAGCTGCGAATACAACAGACGGCAGTCTTTTATGGGCGGTGCCCCTGGAAACTGAAGAGTCGACAGGTGGTGGGTTTGGCTGTGCGCCAGCGTCTACAGCGGTAGCTATCTATGGTTCTCCAGCCGTGGCCGGAGATTTAGTCTGTATTGGTGGCTATAACGGTAAGCTTTATGCTTTTAGTCGGGATGAAGTGAGGCAAGAACCACGGTGGGTATATCCTCGTCAGGGTGGTATTGGTGGGTCCGTCATTGGCGGGATCGTTTTCGACCAGGGCAAGCTCTATTTTGGTGCGGCTAACCAGAAAGTCTATGCACTGAATGCTGCCGATGGCTATAAGGAGTGGGAGTTTGAGACCGGGGATAAGATTTGGTCGACTCCAGCTATTATCGGAGATACGCTATACATTGGTTCCTTTGATAAGAAACTCTACGCCCTAAATGCTAGCGATGGCAATAAATATTGGGAGTTTCAGACTGAAGGGGCTATCGTGTCAACCCCGGTGATTTATGATAATACGGTTTATTTTGGTTCTTTTGACAGGTACCTGTATGCAATAGATGCAACCGATGGTAGTCTGAGATGGAAATTCATGGCTGAGAACTGGTTCTGGGCTAAAGCGGTGGTCTATAATGATATTGTCTATGCCCCTTGTCTTGACGGTAAAGTTTATACCCTCGATGTTGAAAGAGGTAGTATGCAGTTTGAGTTTGACCTGGGAGGTCCCATTTCCTCGTCACCGGTTTTGGTTGATGGCTTGCTGATTGTTACTACAGAGGAAGGAATGGTCTACACCCTGGATGCTGACGGTAATCAGCTAAGGCAGCTAATTAATCTGGAGGAAAAGGTGTATGCCCCTCTCACCGCTGGTCAGGGCAAGGTTTATATACATACCGCCACAGATGCACTCTATGAAATAGATGTGCGGTCAGGAGCGAAACGGGAATTAGATATTAAGTAAGACCGCTGAAAAACGCAGTTTTTCAGCGGTAGTCAAGGCCTGCAGTGGTGGGAGGTTGGGTTTGCTGACAGTGCGAAGGGCATTTTAAGCAGGTTATTAAAGAGTAAGCGAGGTAGATTACATTGGAGTGGGTTGGGTATCTCTGGGACCTGATTATTTTGAACCCGATGATAAATACCCTCATTATGCTGTCCAGCTATCTGTCCAACAGCTTCGGGCTGACTATTATTGTGCTGACTATCGTTGTCAACCTTTTAATGTATCCTCTTACCCTAAAGCAAGTCCGGGCGAGTAAAGCCATGCAGTCAATGCAGGCCGAAGTTGCTGAGATTCGTAAGAAATATGCTAAGGACAAGCAAAAAGCGGCTCAGGAGCAGATGAGGCTGATGAAGGAGTCGGGGGTGGGGTTTACCGGTTGCCTGATGCCCATGCTGGTCCAGATGCCAGTCTGGATAGCTCTCTACCAGTCCATTATTCGGCTGTTGGCCATAGCTCCAGAAGGTTTTTTGAACCTCTCCCAGCGTCTTTATACCTCCTGGTCAACTGTCTTTTCTCAGTTACCTTTGGAGAGTCACTTCCTATGGCTAGACCTGGCGGCACCTGATTTGTTTCTGGCAATCCTGGTTGGGGTCACAATGTGGGTGCAGCAGAAGATGGCGACCCCCTCTTCCACTGACCCTAAACAACAGGCACAGAGCCAGATGATGCTGTATATGATGCCAATGATGTTTGCCTTCCTTTGTATTTCCTTGCCCAGTGGTTTAGCTCTCTATTGGGTGACTTCGACTACTATCAGAATTGTTATGCAATATTTTGCTGCTGGGTGGGGAGGTTTGACCTTTTCACTAGCTGGGAGAAAGACTGATAGAGATAAAAAAATTGAGGGGCGTACTGCTCGACAAAGGAAAACTTTAACGGAAGCGGATACCGGTGCCGATATTGTTATTGAGCCGAGTTCTGCCCAGGAAGAAGGAACTGATTATGGAGAGTCTGGAGATAAGCGCCAAGACAGTGGAGGAAGCTATCCAACGAGCCTTAGATCAATTAGGCGTCAGTCGGGAGGAAGTAGAAGTCAGCGTCGTAAGAGAAGGTAAGTCCGGCATCCTGGGACTTGGTGCCGATGAGGCAGTGGTCAGGGTAACGCCCTTAGTGCCTGTGCCCGAGGGTGATATAACCGAAGGAGTGAAGGATATAATAGAGAAGCTGCTTACTTTGATGGGAGTGGCTGGCTCTGTGGTACCTCAAACTCAACCTATTGTTGAGGGAGAAAATGAGGCTGTGGCCTCTGTTATCATTAATATAAAGGGTGATGACCTGGGTATTTTAATTGGGCGGCGGGGGCAGACTCTTTCTGCCTTACAGTATATTGTCAGAATAATTGTAGGTCACAAGATGAAGACTTGGGCGCCTATAATTATTGATGTGGAGGGGTATAAACAGCGTCGTTATCAGGCACTTCAGGCTTTTGCCCAACAAATGGCGGAGCAGGTGAAGACCCGGGAAACGCCCTTTACCCTTGAGCCAATGTCGGCTTACGAGAGGCGCATAATCCACCTTGCTCTGGCTGACCATCCTGATGTTGTCACGGAAAGCATTGGTCAAGGTGAGGCTCGTAGAGTGGTTATTTTACCCAAGCAACAGTCATCCTAATTGATTTATTTTTTAGAGTATGCTAACCTTTGACTTGAAAGGCAGTGATGGAGAAGAGTAAGGGGGATAAGGGCGCTTAGCGAGTCTGGTAGGGTGCAAGCAGATGTGTCCGCCCTCTGAAAATCCCTCCTGAGCCGCCAACCGAACTGTGGACTAAGGGTAGTCTGCTTAATAGGCTTGGTCGGTTTCGTTAGCCGTTATCCTAGACGAAGGCATAAGTTTGTGCCTTAGAAGAGCGCCCCTGTCTGAGAGCGGGGGAAATAGGGTGGTACCGCGGGAATTTTTTAAATAGTCTCGTCCCTATGGGACGGGTTTTTTATTTTAGCAAGTTTTTAAGAGGTGTGACTGGATTCTTTTTGGCCTCAATCTTTACAGGAGGGGACTATCATGTTTAAGCCAGTAACCAGCCGGGTTAACCTTCCCCAGATGGAGGAAAACATTCTTAAACTGTGGAAGGACAAGAAAGCCTTTGAGCAGAGTGTTGAAAGGCGTGAAGGTGCTGACCTCTTTCTCTTATATGAGGGACCGCCGACAGCTAATAGTAGTCCCGGTCTGCATTTCGCAATGCCACGTGTCATCAAGGATGTTATCCCCCGCTATAAAGCGATGAAGGGCTATTATACTCCGCGTATTGGTGGTTGGGATACTCATGGTCTGCCTGTGGAGCTTGAAATAGAAAAGAAACTTGGCTTTACCGGCAAATCACAGATTGAGGAATACGGCATCGAGCGGTTTAATGCCCTTTGCCGTCAGAGCGTTCTTGGTTATATCAAGGAATTCGAGGAAATGACGGAACGTATTGCCTTCTGGATCGATATGGAGCAGGCCTATGTTACCATGAATAACAGCTATATCGAGACCTGCTGGTGGGCGCTCAAGCAGATGTGGGATAGGGGACTGATATATCAGGGATACAAGGTTACACCTCACTGTCCCCGCTGCGGTACCTCGCTCAGTTCGCATGAAGTAGCCCAGGGCTACCAGGATGATGTTGAAGACCCTTCAGTTTACATAAAGTTTAAGATTGTACCATCACCCATATCTGAAACTGCAAAGCAAAAAAGACTCTATGAACTATCACGAGATAAGGCAACTTATTTACTCGCTTGGACGACTACTCCCTGGACTTTACCGGGCAACACTGCCCTGGCAGTAGCCGCTGACGCCGAATACGCTGTGGTAGAGGTTGATAATGAATATCTTATTCTGGCTGATGTTCTACGTGAACGCGTAGGTCTAGGTGATAATAGGGTAGTTGAACGGTTAAAGGGAAGCGATTTAGCGACCATAACTGGGGTAAACTATGAACCATTGTTCAATCCCCATGATTTCGGGGTGGAGCGCCAGCAGTTTCAAGAGAATTTGGAATTGAAATCGCAGGAAGCTAATGAGAAGCTGACCTACAGGGTAATTTCCGGCGATTTTGTCTCCATGGAGGACGGCACGGGTATTGTGCACATAGCGCCTGCTTATGGCGAGGTTGACTATGAAGCTGGAAAGGAGCATGGATTGGATTTTGTCCACCAAGTGGACTTGCAGGGTAATATTACCGGTAATTATCCCTTTGCGGGTAGGTTTGTTAAAGACGCCGACCCTCTGGTTCTAGAAGAGCTCAAGAAGAAGAACCTTCTTTACCGCAGTGAGACGATTCGACATACCTATCCATTCTGCTGGCGTTGCGAAGCACCTCTACTCTACTATGCCAAGCAGACCTGGTACATCAGGACAACAGCGGTTAAAGAAAGACTTATTAGCGGTAACCAGGAAATAAACTGGTACCCGGAGCACATTAAGTATGGTCGCTTTGGTGATTGGCTGGAGAATAATGTTGACTGGGCTTTTTCCCGGGAGCGCTACTGGGGCACGCCGCTGCCGGTCTGGCAGTGTGAATCCTGCGGCAGCCATGAATGTATCGGCGGTGTCGATGAATTGAAGAATAAGCCCGGTGTTAGCGGATTTAAAGAGCCTGTTGATTTGCACTGCCCCTTTGTTGATAACCTGACCTTTAACTGCTCCAAGTGTGGAGCGACCATGAAGCGGGTATCGGAGGTGATTGATGCCTGGTTTGATTCCGGGGCGATGCCGATAGCCCAGTACCACTACCCCTTTGAAAATGAGACCTTGCTTGAGGACGGGCGCTTCCCTGCCGACTTCATCTGCGAGGCGATTGACCAGACCCGCGGCTGGTTCTACAGTCTGCATGCCATATCCACCCTGCTCTTCGACCGTCCCTGCTACATGAATGTCATCAGTCACGGGCATATCCTTGATGCCAAGGGCGAGAAAATGAGTA
>CAYNFT010000091.1:0-7954 GCA_964396535.1 uncultured Dehalococcoidales bacterium | reverse complement strand
ATGCTTATTATTTTAGGTGGTATTAGTTTCCGAGTGGTGGCTGATATGCTCAGGGCTCGGAGTATAATCAGATTATCATTGGACAGCAAGCTAGTTCTATCTACCACCGCGTCACTACTAATAGTGGGGATGATAGTCGTTCTAGCTACAGAGTTCAATGATCTCAATACACTCGGCACTTTTTTAGTGCCCCAGAAACTCCTTAATGCATTCTTCCAATCTGTTACAGCAAGAACTGCTGGTTTCAGCGCAGTTAGTATGGGAAAGATGGCTAACTATGCACTCTTCTTCACCATGATGCTTATGTTCATTGGAGGAGCCTCAGGTTCTACTGCCGGGGGAATAAAGGTATAACCCCTAGCTTGTCGACAACTGGTCGATTAATCGTTACAGCTACCATGTTTATTGGACGACTGGGGCCGCTTGCCCTGATGATGGCACTCATCCAGCGCCAACAACCAACTAAATATCGGTACCCCGAAGAAACAGTAAGGATGGGGTAGGAGGTATACATGAAGAAGCAAATCATAATTATTGGCTTGGGGCGATTTGGCATTAGTCTGGCTACCACTTTATCTGGCATCGGGCATGATGTACTGGCCCTGGATAGAGATGAGAAGAAAGTACAGGATATAGCACCACAAATAACTCATGCAGTTCAGGCAGATGCGACTAATGAGACGATTCTCAACGAACTGGGTATTGGTAACTTCGATATAGCTATAGTGGCAATGGGATCAGCCATTGAAAGCAGCGTGTTGTCTACTATTCTGCTGAAAAAACTTGGGGTCCCCTACGTAATAGCCAGAGCCAACAGCGACTTACATGGCAGTATACTTGAGAAAATAGGGGCTGATGTCGTAGTCTATCCAGAGCGTGAAATGGGCACCAGGGTAGCACAAGTGGTGACATTAAGCGATGTCTCGGATTATATGTCTGTAGCCAAGGGGTATGGTGTTGCCAAATTGAAGGCACCACAACATCTTGTTGGAGAAAAACTCTCAGAACTTGGTTTTGGTCCGAAAGGTAAATGGGAAGTGGTAGTGCTTCTAATACAGCGTGAGAAAGAAATTATAGTCAATCCAGGGCAGCGGGAGGTTATCAAGACTGATGATATCCTGATACTAGCAGGAAGCGACGATAAGCTAGAGAGGCTGTTGGCTGAGGCTAAGAAAGTTAAGACGGAGGAATAAAAAGCCCACTTTTACAGCCTGAAGATAGTAACACCAGTCCTGTGGGGTGACAGATATCCGTGATGTCATATTTACTCATAAAGTTACTCAACAGTCTAGCAATTGTTAGATAACAATTGCTTGTTTAGTGCAATGCCGGAACCATTGAAGAATTAGTCTCCCCAGCTTTGGTTATACCGAAATAGTTGGCCAAGGACCATAGTATTGTATCTACGGATAGTAAAATTATTCTTTCCGGTTTTGCTAAATAATGGATGGGACGTAATCTTATGCTATTTCAAAGAGAGACCGGCAGGAGTTTAGTGAAAAGATGGTACATGTGGTATGGAGCGTATAATTTCTGATCTCACAGAGGATGCTTAGTATCTAATGGGAACTAAAAAATAGCTAACATTTAGCTAACGGACTGAATCAAACGGAAGGGTACCGGTTGGTATTTTATGCTCAAAACGGGTTTTGGGAGGCTAACCTAAAAGTTCTAGTTTGAACGTAAAAGTACCTCTTGGGACACTTGAAAACAAATTTCGAGAGCGGCACCATAAGCCTCTCGGACACCTCTCCCAGCTTCAAAATTCTACCTTAAAACTTCCTTTGTAGGCAAGTTTGGCAACATTTTAATAAGGGGAGAGGTAAGAGATTTTGTAAAAGTGGCGAAGCCCCTTTTAATTCCCTGGCTAAGTAAACTCACTAATGTCTATTTGACCTCAAGCTTATAGACCTGATAATATCATCCTTAAAATAAGGCGAATGGTCTCCGCCTTCTATACCGGCCACATGGGCTTCGGGAAATAAGAATTTTTGATAGTTGGAAAGGAGCGTTTCTGTGATATCTAACGACGTATGGCAGTATCTTTTTGCACCTAAATCTGTGGCGGTTGTCGGCGCCTCGAATACCCCTGGTTCCTGGGGGGAGCGCATTACGCGGCATCTCCTTACCCCGCGCAATCGTCCCATATATGCTGTGAACCCTACCTCGCCTGAGGTCATGGGGTTGACTACCTACGATAGCTTGACCAAGATACCAGACCCGATAGACCTGGCGGTCATCGCCGTTCGGGCACCACTGGTCGCGACGACTCTACGAGAATGCGTCCAGAAAAAAGTGAAGTCCGCACTCATCATTTCCGGTGGTTTTAGAGAAACCGGCGAGGAAGGAGCCAGGCTTGAGGCAGAAATCCTTGAAATTGCCCGACGTGGTGGTATCCGTTTCATTGGTCCCAATACTATGGGGCATCTGGATACTTATTCACAGCTAAACACTCTCTCCTTTGTAGAGGAAATGCTGCCAGGTCAGGTAGCCTTGATAACACAAAGCGGCAACATGGGTACACGTATAATCCAAATCGCCAGACGTTATGGTCTCGGTTTCAACAGGTTCGTTTGCTGCGGAAACGAAGCTAATATATTTCTGGAAGACTATCTGGAGTATTTTGCGCAGGACCCAAATACTAGAGTGGTGGCTCTTTATATAGAAGGTCTGAGAGACGCGAGGCGTTTCCTGCGGCTTGCTAAACAGATTACAGCCACAAAGCCCATTGTAGTTCTGAAGTCAGGCTTTACGGAGAGTGCCGCCAGAGCCTCCAGGTCTCATGTAGGAGCGCTAACAGGTTCAGATGCGGTCTATACGGCTGCCTTCAAACAAGCAGGGGTTATAAGAGTAGACGATGATGATGAACTCTGTGATGTAATCGTTGCTCTGCTCAATCAGCCCCTGCCACGGGGTAATAAAGTAGGTATATTAACCATGGGGGGTGGTCTGGGCGTGGTTGCTGCCGAATCTTGTGAAAAGGAAGGCCTTGAGATAGCCGAACTGGAGCCCTCAACCCTTCAAAGGCTGGATGCTCTTCTACCGGCACGATGGTCACACGGTAATCCGGTGGACCTGGTTGGTTCGAACGTGGCTCATAGTGCAGAAATCATATCCACTCTGTGGATACTCCTGGAGGACAGAAATTTAGACGCTGTCATAGCAAATATGTGGCTGGGACGCGGCATCAGAGCGCCACAGCCCAGTTCCGCTGACAATAAGCTCAACGTAGCCAGAGAATCAGAAGAGGAAATAGTGAGGCAATTTCACCAGCAAGTAAATAAATACGGCATACCCTTATTAATGGTAGGGTCACCCCCCCAATCGAAAGGCGACCTGGATGCCTACACTCTTTTTCACAAGGAAGGATTTTTAATCTATCCTAAACCTCACCGTGCTGCCAGGGCACTACGCCACCTCAATTGGTACCGGCACTACCTCGAAACCAGTGAGTAATTGAATAAAATCATACTGATAAAACACTTTCGTCATTTCTAGCGGAATAAAAATATCAATGACATATTTCGGGGTAGCGACTTAGGATTAAAGAGAGAAAACGCTGGTTTACGAACACAGGCTCATATTTAATACTGACTAGGAAGTCGGTGAAATAGGATGGAGAACAAACCGTCGCTCAAGGGCACTCTAATAGGCTATGGCGCTATTGCTGTGGTGCTCTCCATCATGGCATTTGAGATAGCAGCACTCATATTATGGGTGCCAAGTACCTGGAATTACAAAGTGATGGCGGTATTTGTAGTTATTGGTACGTATGGTCTTGCCACCGCACTATTTTCAAAGAGCAAAGTGCTGAAGGACTACCGGTTTATATTGGAGCACCTGACATCGCCCAATATACGTGAATATATGGCGGGGAATGCTCATTTTTTAGTATATCCTCCTCTGCTTATCGTGATTGGTCTTTCCAAGTACGCAAAGTCGGGATACTCGCCTGTTTTGTGGATTATAGGGGGGATATCGTTATTGATACTTTCGCCCATTGTTTTTGCATATATTCTTTTCCATTTGCTGGTAGTGGTACCAATGACCTATATCCCGATGGTACTCGTGTCTGCGATAGTACACAGGATTGAATATTCGGCTGAGGACCCCGCTGAAAAAATGGAGGAGGAATTAAAAATCGAAAAGTTAATTATCTCTAGTATAGTTAAAGATGACCCGATAGCAGCTAAGGGGTTTCTTATCGGCATTCCTTCACTAATATTGTCTGTATACAGCGCTCTTAGCGGATTATTTATCAATTAGATAAATAACAAGTCTCTGGATATTCTATAATAAGTTCCCTCACCCGACTATTTAAAATGATTTTGAATCCAAGGGTTTGCTTTTTTATCCCATTATTTAGTATACTCTTATTCGAGTGCGTAACCCGAGGGGAAAGATGCCCTGAAGTGGCTTTGCATACCCCTGGGCGGTTTGGATTTTACCGATTGTGTTCTGCCGCATAAAGGAAATTGCTCAAGGATGTCAGGTATCTAAGGTGGCCTTGATGAGAGTATTTCCGACCTTTAGTTCAAGAGTTTTAAGTCGGGTGTCAGCTTGGCAATATTATGACGCTCTTAGGGAAGCATTACGAACAGGACAAGGCACTCTTCCCGTTACATCGAACCAGTAAAGGAGTACGGCAACTATGGAAAAAGTGGGCAGTAGTGTAGAAGCTATCGAGGCTGAAGCTGAGAAAATACTTGAGGAAGGTCGGAGTAAAGCCAACGATATTCTCCGTGAAGCTAACGAGGAGGCTAACAAAATGCTTTCCTCCAAGTTAGCTGTGGATGAAGTTGAGAAGGAGTGCCAGCAAATTATAAATAAGGCCAGGGAAGAGGCTGATAAAAGAGTGGAGGAGGCTAAGAAAAGGGCTTCTAAGATTAAAGCTGACGTCGAGAAGAAGGAAGAGAAAATTGTACAGCGTATAGTGAGTAATGTTACTGGAGTAGAATCAAAATGATACCTCTAGTCTTTGGCAACTCTGAGTCTATGGTCAAGGTTAGGGTAATAACTGTAAAGGATGACTCGGAGAAGACCCTCAAGACTTTGCATAGGATTGGGGTGCTTCATGTTGAAGAAAGTAAAGAGTTAGAGCCTGTAGATAAAGCGGTCATTGAACATGAACAAAGGGAAGTAAGTGAATTATTAACCTTTCTTGACAGTGTGTTAGGTTACGTACCACAGATAGAGCGTGTGCCTCTGGAGGAAGATGTCGAAGTAATATACACCAGACCTTTTAATGAGATTGGCAGTGAAGTAAGATTATTATACAACAAGACCAATAGCCTGCACGAGAGAGTTGTCAAACTCGACGGTGAAGCTCAACGGCTAGTAGAATTAAAGAAGTATCTCGGGCCTCTTGCCGCACATAATGACCTTAGTCTGGAAGACTTAAAATTCTCTGGAGATTACCTTTTCTCCAGGGTTTTTGTCCTTTCCAGCGAGGCATATGAAACCTTACACGGTGAGCTTGAAAAGTATCTGGCTGAAAATATTGTTGCTACCGCAGGGGATGAAACTGTTTTCCACGCAGTTGCTGAAGTAAAAGACCGGGAAGCCATAGAATCCCTGGTTACTCAGGGTGGGGGTAAAATTTTGCAAATCCCGGATGAAAACTCAACCCTGAAAGACTTTCTCGCAACAACCAGCGATAAAATCAGTAGTCTTGAGGAGGAGATAACAAGGCTTCGTGAAGAACTCCAGAGTAAAGTTGGAGAAGACTTAAATAGACTCGTACTTCTAAGGGAGGCGTTAGCGGCGGAAAATGAAAGGCTCTCGGTTTTAGAAAAAGCCTGTGAAGCCAAATATGTTACCTTAATTGAGGGATGGATTCCGGAAGGTAATGTTGAGACTGCAATCTCGGAAGTTAGAGAAAATATAGACTATGCTTTTATAGATACCAGAAAGCCAGAACTGGAGGAAGAACCTCCCACTAAAATGAGAAATCTGGGAGGTATCAGGCCATTCCAGGTTATTGTAGACCTGTTTGCTACCCCGAAGTACAGGGAGTGGGACCCCACTCCTCTGATATCTTACTCCTTTGCCCTCTTCTTCGGTCTTATGGTATGTGATGTTATTTATGCTCTGGGCATTATGCTTCTTGGTAAATTTCTCCTGAGCAAGTTTGTCGATGACCCTCAGTCAGAAAACTTTAAACTATTCCAGAGGTTACTTTATACCTGTGGTGGGGTTGCTCTGGTTGGTGGCTTGCTTATCGGTCAGTACCTGGGTGATATTTACACGTTTATCGGGATTGAGGACCTGGCTCTTGTCCAGGGGGTCAAAGAGACACTCCAAGACCCCGTATCATTTATTGTTCTGGCTCTGGGGATTGGTTTTATTCATGTTAATATCGGGCATATAATAGCCTTTATTAAAGGTATCAAAGAGAAGAATAGAGGGTTAGTGCTTGGCAAGGTTGGCTTGTTTGTCCTCCAGTTTGGTTTACCGTCAATTCTCCATTCTCTGCTGGGTGTTAATATACCGGGATTTACACCGCAAATATATTCAATTTTGTTATATTTTCTGGCTGCCGGTATTGTGCTAATCATTATTTCCAGTATCATGGTGAGCGGCGGCCTTGGGGCTATTCTATGGCTGTTTGACATAACCGGCCTTCTGGGTGATGTTATGTCCTATGCCCGGTTGGCTGGCGTAGGTCTGGCTACATTCTATCTCGCCACCACCTTTAACATGATGGCTGGTTTATTTGGTGAGATGATACCCGGGGTAGTCGGCGCTATCATCGGTGGAATTATCGGAGTAGTAATACTCGTTTTTGGGCACACGGTTAATATGGTGCTTACGGCGATTACCGGTTTTATGCACTCGCTCAGGCTGTGTTTTGTCGAATTCCTGTTCAAGTTCTATGAAGGGGGGGGCAGGGAGTACAGTCCATTCAAGTTAAAGAAGCGGGCAACCGTACCTGTGACAATAAAGTCTTAAAAGGAGGAAAAAGATGTTATTTGATCCTGCATCTCTAGCCACTATTGGTGGTGCTTTAGCTCTGGTTGGAGGTCTGATAGGTTCTTCAATCGGTATTGGCATTGCTGGCTCAGCGGGGACAGCTACCTTATCTGAGGACTCGGGACAGTTCAGGAATGTTATTATACTGGCATCACTGCCAATGACACAGACCTTCTACGGGCTGATAGTAATGATATTAGTCATCACCGCGGTCGTCCCTAACATACCAGGCAGTGGAGGTGCCGGGGCAATGGTACTCGCCACCGGACTGATTGCCGGGGGTGCCGAGTGTTTCTCGGCAATATACCAGGGTAATGTATGTGCCTCTGGTATATCCCTCCTGCCCAAGACGAAGGGGCGGATATTAACCAATGCCATAATGCTGGCTGTGTTCGTGGAACTCCTGGGTGTGCTGGGGTTGGTATTTGCTATAATGTCGCTGACTATGCTGGGACTGATGTAAGGATAAATTACGATGGGTATGGAAAAAATAAGCGAAGCTATTCTGGATAAGGTAAGAGCAGAAGCTCAAGGCTTAATAAAGGAAGCCGAGGAGAAGGCGCAGGAAAGACTGGAGAAAGCTAAAAAGCAGCAGGAAGCGAGACTTGGGGAAGAGAAAAACAGGCTTATAGAGAAGGCTGAAGGAGAAGCATCTCGTGTCTTAGCCCAAGCTTCTATAAGAGCTCGTCAGGAGCTGTTAGCCAAGAAAACCGAAATAATTAATGAGATAATCAACAGAGTGAAAGAGGTATTATCCGGGCAATCCGGTGGTGAAGGCTCACCCTTAAACCTTATTAAAGAAGCTATCGATGCGCTTGGTGTAGACAAAGTCAGAGTTTATGTTTCACCAAAGGATGTAGCCACGGTGAAAAAACTTACCAAAGAAGATAAGAAACTGAGCAGCAGGATAACGGAAATCAAGGAGCTTGATTTCGCGGGTGGGGTTATGGTCGAGGACATTGGTGGTAAAATCAGGATAGAT
>CAYNFT010000090.1:0-8018 GCA_964396535.1 uncultured Dehalococcoidales bacterium | reverse complement strand
TGTAGATAAAACACTATAAATATCATTAGGATTGATATTTTGACCCTTTACGATAATGGTGTCCTTCTTTCTGCCAGTGATAAACAGAAAGAAGGACACAATTATCGTAAAGGGTCAAAATATCAATCCTAATGATATTGAGAGTGTTTTATCTACACATCCCAAAGTGGCTGAAGTAGCAGTGATAGGCATTCCTGATGAACTGAGGGGGGAGTTGGTTGGAGCAATTATTAGTTTACGGGAAGGTGCTCTAGCAACAGAGCAGGAGATTAAACAGTATTGTCTTGAACGCATAGCCAGTTATAAAGCGCCCAAGCAGGTCATCTTTCTGGAGTCTTTACCCAGAACTGCTACCGGTGAAATTGACAAAGAAAGAATCCGAAATCGTTTATCAATACCACCCCTCTTTCCAGAGATCGAAGTTTCTTAGGGGAAGGATGACCACCTTCAAATTACTTCGATGAATAAGCCCGCTTAATTCTACCCTGTAATTCCTTTAGTTCTGGTGACACTGGAGCCACCTTATTTATCAGTCAGTTACCTTTATAAAGCGTCATTTATTCATATTGATTCTATGTTGAAAATCGGTTGCATAATAAGGGAACGTATGCTAATATGCTTGCATAGTGAATCTAGGTATGATAGAAAGTGAGGTAGTTGAAATGGCACAAGGGCTTGAGTTGATGAAAGGTAGCTCTGAGTCTTTACTTCTTTGTCTCATAGCTCAGCAGCCAATGTATGGCTATCAAATTATTAAGGAACTTGAGAGAAAGAGTCAGGGCTACTTTAAATTTAAGGAAGGTACCCTTTATCCGGCCCTTCACCGTTTGGAAAAGCTGGGCTTAATTGAAGGCAAGTGGCAGATGTTACCCAATGGTCGGCAGAGAAGGTACTACTATATTACTGATAAAGGGCACCAGCTACTGGTAGTGAAAAGGAACCAGTGGCGGGATTTCCTGACCGCAATGAACCTGATTATTCAGCCGATGAGTACTAAATCCGAGGTATAGGAAGTGATAGCGGTACTGAGTCAATACCTAGATAGTATTAGAGATAACCTAAGGCTGGATTTTATCTCTGAGAGAGAAGTTATTGATGAACTGCAAACGCATATCGAGGATGAGTTTCAGGAGATGAGGGAAGCAGGGTTATCTGAAGAAGAGGCAGCTAATACCTGTATTAATCTCTTGGGTTCGGCTAAGCTTGTAGCTCGTCAGATATATGAAGCGCACAGCCAGGGCACCTGGAAGCAGGCGCTGTTAGCTTCAATGCCTCACCTGTTTTTTGCCTTGCTCTTTGCTCTGAATTGGTGGCAGGGTATTGGCTGGTTAACGATTACTCTGGGCATAGTCCTTGGTATGGCAGTCTACGGCTGGTTGCATGGCAGACCATTATGGCTTTTCCCCTGGAGGGGTTACTACTTGCTGCCGGTTTTGGTGGCTGGTTTGTTGTTGCTTTATTTGCCTAAAGGGTGGTCATGGGTGACAATACTTCTTTATCTCCCACTGGCATTATGGCTGGTGTGGTCTGTTACTGTTAAAATTGTAAAGAGGGATTGGTTGTATAGTGCACTAATGATGCTGCCAGTGCCAATTATCATCGGATGGTTTTTAGCTGTGGGGCAGGAAGGCAAATTCCTTGAGCTTAGTTATGAATACATCCACTATTCCGCTCCCTGGATTGGGCTGAGCTTTTTTGCTTTAGCAGCAACTACGGTTGTCTTCATTCGCCTGAGACAACGTTGGATAAGAGTAGTCTTACTACTTCTATCTGGGTTTCTAACTCTAGCGATGGTTGCCTTTTATTCTCAAGGAAGACTTAGTTTCCCCGGCTTTTTAGTGCTAACTCTAATAATGCTGGGGCTTCTGCTAAGCCCGGCACTAGTGGAGCGAAGGATAAAATATGGTAAGCAACCAATAGCTGAGGATGCTACCTAGTTAGCGAGGTTCCTAATGCAAAGGGTAGCCATTTTGACCGATAGCATCGCTTGCCTGGCCCCAGAGATGGTCAGACGCTACCAGTTGCAAATAATACCTATTAATATCCATTTTGATGGTGCCATATATCGGGATGGAGTTGACATCACCTCAGCCGAGGCTTACCGATTGCTGGATAAGGCACCTGACCACTTTGCTTCGTCACCAGCTCCAGTTGGTGAGTATGTTGATGCTTACCGTGAGGCATCTGCTCACGCTGAGGGCATACTTTGCATCACCCTTTCTTCCAAGCTTAGCACTGTTTATAACATAGCTCGCGTGGCTAAGGAGGAAGTTAGTAATGAGCTTCATCAAACTCCTATTGAGGTGGTAGACTCGAAGACTGCTGCCGTAGGTGAAGGGCTCATTGTTTTAGCTGCGGCTCGTGCTGCTGCCGAGGGGAAGGGTTTGGCTAAGGTTACTCAAGTAGCCAAGGCAGTTAGGGACAAGATAAGCGTCATCGGAATCATGGAAACAGTACGCCATGTCTATAGAACCGGGCGGGTCCCTAAGCTTACCGCTCAGGTGGGCTCTATGCTCAATATTAAGCCGATTTTTTCTATTACGGAAGGCTTGGTACGTATTGCTGGCCTGACCAGGAGTAAAGAGCAGGCAGTGAAACGAGCCCTGAAAATGATGAAGAAGGAAGTGGGAACAAACCCAGTACATGTGGCAGTGGCACATGCTGATGTGCTTGAAGAGGGAGAGAGACTGAAAGAGCAAATCTCCTCCGAATTTAATTGTGTCGAGCTTTGGCTCACCGATTTTTCCGCGGTAATGGGTTATGCCACCGGTACCGGGGTGCTGGCCATAGCCTTTTACAGTGGTGATTAGGAAAAGTTCCCTATGAAGTGGTGGCTGAAACTAGGGCTGGCTCTTATTCTTGTGGTGGCTATTGCTTTTGTGGGTATAGCTGGCTACCTTGGCCACTCCATAACCAGGGTAGAACGGGTGCCGGTCGAGGAAAACCCTTTAATCCTGGGTCTTGAGTACGAAGATGTTTCTTTTTCAAGCATGGACGAGGAGCTAACTCTATATGGCTGGTATATACCGGTTGAGAACAGCGAACAGATTGTTATTATGGTGCATGGGGGGGAGAGGCATAGAGCCGACTCCACCATAGGAATGCTCGATATCGCTTCAGGGCTGGTGGAGCACGGCTACAATGTCCTGATGTTTGACCTTCGGGGACACGGAGAATCTGAAGGGAATAGAGTGTCAGCAGGTTATTATGAGAAAAGAGACCTGCTGGGTGCGGTTGACTATGTAAAAAGTCGCGGCTTCGAGAACATTGGCGTACTGGGGTTTTCCATGGGTGCTGTCACTAGCCTTATGACGACTGCAGAGAGCGCTGACATCGACGCTGTAGTGGCTGATAGTAGTTTCGCTGGTTTGAAAGATATGATGGAGCCTGAGTTTTCCAAGCGCACCAAATTTCCAAAGTTTTTCCTCGCCCCGTTGCTCTTCATGGTTAAAATTATGTATGGCGTTGACTTTAACGCTATTAAACCTGTTGAGTTGGTATCCGAGATTGCACCCAGACCCATCTTCTTTATTCACGGCGAGCTGGACGATGTTGTCCCTCTGGAGCATGCCTATAGATTGCAGCAAGCCTCTCAGAATCCTCAAAATCAGCTATGGGTAGTACCTGGCGCTGGTCACGTAAGGGCTTACGTTACACACCCGGAAGAGTACATGAACAAGATAACCGCTTTCTTCGATGTGGCTTTAAGGTAAAAACATTGTTAATTTTTCCAGGAGTTGATAGCCCCACCTCTTGGGGCTATTTTTTAGATGAGTTAACAATGAGAAGAGCAATAGCTTTTGTAAAAGTGATTTTTTATCAATTTCACCCTTTAATTTAGAGAACCCCACCCCCCTTATCCCCACCCCCTTTTCAAGGGGAAGGGGTAGAGAATTTTTTGGGAATATATTTTACTTGCTGTGTCTACAGACTATTGATTATAATAATGATGGAATAGATTAAAGAGAGTAGGTGACTAGATGGAGCAATATGGACTAGAGAACATCCGCAACCTTGTTTTGCTGTCTCATAACGGCGCTGGCAAGACATCATTATCAGAAGCCGCCTTATTTAATTGCGGGATAATCAACCGACTAGGCAAGGTTGACGATGGAACTACTACCTCAGACTACGACCCGGCTGAAGTAAAACACCAGATAAGCATTAACCTATCAGTGCTTCCCTGCCAGTGGAAAGGGGTGAAGATTAACCTCCTTGATACCCCAGGTTATTCTGACTTTGTAGCTGAGGTCAAGGCAGGGATACGGGTTAGCGAAGGGGCGATAATTGCGGTGTGCGCCGCCTCTGGCATTGAGGTTGGTACAGAGCAGGTGTGGGCATATAGTGAGGAAGCTAATCTACCTCGCCTTATCTTTGTGAATAAAATGGATCGCGAGAATGCTGACTTCTACCGAACGGTAGACGAGCTCCGGGCTAAGTTTGGCTCTAAATGCGTACCGATGCAACTACCCATAGGCACTCAAAACGCTTTCCAAGGGGTAGTTGACCTGCTGACAATGAAAAGCTACACCGGTTCTGAAGCGAAGGAAGATGAAATACCCTCACCGCTGCAAAGCCAGGTTGAGTCTTTCCGTGAAAAGCTGGTAGAGGCAGCAGCTGAAGTGGATGATAGCCTGCTGGAGAAGTACCTGGGCGGAGATGAACTCAGCCTGGAGGAGCTCAGCAATGGCTTACGTCAGGCAGTGGTAACCGGCAAGGTAGTACCAGTGCTGGTTGGCTCAGCCCTGAAGAATGTGGGGATTAGCTTACTGCTGGATACCGCTAGCACTTATCTGCCCTCACCAAAAGAGCGAGATGTAGCTGTCATCGGAGATTCTGGTAAGCAGGAAACAACCCAGCCAAACCAGGACGGTTCATTAGCTGCCCTAGTGTTTAAGACTACCGCTGACCCATACGTTGGTAAACTCACCTACTTCCGGGTCTATAGCGGCGTTATCGACAGTAACTCTCAGGTGTGGAATGCAACACGCGGTGAGACAGAGCGCATAGGTCAGCTATTTACGGTGAGGGGAAAGACCCAGGAGCCGGTATCTCAAATCAGGGGTGGAGATATCGGTGGAGTAGCCAAATTGAGTATAACCAGCACCGGGGACACGCTATGTAACCAAGATAAGCCGATAAAGCTTGCTCCCATTTCCTTCCCCAAGCCAATTTTTAGTGAAGCAGTGTATCCTAAGACCAAGGCTGACTTAGACAAGCTGGGTGCAGCCTTATCCAGGCTAACTGAAGAAGAACCTACTCTTCAGGTGCGTAGAGATAGTGAGACAGGCGAAACCATTATATCAGGGCTTGGCGAGACTCAGCTTGAAGTTGCTGTTGAGAAGATGCAGCGTAAATTCGGTGTCGGTATCAACTTAGAAACCCCCAAGGTCCCCTACAGGGAAACTATCACCTCATCAACCCAGGCTGAGTACAAGCATAAGAAACAGACCGGGGGGCACGGGCAATACGGGCATGTCCTTTTAGAATTAGAGCCTTTACCTCGCGGTAGTGGCCATGAGTTTGTTGATAAGGTAGTGGGTGGCCGCATACCAAAAAACTATATCCCGGCAGTGGAGAAAGGGGTCAATGAGGCAATTCAGGAAGGAGTTCTAGCTCGCTACCCTGCTACTGACTTGAAGGTGACTGTCTATGATGGTAGCTTTCACCCGGTTGATTCTTCGGAAATATGCTTTAAAATTGCTGGAGCCGGAGCGCTTAAGAAAGGACTGGCTCAAGCGCAACCTATCCTGCTGGAACCGATAATGAATATCACGGTGACTGTTCCTGAGGATTACACCGGTGATATTATCGGCGACCTCAATACCAAACGAGCTCAGGTACAGGGTATGAACCCTGAGAACGGAGTCAACGTTATTGATGCTCAGGTACCGCTGGCCGAGGTTCTGCGCTATGCCATAGACCTGAAGTCAATAACTCAGGGCAGAGGAAGCTTTACTATGGAGTTCAGCCACTATCAGCCAATGCCTCAGCCAAGTACCCAGAAAATTGTCGCACAAAGACAGGCTGAAAAGACTTAGCTCCACAACTATAAAAAGTTATAAAAAGGAGGGGCTGAAGCCCCTCCTTTTTTCTTCTCTCCTACAATGGGCAGCGGAGATACAATCTCTCTATCCTGATACCAGTTCTTTAATCTTTTCAGCAAAGGCAGGAAACGTCTTTTTCCAGTCACCGACCACACCATAGTGAGCCATCTTGAAGATATTCGCCTCGGCGTCTTTATTTAACGCTACGATGGTCTTAGCACCGGAGCAACCAGCCATGTGCTGGCTGGCACCTGAGATGCCTACCGCAATATAAAGGTCAGGGGTAACAATCTTGCCGGTGAGACCAACCTGCGACTTGTCTGACATCCATTCATTATCGCAGACAGGTCGGCTTGCGCCTACCGCTCCCTTCAGTAATTTAGCCAGCTCTTCCAATTGCTCAAAACCTTCAGGCCCACCAATACCTCTACCACCGCTGATTACTACCGCAGCATCCTCCAGTTTTACTCCTTCTACTTCCTCCTTTACCTTCTCAAGGACTTTGGTTCTTATTGCCGAAGGGTCCAGGCCGGCCTCAATAGTAATCACTTCCCCTTTTCTTGAATCGTCCCGCGCCAGGGGTGTCATTGATTTGGCTCTGACCGTAACTATCTGTGGGTCGGACTCGAAAGTGAAGATGGCCTGCGCGTTTCCTCCGTAGACAGGCTTGGTCTGCAGGAGGCGCTTTGAGTCGGGGTCAATATCCAGAGATATACAGTCCAGAGTAGCCGCTGTCTCCAGCCTGAAGGCTAACCTGGGTGTTAGGTCGCGACCGATTGAGGTTTGTCCCAGTAGAATAATCTGGGGCATCACCTGTTTAGCTATCTTTTCCAGAACTGATACGTAGGAATCTGCCTGGTAGTCTTTAAGCAGAGGGTCATCAACTATATATACCTTATCGGCACCAAAGGCAATGACTTCCTGGGCGAAACCGCTTACATCACTACCTATTAGTACAGCGCTTAATTCCTGTCCCAGGTCATCAGCTAGCTTTCTACCGCACCCAAGGAGTTCCGTCGTTATGGAGCTTAGCTTTCCTTCTAAAACCTCACCATATATCATAACACCTTTGTTTTCAGACATCCGATTTACCTCCTTAATTCATAATGCTGAAACGCTGTGCTTTTCAGCGGATTACGTTCAAGAGACCTCTTTACAGTACTTTAGCTTCCCTGAGTTTCAGGGCCAGGTTAGTCGCCGCTTCCTCCGGGCTCTCCCCTTCTATAATCTCGCACTTGCCCTCACGAACTGGTTGGAACAATTTGAGCAGCTTGGTGCGCCGGCCAGCGGCACCAAGCTGGGCGGGGTCAACACCTATGTCGGCTGGTTTCCAGATAACTGGCTCCTTCCGCTTGGCTGCCATAATCCCTTTAATAGTGGGGTAGCGAGCCTCACCAAACTCATTGCTCACCGTAATCAGGGCAGGCAGGGAAACCTCGATAACATCGTAGCCATCAGCGGTTACCCGTTCTACCCTTGCCTTACCATCAGTGATGTCTAACTTTTTGGCCAGAGTTACACTGGGTAAACCCAGTATCTCAGCGATACCTGAGCCTACTTGCCCACTATCCCAGTCGGCAGCCTGCCTGCCACAGAAGATAAGGTCATACTCACCTATCTTCTTGATAGCCATCGCCAGGGCATAGGCTGTTGACCAGCTATCACCCTCAACAAAAGCTTCGTCCTCTAACAGGACAAGCTCATCAGCTCCCATAGATAATGGTTTCTTAACCACATCCCGGAGCAGGTTAATACCCAGGCTTATAGCCGTGATTTTACCTCCCTGGGCATCCTTAACCCTTAAAGCTGCCTCTACCGCATTCTCGTCAAAGGGGCTGATTACTGGAGGCACACCCGGTGGCGGCACCGCCTTATTTGAGGAAGCATCAACCTTGAAACTCGCCGGTGGTGCCTCAGGGTCAATCACCTGCTTGCAACAGACAATCATATTCATCGCGTAGCTACTCCTTC
>CAYNFT010000089.1:0-8068 GCA_964396535.1 uncultured Dehalococcoidales bacterium | reverse complement strand
TCGACCCCGATGTTTATACCAGTTTTGCCTTCGGTATGGGCGTAGAGCGTATGCCAATGTTACGCTATGGGATTGATGATATGCGGCTCCTTTACGGTAGTGACCTTAGATTTTTAAGACAATTCTAGGTGTGAAAGCTTATTTGGGTAGTTGAAAAAGTAATTCTAAGAATAAGAGCTTGCTTATCGAGTTTGAAAAGGTAGTTTCACAAAATGAAGGCTTCACTAAACTGGCTTAAAGAATACGTGGATATTACCCTGCCCCTGGCTGACCTGGCTGAGAAGCTAACCATGGCTGGCTTTGAGGTGGGGGGGATGGAGGTTATTGGTAGTAGCTGGGAGAATATTGTTGTTGGTCAGATAATGGCTGTCAATCCCCATCCTAACGCTGACCGCCTCACTCTGCCTACGGTGGATTTGGGCACCGAGCAGGCAACCGTTGTTTGCGGAGCGCCGAACCTCAGGGTTGGTGACAAGGTAGCCTTTGCCCGTGTCGGTGCTCAGCTCATAGATGGGCATACTGGGAAGGTGGAAACCTTAAAGTCAGCCAAGATACGTGGTGTTGTCTCCAGTGGTATGGTCTGCTCGGAAAAGGAGCTGGGTATCTCGGATAGCCATGAGGGGATTATGGTGCTACCGGATGATGCCCCGGTAGGTGCGCCCTTGGCTGATTATATGGGTGATGTTGTTCTTGATATAGATGTAACTCCCAATCGGCCTGATTGCCTGTCTGTAATCGGCATAGCTAGAGAGATTGCCGCCCTGACCGGGCAAAGTCTGCATATTCAGGAGGTTAGCTATGAGGAATCAGCATCGCCTATAGACCAGCGGATAGCTGTGGAAATCTCTGCTCCTGACCTCTGCCCTCGATATTGCGCCAGCTTAATAACCGGAGTGAAGATAGCCGAATCTCCAGCCTGGATGCAGCAGAGGCTGCTGGCTTGCGGAATGAGGCCGATTAATAACCTGGTGGATGTTACCAATTATGTTATGCTTGAGTATGGACAGCCCCTGCATTCTTTCGATTACGAGAAAATAAGGGGTAAAAAAATTATTGTGCGCCGCGCCAGCGACTATGAGCCTATGACCACCCTTGATAATAACGAGCGGGAGCTTAGTTCAGATATGCTGGTCATTGCTGATGTAATGGGGGTGGTAGCGGTGGCTGGGGTTATGGGTGGCGCTAATAGCGAAGTGACTGAAGAGACTACCTCAATACTGCTGGAGGCAGCCAGTTTTAACCCGGCCAGTATTCACTATACTGGACGGACGCTGGGTATTCCCAGCGAGGCCTGTACGAGGTTTGAGAGAGGTATCAGTCGTGAGCTAGCCCTGCCAGCGCTCAAACGGGCTACTCAGTTGCTTGCTGAGCTGGGTGGTGGTGAAGTTGCTAAAGGCATAATTGATGCGTATCCCGGCAGGCTGGAGCCAGAGCCTATCTTGCTATCAACTGGCGAGGTAAAGCGGTACCTGGGAGTTGACTTCAGCCTTGAGCAGATAATAGATTCCCTAGCTTCCCTGAGCTTTGAGTGCAAGCAAACGGGTTCAGCCTCAGATGTTCTGGTGACGACTCCTTACTGGCGGAGCGACATACATCTGGCGGTTGACCTTATTGAGGAGGTAGCCCGCATTATGGGCTATGACAAGATTCCGACCACTATGCTCAGCCAGCCGATACCCAGGCAGAACCCTGAGCCTATCATTGAGCTGAAGCGTGAAGTGAGCCACCTCCTTACCGGGTATGGTTTTCAGGAGGTAATCTCCTACACACTGACCAGTTTGGAAATGCTAAATAAGCTCTCAGTCCTCCCTTATCCCGTCGACCCCCCGCCCCTTCGTGTGGCTAATCCTATGACAGCCGAGCAGGAGTATCTTCGACCTAGCCTGCGGGCTAACCTATTGGCTGCCCTTTCAGCCAACAGGAGACATGAAGACGGTGGTATTAAACTTTTTGAGCTGGGCAGGATATATATGCCGCGCCCCAACGACTTACCCGATGAGCGCGAAGTGCTATGTAGCCTGCTGAGTGGGCCTGTACTTGAGAAATCATGGCAGGACAGGGAAGAATCACTCGATTTCTTCGAGGCGAAAGGGGTTGTGGAAGGCTTGTTTGGCCAATTGGGTGTAGAAGCTAGCTTTGGGGAGTGCTCAGACCACGGCTTAGACTCAATTAAACAGGCAGCAATAGTTGTTTCCAGTAACGAACTGGGTGTCGTTGGAGAGGTGCATTCTACGGTGCTGGAGCACTTTGACATTGCTGAAGCTGTCTATCTTTTTGAAATTGACCTGATGGCGCTCCTACCCTTTACCATTGGTCATAAAATGTTCCAGCCAATACCACGGTTTCCTGCTGTAGTCAGGGATATGGCTCTGGTAGTTGATGCCGAAATAGCTCATCAGAACATACTGGATATTATCAAGAGCTTTCCACTGGTAGAGAAGGTTGCTATCTTTGATGTCTATTCTGGTGAGCAGGTTCCTCAGGGTAAGAAATCGCTTGCCTACAGGATTACCTATCAGTCGCCTACCCATACCCTGACTGATAAAGAGGTCAGCAAGGTCCAGCAGCAAATCCTGAACAGGCTATCCCATGACCTTGGCGCTACCTTGCGCAGCTGAGATTATTTGGAACCCCTCGTTCTTAATTCCTCTCCCCTTTGGAAGGGGAGAGGAAAAATTATTTTAAAGGGGGCGAAGCTCGGAACAGAAACAAGGGCGTTTAAGAGGGGATAGGGTTACAAAAAAGTTGCGGGGGGGATTAGAGAAATAATAGATGGGAAATACGGCAAGGAACTGCAGCTATATAACACCAAACCTGTGATTTACGAATTCTACTCAAGCCCCAACTCACGCATGTGACGTTGAAAGTCTGAAGCCATCGCACGCAACTGGCTTGGGTCTGATTGCACCAGCCTCTTCAACTCAGATTCGCGCGCTTCTGCGTCCTCCGCACTAGCCACAGCTTCCAGGTATTGCAACCTGGGATTGTGCTCAACGGTAGAGGACTTCTTTTTCTTTCTAAGTTCAGAGAGTCGACTATGGATATCCATCGTGTGGCCGACATAGAGAACCCCGTCATCAAGCTCAATAACATAGATGAAGTACCTATCATGGCCCGGGTAGCCACCTGTCCCTGTCTCAGAGTATTCTATCCTGGGGTATTGCTTCCGTTTGGGAATTACCTTAGCCGGCTTTTGTCGCTTAACTCGACGTCCGACATAACAGTCCAAGCACATGTCATATATAACATCCTTGAATCGGCCGCACTTCGGGCATCGGTCGATAAGACCGTCAAGCCACTTTTCGTGGTGTGCAGTACAAAGGAAATCACCGCCAGAGCTTTCCTTATTACATTCCCAATATTCGCAGATGTTCTTACTTTTTCGCCCTAGCATGACTACAGTATATCTTTATTACATATGCGAAACAAGCCCCCGTACTTTCACAGCGGTCTCAAAAAGAATTGAAACGGGTGACTCGGAAGCCAAGGTGCATTATACTATCGAATGTCAACATACAAACTGTCCCGGAGAGAATGACAAAGTCTTCCTCCTCGCACAAAACAATTGAAGGAGAGAGATACTAAAAGGAGCGAGTTAAAAAATGCGAAACCTTCCTTACAAAACCCTAATCCTCTTCTTCGGAGAAGAGGGTGTGAGGTAGATAAACCTGAAAATACTAGTACATATCGACTAAGTATGGTTTAATACTTTAGGTTTGTTCTCTTGGCTATAGTTTGCATGTAATTTTAGACTGTGCCAAAAGGGGGGAAATACAGATTTGTTTATTCGAAAATAACGCAAGGAGGTAACAATGTTTTGCCGGAATTGTGGAAAAGAACTTATAGGAACACCAGAAATTTGTATGGGTTGTGGAGCTAAGCCATTATCCGGAAGTAGCTTTTGTCATGCATGTGGTAGCGAAACAAACGCCTTAGCCGAAATATGCGTCAAATGTGGTGTAAAGCTATCGAAAGCAACGTCAGTCGATATTTCAACAAAATCAAGACTTGCCACTACTCTGTTAGTATGGTTTCTCGGAATATTTGGTGCACACCGCTTCTATCTAGGCAAGACTGGAACGGCAATTGCCATGCTCATCTTGGGTCTTTTGTACTTTATAACTGTATGGTTCTGGGGAATCGGATTTATATTCCTTATCGCGGTAGGCCTCTGGGCTCTTATTGACTTTATAATGGCTGTTGCTGGCACTATGAAGGATAAGGAGGGAAAAACAATCAAGAATTGGTAAAACTAGGAACATAAGCCAATTAGACTTAAGAGACACCCTGCAACACTTCTAATAAAGGAGGTAGCAATGTTTTGCAGAAACTGTGGAAAAGAACTGATAGGAACTCCAGAAATTTGCATTGGTTGTGGAGCCAAGCCTTTAGTGGGCAGTAGCTTTTGTCAGGCATGTGGCGCTGAAACGAATGCTCTAGCTGAAATATGTCTTAAATGCGGGGCAAGGTTGGCAAAAGCAGAGTCAGTGGATATTTCGGCAAAATCAAGGCTTACCACTACTTTGCTTGCCTTCTTCCTTGGAGAGTTCGGCGTCCACCGATTCTACCTAGGGAAGATTGGAACGGGAATTGCGATGCTTTTTACCTTCGGCGGGCTAGGAATCTGGGCGCTCATTGACTTTATAATGGCCGTTGCTGGCACTATGAAGGATAAGGAGGGAAAAACAATCAAGAATTGGTAAAAGGAGAAAAGTGCGTATATCAAAGCTATTCGGTAAGACCCAGAGAGAGATACCAGCCGAGGCTGACACTATCAGCCACCAGCTACTGCTGAGGACGGGAATGATACGTCAGGTAGCCGCCGGGGTCTATTCCTATCTGCCCTTAGCCTGGAGGGTGCTTAAAAAGATTGAGAATATAATCCGCGATGAGATGAATAAAGCCGGAGGACAGGAGCTACTGATGCCGGTGCTCCAGCCCCTCGAACTATGGGAGGAAACAGGACGGGATGCGGCTCTTGGCGAGATACTGTTTAAACTCTATGACCGGCGGGAGAGAAGGCTAGCCCTGGGACCTACCCACGAAGAGGTCATAACCGAACTGGTGAAGTACAATGTTCAGAGCTACCGTGACCTGCCGCTGCTGCTATACCAAATCCAGACCAAGTTCCGTGACGAGCCCCGCCCCAGAGCCGGACTCATCAGGGCTCGTGAGTTCATTATGAAAGACCTCTATAGCTTCGATGCAGATGAAGAGGGACTGGATAGGAGCTACAACAAGATGCTTCAGGCATACCGTAATATATGCCAGCGCTGCGGCCTGCCCACGGTAATGGTCGAGGCTGACAGCGGTGCCATCGGGGGTAAGGAGTCGCACGAATTCATGCTAATCACCGACTCCGGCGAAGATGAGATTATCCACTGCTCCTGCGGCTATGCTGCCAATGCTGAAAAGGCCGAAAGTGTTAAGGGAAAGGTAGAAGGCGGTGAACCACTGCCGGTGGAAGAGGTTGCCACTCCAGGAATGTATACCATCGAAGAAGTGTCCGGTTTCCTGAAAATCCCCCATAACCGCACTATAAAGGCAGTATTCTATATTGCCGACGGCAAGCTGGTCTTCGTTGTTATCCGGGGCGACCTTGAGGTGAACGAAATAAAAGTGAAAAACGCATTGAAGTGCACGGACCTCCGTATGGCTACCGAAGCCGAGGTTACAGAGGCAGGAATTGTTCCCGGCGCCGCCTCACCGGTGGGCATCAAGGGTATAAAGGTTATCGCTGACGACTCCGTAGAATCGGGGACGAACTTTGTTGCCGGCGCCAACAAGCCCGAGACCCATATCAGGAATGTCAACTACCCGAGGGACTTCAAGGCTGATATTTTTAGCGATATCGCCAGAGCCCGTGCCGGGGACGTATGCTCGAAGTGCGGGGAAAAACTATCGTCCAGTCACAGTATCGAGTTAGGACATATCTTCAAGCTCGGCACCTTCTACAGCGAGAAACTGGAAGCCAATTTTATCGACCAGAACGGTCAGTCCCGCCCGATTATTATGGGATGTTACGGAATCGGACCGAGCAGACTAATGGCTGCCACCATAGAGCAGAACCACGATGATAAGGGCATTATCTGGCCGCTAGCTATCGCCCCTTACCACGTCTATCTTTGCCCCCTGTACCGTGAGGGTTCCAGGGTTGCGGAAGTTGCCGAAAACCTGTATGTCGACCTTACAGCACAGGGTTTAGAGGTGCTCTTTGACGACCGCAACGAATCCCCCGGCGTAAAGTTCAACGATACTGACCTTCTCGGCATACCTCTTCGGATTACCGTCAGTCCTCGCACACTGGAGAAAAACTGTGTGGAGCTAAAGCAGCGCCAGGAGAAAGAAGCTCAACTCCTGCCAACGGAGGAAGCAATTACCAAAGTTAGAGAGCTTATTGCTAGAGGAGACCAAATTATTTGATTATTGACCTTCATACTCATACCTTACCCTGGTCTGACGACAGCAATCTTGAGCTTCCCGAACTTGTTCAGCAGGCAAAGCAAGCCGGACTTGATGCTATCTGCCTTACCGAGCACGATCAGTTCTGGAATAAGGATGTCTTAGCCAAGTTAAGTCAGGAGCACGATTTCTTAATCTTGCCAGGGGTGGAAATAAACACTGAGGATGGGCACTTCTTAGTATTTGGGGTCGAAGAATATATCTTCGGTATCTGGCGTACTGAACAGCTCAAACACAGTGTGGATAGGGTGGGAGGAGTCATGATACTGGCTCACCCTTATCGGAGGCAGTATCACGCTGGCGAAGATATTGATGCTGCTGTTGAGCGGTGCTACCAGAAAAAGCCTTTTAATATTATAGACCTGATTGAGGTTCTTAATGGGAGAGCCTCAGAGATGCAAAACAAATTTTCTCAAGAGCTATGCCAAAGGTTAAATCTGAGAGGTACCGGTGGTAGCGACGCCCACTCACTCTCAGATATACCCTCCTGTGCTACCTTTTTTGAAAGAAAGGTTAGCAATGTAGAAGAGCTAATCACCGAGCTCAAGGCTGGCAGGTTCAGAGCGGTTGACCTGCGGAAAAGCCATTGAGATGCCTCTTATCTACCCCATCCCTTTTTCTTGCCTGTCATTGCGAGGCGCTTTACGCCGAAGCAATCTCAACCCCACTTGTCATTGTGAGGAGCGTAGCGACGAAACAATCTCAAAGATAATTTATATTAACCCCATCCCCCTTAATCCCCCTTCCCCTTGCTGAGGGAAAGGGGGAAGTTTGTAAAAAGAGGGGCGAAGCCCCTCTTTGACTCTCCTTTATTTGATAGACCTAGCTCTACGCTCTTGTATGCTTTTCAATAGTAGCGGTGCTGCTTCTTCATAAGTTTTCCCAGACTTAATCCCATTACATACTAGGCAGCAAGTCTTTAAATTATCTTTGCTATCTCCACCGCTTTTACTTTTTGGGATAAAATGATCCAATGTGGCGTTCAGTTCGTTAACTTTTTCTCCACAATACTGACAAATCCATTTATCTCTCTCAAACACCTCACGTCGTCTATCAGGGTTAGTAAAGTAATTTTCCTCTTCGGTTATCGGTACGTTACTAGCTATTTTCTCAGCTACTAACGGTATATCCTTTGGTAGAATGACTGCATAGAGAGTTCCAAGCCTGTCCGTATTACCAACTTTGATACACCCCTTTTGTTCGAGCCTTTGCAAAACCTCAGACACATGAGCATAATTTGTGGTCACCCCTCTGGATCCCTTTCCATATCCTGCCGCGATAGTCCTCTTGCCAACCCGTATTTCGTTAATTCCGTTTTTCAAAAAAGAATTAACTAATAAATAGAGGTACATAGAGGTTTCATATGGAGTTAATTCAGGTGCCAAGTAGTCCACGAGTTGCTCAATAATTAGTTTTATACTGCTTTCTTCCATTTTTTCTTCTCCCATAGCTAAAACCTCTCCACCTCTCCCATCAGTGCGGTGATAAAATCCTTTTCTTCGATAGTCCTGATTTTTTTGCCTTTTTTGAAGAGGACGGCTCTGCCTTTGCCGCAGGCGATGCCCACATCGGCGTCTTTAGCTTCGCCGGGGCCGTTGACCACGCA
>CAYNFT010000088.1:0-8079 GCA_964396535.1 uncultured Dehalococcoidales bacterium | reverse complement strand
GAGTTTTTTGTCCTGCGTGTAGAAAAGTGAAAAGCTGGAGAGATGGTATGATGCACATGAGGGCATCAGAATCGCTAAGTGATATAGCGGTTGCTGGTGCCCTTTTTAGTTTAATAGAGACAGCTTGCCGGCAAGCCTCAGAAATATCGTGGGGAAAACAGCAGAAAAGGGGTTAATTAAAAACAGAGCGAAGTAAAGAGTGCTGGCCCCACCGGGGGAAACCAGGGTGCTGAGGGTAAGCAGCTCATCTCAGTTTAAATAACAGCCATACCCCGCCGTGTCCGGAGCCCTGGGGGTAATCGGCCTTAGCGGCAGGGTCGGCCAAGGAGGCGGTTATTAGAGTAAAGCAACTGAAACGGCAAAGGACAACAGTTGAATAGATGAGGTAGTTTAGGAGAGATTGATTATTATAGGTTTCTTAGATTAAGAGAGGAGGTGAAACGAGAATGAAGAAGATTGTCTGGGTGGTAGTGAGCTGCTTGATGGTATTATCGCTGGTGATGGCATCTTGCGGGCCGGCAGAAGAAGAAGGGGAAGAAGTGGAGGTGGGGAAGGAGGAAGTAGTAATAAAGGAAGAAGAGGTGGAGGAAGAACAAGAGGAAGAGATAGTAGTTCAGACAGGACCTCAATACGGCGGTACATTTACTACTCGTCTGGCTTCCGACCCGGTGGCCTTTGACCCGTACTTCACATTTGGTCCGGGAGCTTCCAACATGCACTATGAAAACCTGGGAATGGGTAACTATATGGAATATCCCACTCCAAAAGTAGATGATGTTGACTGGAGAGGAAGGTTCTGGCCTATAAAATACCATACAGGCATGCTAGCTGAAAGCTGGGAAACTTCTGACATGAAGAATATCACCTTCCACATCCGTAAGGGCGTGCATTGGCATGACATACCTCCGGTAAACGGCAGAGAGCTAACAGCCTACGATGTGGAGTTCAGCTACCAGCGTTTGCTGGGTCTGGGCTATGGGTATACAGAGGAAGTTCCACATGCAAAAACGGGATTGTTTGTTATAGATTCTGTTACCGCTACCGACAAATACACTCTCGAATTCAAGTTCACATCACCTTCATGGGACCAGTTGAGGGATATTACCTATGACTTGCAGACTAACAACATAGTGCCCCGTGAAGCAGTGGAATTATGGGGGGATGTTAATGACCCCGAACATATTATAGGTACAGGCCCTTTCATCATGGAAAGTTATGTGGTTGGGAGTTCTATAACGCATGTCAGGAATCCCAACTACTGGGGTTATGATGAACGGTATCCAGAGAACCAGCTCCCATATATAGACCGATCCAAGATGTTGATTATTACAGATGCTTCAACTGCGCTAGCGGGTTTTCGTACTGGAAAAATTGACAGGCTCGGAAGTATTGGTTGGGAAGACCTCGAATTACTTAAAGAATCGAATCCAGATATAGTAATAACTCCAGATTTCCCTCAGGCAGTAGCGATATGGATGCGGGCTGATGATGAATATTTCGCTGATATCAATGTCAGGCGTGCCATGCAAATGGCTGTGGACATTGAAACTATTGCCGCAACCTATTATGGTGGATATAGCACAGCAGAACCATCTGGACCTGTAGGCCATCCAGGGTGGAAAACTCCGTACTCTGATTGGCCGCAGGAACTCAAGGACAGTTATACATACAATCCTGAAAAAGCTGAGGAATTACTTGCGGAAGCCGGATATCCCGATGGTTTTAAGACAGAAATAGTAGTAAGCACGTCTCAGGACACCGACCTCATGCAGGTAATTCAAGGATATCTGGCAGATATCGGAGTTGAAGCAGAGATAAAACTGATGGAGTCTGGTTCCTGGCTGTCTTACGTCACTGGCGGACATGCAACGCATATGAGTTATTCACTACGCGGAGCGCACTCAAATATTCCCGCTCCGGCTATTATTCGCTACTATACTTCTCACCACACTCATTCACCGGCGCACAATAACAATGATGAACACATTAACGAGCTTTATGCGCAAATGGAAACAGAAACAGACGAACTGGCCTTGATGAAACTGGTACAGGAAGCAGATCTCTATTGCGCTTCTCAGCAATGGCAAATAGTACTTCCCACTACACAGCGCTATTTAATCGAACATCCTTGGATCAAAGGTAGAGTCTGCCCTATGCAGGGAGTAATAGACACCGGTCAAAAATATGCAAGATTCTGGATAGACCAAAAAGTGAAGGAATCCATGGGACACTAAGCAGAATAGGGGGCTTCCCCGTAATATCGGGAAAGCCCCCTATTAAAACAAATTTAAGAAGTAAGGAGTACTGTTTTTAAGATGCACTACGAAGAATTGACAAGAGAATATGCTCCAAAGTGGCCGTGGCCAGTAAGCTATGGAAAAGAAAATGAAGTAAGCTGCGATGTCCTTGTTCTCGGCGGCGGTATAGCTGGATGCTGGGCAGCAATAGCAGCCGCAAAGAAAGGCGTAAAAGTAGCCTTGGTTGATAAAGGAGCGCTTTCCGAAAGCGGGAGTGGGGGTGCCGGTGTTGACCACTGGCATGCCGTTGTTACGAACCCGGCTTGCCCGATATCTCCAGAAGAATTTACACTAGCAAATATGGACCATTTTGGTGGCTGGCGAAATGCAATAATGCAGTATATCACATCCCGTGAAAGTTATGATTGCCTTTTAGAAATTGAGAAAATGGGCATGAAGATTAGAGATACGGATGATGAGTTTAAAGGGGCTCAATTCAGAGATGAAGCTACCAAGCTATTATTTGCCTATGACTATACAAATAAATACTGCGCCCGGGTCTGGGGGCACAATGTAAAACCAACCATAGCTAAAGAATGCGAACGCCTAGGCATTGACATATATAACTATGTTTTTGTTACCAGTCTACTAACTGAAGGAGGAAAGCAGGGAGCCAAGGTCGTTGGTGCTACAGGAGTTAATGCCCGTACCGGAGAATTCTACATCTTTAAAGGTAAAGCTTCTATACTCTGCATGTTCCAGTGCCAGAGACAGCATCTACTATCAACAGAAATGAGAAGCCTCAGTCATACAACGCACCGCCCGCCGAATATGACCGGTGATGGACATGCCATGACATGGAAAGCTGGCGCTGAAATCACGGCTGCAGAGCAATCAGGTATGAGCAGTGGTGGTCCTATGGGTTACATACAGTATGGCGTTGGTAACGCCGCCAACACTTGGTACGCCTGTACGATAGTTGATGCTAACGGTAAAGAAATACCCTGGGTAGACCGCGATGGCAGAATCCTTACTGACTATTACGACCGCTACAAACCAGCCCCCGGACAAAAATTCTTCATCGGGGGTGGGGGAGCGTCAAGAGACTACCGTTACCGGGGTCCCCGGATGTTACCCGTAAAAGGCTATTCAGCATTCGGTGGACGACGTATGGAAGGCATTGGAACGGAAGGAGAGGAAATAGAAGTTGAATCACCGCTTTATGCAGATATGACATCTATGCCAGAAGAAGAGAGAAGAGTCATGTTCGGCCTTATGATGGCGCAGGAAGGAAGAACCAGAATACCTATTTACTATAATTACACGCAGGCTGGATTTGATCCTGCGAAGGACATGCTCCAGAGTTACGATGGTGGTTGGGGAGGAGTTGCGCATCCTAAGTGGCGTACAGCTACAGGAGGTGGCCTTGTTATCGATTGGAATCTGAAGACCAGCCTTGACGGTCTTTATGCTGCTGGAGTGCAGCTATTTGCTCCCGGAGACCATGCGTATGCTGCATCTACGGGCAGTTATGCGGGTAGAAATGCTGCGGCGTATGCTTCCGGTGCAGGGGAGCCGGAAATAGACCGCAGGCAGGTAGACGCTGAAAAAACCCGGGCTTATGCGCCTGTGCAGCGAGAGGGTGGAATGGAATGGAAAGAACTCAATATGGGTATATGCAAGGTAATGCAGGACTACTGTGGTGAGGTAAAGAATGAAGAGTTACTGAAACTTGGACTAAAGTGGCTCGATGAAATAGAGAGGGGAGAGGCAACAACAGCCTTTGCACGAAATCCCCACGAGCTGGTTAGAGTGCTCGAAGTCTTCAACATACTGACAAATGGCCAGATGATAATGGAGGCTAGTCGTGCACGCAAAGCAAGTAACAGCTCGCTTGGTTTCATGAGGTCCGACTATCCAGAGATTGATCCACCCGAGTGGCGAAAATGGATTACCATCAAGCAGGACCAGGGTACAATCAAGACTGGAGAATTGCCTTTAGACTTTCATGGAGACCTAGAAAAGAACTACCAGGAAAACTGCCAGCTATAGCTTAAGCACAGTTAAGGAGTTATAACGATGGAGCAAAAAGACGTACGAATGTATACTAACATAATAACACCTAATAATCCGGTCATATTTGACGAGAAGGTATGTAATGGCTGTAATAACTGCGTTGAGCATTGCAGCATGCAGGTAATTGTGCCAAATCCGGAAGAAGGGAAACCCCCGATCGTATTATATCCTGATGAATGCTGGTATGGGGGTGGCTGTGTGTTAAGTTGTCCACTATGGGCAAAAGGTGCCATACGGCTCAATCATCCGTTGAATCAGTTACCACGATGGAAAAGAAAAGAAACTGGTGAACACTTCCGGCTTCACATGCCTGACCCACCACCACCAAATAATACACCACCCGTTAGCGGCTGGTAGTATCGCTTCTAAGTAAGAGAACTGACATGGTATTGATAGAACAACACCATGTCAGTTCATTGGTTATCAATATTATACAGAAAATTAATGAAGTTTATATGCTTTCGCAAAATTGATAGAGGACGGGGTGAAAATGAATTTTGAAGAATTGATTAAAGACTATGCTCCCCATTGGCCGTATCCGGTCAGCTATGGCAAAGAAAATGAAGCGGCATGCGATGTTTTAATCCTCGGCGGTGGGATAGCAGGCTGCTGGGCAGCGATAGCTGCTGCCAGAAAAGGGGCAAAGGTTATCCTGGTAGAGAAGGGAACAGTAGCATCGAGTGGTGCCGGAGGAGCAGGCGTTGACCACTGGCATTGTGTCGTTACAAACCCTGCCTCAAAAATTTCCCCTGAAGAGTTCACGCAGGCAATGCTGGATAATCACCTGGGATGGCGCAATGGAATTTCCGCATATATTACATGCCGTGAGAGCTATGACTGCCTTCTCGAAATAGAGAAGATGGGCATGAAAATAAGAGACTCGGATGATGAGTTTAAAGGCGCCGAATTCCGCGATGAAGCTACTAAACTGCTATTTGCTTATGATTATTCGGCCAAATACTGTGCCCGGGTATGGGGAAGCTACGTTAAACAGACCGTATACGATGAATGCAAACGATTAGGCGTAGATATTTATGATCGTATATTCGTCTCAAGCCTGTTGACAGAAGGAGGCAAGCAAGGCGCACGAGTTGTCGGAGCTACCGGAGTACACGCACGTAGAGGAGAATTTTATATATTTAAAGGTAAGGCATCGGTAATTTGTATGTACATGCCGCAACGCCAATGGATATTTTCTACTGAAATAAGAGGACTGACTTACAGCCACCGCCCTCCAAATCTTACCGGTGACGGTCACGCAATGACGTGGAGAGCCGGCGCAGTGATGGCGGGAGCCGAGTCATCCAGTCAACTTGGCGCAGGTCCATATGGTTATCCCCAGTACGGTTATGGTAACGCTGCCAACACTTGGTATGCGTGTACTATGGTTGATGCGAATGGGAAAGAAATACCATGGGTAGACCGCGATGGCAATATTTTGAAGACTGTCTCTGAACGTTATTACCCGGCTCCAGGACAGAAATTCTTTCTTTCCGGCGGCGGCATGGCCAGAGACTATCGATATCAAGGACCACATATGTTGCCGGTTAAAGGTTTTCGGCAAATGGGAGCCCACGAGCTAACCAATGCCATCGATGCTGAACTACCTCTCTATGCCGATTTACCATCGATGCCTGAGCATGAACGAAGGGTGATATTTGGTCTTATGGTAGCTCAGGAAGGTAAAACCTTAATCCCGATATATCATACGTATACTCAGGCCGGATTCGACCCTGAAAAAGACCTGCTCCAGGGCTACACTGCCGTTGGTTATCCCAAGTGGCGGCAAACGTCAGGCGGAGGAATAGTTTCGGGCGGCGGTCCAGTTGTCGACTGGAACCTTATGACCAGTCTGGAGGGACTATTTGCAGCCGGTGGACAAATATTTTTTAATGGAGACCATGCCTATGCTGCTGCTACAGGAAGATACGCCGGCAGAAACGCTGGCAGGTACTCGATGGGAGCAAGTGATCCGGTAATAGACCATAAGCAGGTTGAGGCAGAGAAAGCCCGAGTCTATGCCCCCGTACAACGAAAGAATGGAATTGAATGGAAGGAGCTTAATGCAGGTGTTTGCAAGGTAATGCAGGACTACTGTGGTGAGATCAAGAATGAAGAGTCGCTGAATCTTGGACTGAAGTGGTTCGAAGAAATTGAAGGAGGAGAGGCAGCAGCCGCATTTGCCAGAAATCCACATGAACTGGTCCGGGTTCTTGAAGTGTTTAACATTATCACTAACGGTCAAATGATAATGGAAGCCAGCCGGGCACGAAAGGCAAGTAACACGGTACTTGACTTTATCAGGTCAGATTACCCTGAAATTGACCCTGCCGAGTGGCGAAAATGGGTTACTATCAGGCAGGACGAAGGCACAATCAAGGTGGGAGAGTTACCTTTAGACATCCACGGTGACTTGGAAAAGAACTACCAGGAAAATTGTCAATTATAGCATAAGTATAGTATTGAGGAGTTACCATGATGGAGCAAGAAGACGTACGGATGTACCCCAATATAGTAACACCGAATAACCCGGTCATATTTAACGAGGAAGTCTGTAACGGCTGTAATAACTGTGTCGAGATATGTCCCATGGACATACTAATGCCAAATCCTGAGAAAGGCAAACCCCCGATTATCCTGTATCCGGATGAATGCTGGTATGGCGGTGGCTGTGTAAAAGAATGCCCGTTGGCAGAAAAGGGAGCAATCACATTCAACCACCCGATAAATCAGCGTGTGCGCTGGAAGAGAAAAGAGACTGGTGAGCACTTCCGCTTAGGAATGCCTAATCCACCAGAGCCTAATACTAGACCGCCGGTTAGTGGATGGAAGGCACAATCGTAGATATTAACCGTAGGTACTTAATAGATTGTTCGCCGATTATGCTGTAAAGACTACGCAGGTACAGTACGATTTGCTCTGTCGGAGTATATACAAATAGATAATGCGCTATCATATATCAACGTGACTACGGATTTTATGTAAATTATTTACGTGGGAATAACTGGTTTATATCTCAAAGGCACGTTAGACAGGGTTTCATAAATACGAAAGATGGGAGGTAAAAATGTCCACATGGCATGAATTCATAGAGCAGCAAGGTAATATACCAAAGTGGCCATACCCGATACAATATGAGCAGGAGCAAGAAATTGAGACTGATGTCCTTGTTATCGGCGGTGGTATTGCTGGATGCTGGGCAGCTATAAGCGCTGCAAGAAGAGGCGTACGAGTCGCTCTGGTTGAAAAAGCAAACACGATTAGAAGCGGTGCTGGAGGCCCCGGAGTTGATCACTGGTGTGATGCTCCGGCTAATCCATTGTCCAAAGTTGACCCGAATGATTGGGCTCAACGACTGGCTAATGCTAGTGGCAGATACAGCTGTGGTATTGGTCGTCAGATACAGTGCAGGGAAAACTATGATACCCTTCTGGAAATGGAGCAGATGGGTGGTAAGATTAGAGACGTGAAAGATGAATTCAAGGGCGCTGAAGGCAGGGATGATGAAACAAAATTTATGATTTCTCCCAGATCCAACCCTTTTCACGATACGAATGTTGTTATCCGTGTCTGGGGGACTACCTTCAAGCCTGCACTGAAAAAGGAATGTGAGCGTTTAGGGGTAAAAATATACGATAGAGTCACTGTTACGAGCCTGTTGAATGATGGAGGCATTCAAGGGGCTAGAATAGTTGGAGCTACCGGAGTAAACGACAGGACCGGTGAATTCATGATTTTCAAGTCAAAGGCGGCTGTACTCAGTACA
>CAYNFT010000087.1:0-8159 GCA_964396535.1 uncultured Dehalococcoidales bacterium | reverse complement strand
TCTGAATCTCCCTGACCGAGTCGGCCGAGGCTAAAGCGAACCTGAGCTTGGCTTCAAGCTCTTCTACCGCCGGAACCTCCACTTTCCTCGGTCTGAGGACTAACACGACAATTATCACCAGTAAAACAAAAATTATTACATATAGAGCAATTTCCACGTTACTCTCCTCTAATGGGATTGTTTTGCTACCTCACCCCCTAGTTTTAATAACCCTATCCCATTTATCCCCTTCCCCTTAACAAGGGGAAGGGGAAGATTTTTTCTGAAGAGAGGCTTCGCCTCTCTTAGACTCTCCTTTTATATATCTCTCTCCTTCCCAAGGAGAGGGGGAAATAGCTTTATAAGAGGGGCTTCGTCCCTCTTTAACTCCCTTTTACTTTTGCAAGAGGAGCTTCGCCCCTCTTAAACTCCCCATATTTGTTATCTTAAGGGCTTTGCTCCTCTAATTCCCCTTTTATATCTCTGCTTTGTTATTTACTGGTGAAATACTGGAGTGCCAGCTTGACTTTTTCTTCGAGGCTGAGTTCGGAAGAGGGAAGAGTGGCTACTGCCTGGCTGGCTTCGGAGACGGAGTAGCCGAGGGAGGTTAGGGCGGCCAAAACCTCGGCATTCTCCTGGGCAAACTGGGCGGCGGGGGTAGATATCAGGCCAGCGCCTATCTTATCTTTAAGTTCCAGAACAAGGCGCTCCGCCATCTTTTTACCTATCCCAGGGATAGCTTTTAGCAGGTCGGTACTGCCGGTGGCAATAGCCATGCTTGCCTGCTCTACGCTCATTGCTGAGAGTACAGTTAGCGCCAGCCTGGGACCTAACCCGGAGACACCTGTCAGAATTTGAAAGAACTCCAGCTCCTCGGCAGTGTTGAAACCATAGAGGGTAGCACTATCCTCCCTCATCACAAGGTGGGTATGAAGGTGTACCTCCTTGCCGGGAGTGCCCAGTGTGCTGAGGGTAGATGTAGGCATATATACCTGAAAACCCACTCCATTAACATTGATAACCGCCCAATCACCGCCCATTGATTCTAATCTGCCGTGAAGACTGGCTATCATTTCTCTCCTTTATTGCTGCTTTGCCAGCAGATTGCTCAGGTGTGTTTCACTGAGGTGGCAGAGAGCTACCGCTAGGGCATCGGCAGCATCGCTTGGCTGTGGAACCTGGGATAGCCCGAGATGTAGCCTGACCATCTCCTGAATCTGCTCCTTGGAACTGGCCCCGTAGTTGGCTACCCTCTGTTTTATCTGGGTCGGGGTGTATTCGTAGGCCGGGATACTTTGATTAGCAGCTGCTAGGATGGCTACTGCCTGAGCCCTGCCGATAGCCAGCGCTGATTTCGCATTTTTAGCCACAAAGGGTTGCTCTATAGCGACAACATCGGGATGGGATTTTAAGACAATTTCCACGAGCTTATTATAAAAATAACTCAAGCGCTCCCCGATAGGGGAGCGCGCTAGAGTGGTTAGAACACCACAATCAATCAGAGCTGTTTCATCATCTCTGCTCTCTATCACCCCGTACCCCATAGCTATGGTACCCGGGTCAATACCTAAAATCCTCATTACTAAGCTCAAATCACTGTGCAAAGAGAGAGCTAAAAAAAATTAATCTTGCTCTTCGTACTTTTCCAGAATAGAATCGGGGAAGTTGACATTACTGGATACAAGCTGGACTTCATCCAGTTCCTCCAGCTTATGTAATAGCTTCAGCGTTTGCAGGGCCTGCTTTTCCTCAAGCTCGAGAGTGCTCTTGGGTAGCATGGACACCTCAGCCGAAGCTATGGGTATATCCACCTGCTCCAACGCTCCTCTGACGGTCTCAAACTCCTCAGGCGTGGTGTAAATCTCTATATGGTCAGCTTCTACTTTAACATCCTCAGCACCGGCGTCTATAGCCTGTAAAGCCAGTTCTTCAGTATCCAGATTATTGGTATCTATCATAATCAATCCTTTTGAGTCGAAAAGCCAGGCTACACAGCCACTCTCCCCCAGGTTACCACCGTGACGTGAGAGTATGTTACGAATGTCCTGCAAGGTTCGATTGCGGTTATCACTAAGAGCTTGAACCAGAATAGCCGCTCCACTGGGACCATAACCTTCAAGAACCATCTCAGCCAGGGCGGCTCCCTCTATCTCGCCGCTGCCCCGCTTGATTGCTCTTTCTATATTATCCAGCGGCATATTGTTGTCGCGGGCTTTCTGTATAGCTAGTCGCAGCTGAAAATTGGTGTCGGGATTACTCCCCCCCTGGCGCACCGCTACAATAATTTCTCGGGTGAGCTTGGTAAAAAGCTGCCCCCGCCTGGCGTCAGCCACTCCCTTTTGATGCTTGATTGAAGCCCACTTGGAATGTCCTGACATTGATAATTCTCCTTAGCTAATCAGCAAGCTCTTTGATTAATTCTATCATCAAACCACCTTGCGGTCAAAGGAAAAAACCTCAATTGTGAGGTTACTAAACATTCGCAATTGTTGTCTTTATCGATGGGTTGGATTATACTTAAAACTTGAATACCACCGACAAAGGTGGAATTGTTATTTATATGGGGAGAAACAGGAGGGCTTACTGGAATTTTCCCCTTTGGGTGGATATTCAGTGAAGTTGACAATTTAAGCTGTTATTTATATTTTTGTTTGTTGGCAAATTGACATCTAAATCGGCGAGGGTTACAATCAGCGCAAGATGAAGTTATTTGGCACATCTGGAATACGAAGGGTTGCTGACAGGAACCTGGTTGAGTTGGCCTTGAAGGTTGGAATGGCGGTGGGGGAGGTTTATGACAGCGTGGTGGTAGGCTGTGACACCCGGACTTCCAACGATACCGTGAAACATGCCTTTATTTCAGGAGTACTGGCCGCTGGTGCCAGGTGTTGTGATGTTGGAGTACTTCCTACGCCAACGCTTGCTTTAGCTGGTAGAGAATTTCAGGCTGGGGCAATGATTACCGCCTCGCATAACCCTCCTGAATATAACGGTATCAAGCTTTTGAACCCGGACGGCTCAGCTTTCGATGCTAACCAGCAGGAGCAGATAGAAGACATGATTTTGAATGACTCCCTTTCTGCTACCCGGTGGAGTGAGATTAAGCACAGCAGCATTCTTTATGGAGCTGTCGAGACACATATCGAGCATATACTGAAGGATTTTCCCAGTGCATCAGAACTCAAGGTGGTGTTGGACTGTGGTTGTGGTGCTGCTTCCGTGATTACTCCCGATTTATTAAAAAGGCTGGGCTGTGAAGTTGTAGCTCTGAATTGTTTCCCCACCGGTTTCTTTCCCCGTGCTGTTGAGCCAACAGAGGCCAATCTTGGGGACCTGATACGGGCAACAAGGGAGTTTGGTGCTGATTTAGGCATTGCCCATGATGGGGATGCTGACCGGATGATGGCAGTGGATGATAGGGGCAGGTTCATACCCGGAGATAAGCTTCTGGTGCTTTTCGCTCAGCAGGCGGGGGCAAAAGAAGTCGTTACCACTATCGACGCTTCTATGGTGATCGATGAAATGGCTTTCGCTGTTACCCGAACCCCGGTTGGCGATACCTATGTTTCTGAGGAACTGAAAAAAGGCGGCGATTTTGGTGGTGAACCGTCAGGATGCTGGGTCTTCCCGAATAACTCCTTGTGTCCCGATGGCATTTATGCCGCCGCCCGGCTGGTAGCTATAGCCAGTGAGCAAAAGTTATCCCAATTAGTTGACAGCATACCCCAGTACCCCCTTCTCCGAGGTAATGTCGGTAGTGAGGGGGTAGAGATGCCCGATTTGGAAAAGCGGCTCCTGGCCATGAAGCCATTATCGGTAAATACTGTAGATGGTATTAAACTGAACTTTGAAGATGGCTGGCTGCTGATTAGAGCCTCGGGTACTGAGCCCAAGATTAGGGTAACGGCTGAGGCAAAGAACGATGTGCAGTTACAGCGTCTATATGATAGCGGTGTTAAAGCAATCGAGGATTGCATGAAGGGAGGCAAAGAGGGATAAGATGAAGGCAGTTATTTTAGCCGCCGGTGAAGGGAACCGAATGCGTCCTCTTACCTATACCAGGCCTAAGGTGATGCTACCGATTGCCAATAAGCCTATTCTGGAGCATTTGCTTATTGAGGCTGAGAAGGCTGGTATTAGAGAATTTATCTTCATTGTTGGCTATCACGATGAGCAGATACGCAATTATTTTGGCAATGGTGACAAGTGGGGAGTAAGCGTAAACTATTGTACCCAGCGTAAGCAATTGGGTACGGCTGATGCGCTCAGGATGGTTGAAGACTTAGTAGATGGAAGCTTCTTGATGATGAACGGGGATATTATTGTTAACCAAAAGGATATTAGAAACTTAACGAGTGGGAAGAATAGTACCATGAGTTTATTTGAGGTTGAGGATACAGAGGATTTAGGCCTCGTTGAAATAAGTAAAGACAAGGTAGTTCGCATTTATGAGAAGGTGGGGAAGCCCCCCTCCAATCTGGCTAACGCTGGTGTCTATCTGTTCACCCCGGATATATTTGCTGCCATATCTCAGACTCCAACATCACCCAGGGGGGAGTATGAGATAACTGATTCCCTGCAATTGATGATTGACCAGGGAAACCATGTTTCATATCAGAAGATTGACTACTGGCTTGATACTAGCTATCCTTGGGACCTGCTATTAGCTAATGAATCCTTATTGGCAAGGATTGAATCACAGAGCCTGGGTGAGGTGGAAGAGAATGCGGTAATCAAGGGCGCAGTTTGTATCGGGAAGGGTACCGTTGTGAGGTCAGGCTCCTATATAGTTGGCCCGGTGGTGATTGGGCAGGATTGTGCTATTGGTCCCAACTGCTATATTCGCCCTCATACCTCTATCGGTGATGGTTGCCATATAGGTGCGGCTGTTGAGGTCAAGAACTCTATAATTATGAACAACAGCGATGCCCCCCACCATAACTATGTGGGAGACAGTATTATCGGCGAAGGGTGCAATTTAGGTGCCGGTACCAAGATTGCCAATCTCAGGCTTGATGAGCAGGATATAACGGTAGCTGGTAGGAACACCAGTAGACGCAAACTGGGAGTCATAATGGGAGACAATGTTAAAACAGGGATTAATGCCTGTATTAACGTAGGTTGCATGATTGGCAATGATGCTAAAATTGGGCCAGGAGCTATAGCCCACGGGATTATTTCACCGGGTTCCAAGATATTTTGAAATGAGAAGTACTACAGAGACAAAAAGAGCTGAAGATTATACCATTGACATAGGACCAATGGGACCAATAGGCGAGGGAGAAGCACTGATATTGAGAGGAACCCGGAACTGTCCTTGGAACAGATGTTTGTTTTGTCGGACTTACAAAAACAAGAAATTTGGCTACCGAAATGTTCCTGAAATCAAAGGGGATATTGATACCGTAAAACGAATCGAAAAGTTAATAGGAATAACATGCGAGGAAGCTGGCTGGCCCAGGATTATGAGGCCAGACGTAATATACACGCTGGTTATCTCGAGCTATCCAGAAATTTATGGAAAAGAGGATTATGGTCTAACTACTGAGAATTATAATGCTAGACTAAGCCTCAGCAATGTGGTTAATTGGCTCGTTCGTGGCAAGAGAAGGGTGTTTTTGCAGGATGCTAACTCTTTGATTCTGAGACCGCGGGAGTTAATTGAAATAATGGGATACTTAAAAGAAACTTTTCCAACAATTGAGATAATCACTTCGTACGCTAGGTCAAAAACCTGTGCTCAAAGATCCCTCGAAGAGCTGGAAGAACTGAAAGAAGCTGGTCTTTCCTGGCTTTTTGTTGGCATAGAATCAGGATGCGACGAAGTACTTGAATTTATGCAAAAGGGCGTAACCGCTACAGAACACATTGAGGGTGGCCAAAAAGTAATGAAAGCTGGAATAAACTTGGCCGCCTTTATAATGCCCGGCTTAGCCGGTAAAGATGGGGGTCTAGCAGAAAAACATGTTGCAGAAACGATTAGAGTTTTGAATGAAATAAAGCCAACCGAAGTTAGAGTGAGAAGTTTAACCGTCCTTGAGGAAGCGCCGCTTTATCAGCGATGGCAATCAGGAGAATTTGAAGCTCCAGCAGAAGACCAGATGATTGATGAAATAAGAATGATTATTGAGAATTTAACTTTCGATTGTATTTTTGAAACATTACAGATGACTAATGTTTTATTTAATATCAGGGGAAGGTTATCAGTAGAAAAGCCTAAAATGCTGGCCCAAATTGCTTCTTATAAAACGATGCCTCATCTGGAAAAGCTGAGGTTCAGATTGGATAGATACTTATATGGTGGCTATCTTGATTTTGTAAAGGTATGGGGGAAATTTGATTCTCAATTGCGTGAACTGGTTGAAAAAGCAGAATTAAGCCTTGAAGAAGGGTCTACAGATGCCGAATTAAGGACGGAGGAGGCAATATTTGCCATTAAATCAAAAGGAATTCCTTAAGTATACCAAGCTCATGCGTTGTCAGACAGGATTACGAAATAGCTGTAAAAGAGCCGAGTATTTTTATTCAAGGTGGGGTTAAGCGATGAAACAGGCTGTTATTCTGGCTGCCGGTGAAGGACAGAGGCTCAGACCATTTACCGTTACCAAGCCAAAGACAATGCTTTCTATAGCCGGTAAACCAATATTGCAGTATGTGATTGAGTCACTAGCTCAGAATGGCATCCGCAATATTATTGTTGTGGTTGGCTATAGGCGGGAGCAGATATTTGATTATATGGGTGACGGAGAACAGTTTGGTGTTAAAATAGTTTACATAACACAAGAAAGACAATTGGGGACAGCTCATGCTTTGATACAAGCTAAAGATGCAGTCGAGAATGAATTTCTGGTTCTACCTGGGGATAACCTGATTGAAGCTGATACTATTGCTCAGTTTGTTACTGTAAAACCAAATGCTATACTGGTGAAGAAGGTAGATAACACGACTAGATATGGGGTGGTGGCCACTGAAGGAGATGCAGTGCGAAATATAGTAGAAAAGCCTGATGAAGCTGAGAGTAATATAGTTAATACCGGCATTTATGCCTTTACCAGAGAGATTTTTAATTTTGCTGATGCTGGGCTGGGTATTCCTGATGTCTTAAATAGCATGCTGGCTGAGGGCTATGCTATTAGTGCTCAGGAAACAGATGGTACCTGGCTTGATGTTGTCTATCCGTGGGATATTTTAAGCCTTAACGATGCTATTCTTCGCCGAATCCCGGCTCACCTGGGGGGTACTATTGAGGCGGGCGCTTCAGTAAAAGGACTGGTATCAATAGGGGAGGACACGGTGATACGCTCGAATTCCTATATAGTTGGCCCGGTAGTTATCGGGGGAAATTGCGACATAGGCCCCAATGTGTACATTTCACCGGCTACCAGTATAGGCGACAATGTGGTTATTTCACCGTTCAGTGAAATCAAGAACAGTGTTATAGGAGCTGATGTTAGTATTGGATCTGCTTCTATTGTGCAGGATTCGGTTATTGATGATGGCTGTGTTATAGAAGGGCACTTCACTGCCTGTAGTGGTGAAGCTGAAGTCAGGGCTAATGGTGAATACCATCTAGTAAAGGTAGGGGCGATGCTTGGTGTAGGTTGTAATCTAGGAAGTAGCGTGGTAGCACAGCCTGGCGTTGTTATAGGTAACCATAGCCGAATCCAATCGATGAAGCTGATTAGTGGCAAGCTACCGGATAAGAGCCTTGTATTATAGAGACTGCTGAAAAATTGGGTTTTTCAGCGGAGATTAAAGGTGACCTGAATAGGTGGGAAGTTTTGCTGGGAAGTCTAAATTATGTGCGGCATAATAGGTTATATTGGCGATAAACAAGCTCAATCCATACTGTTTAATTGTTTGGGCAAGCTGGAGTACAGGGGTTACGATTCCTGCGGTATAGCTGTGGCTGGCGGTGGTGTTGAGGTGTATAAGGATGCGGTCAGGGTGGAGGCGTTGGGAAAAACATCACCAAGGTTCGAAGGGACGACAGGTATCGGTCATACCAGGTGGGCAACTCACGGTGCCCCGTCTTTAGTTAATGCTCATCCGCACCTTGATTGTACCGGCAACATTGCCGTAGTGCACAATGGGGTAATAAGTAATTTCCAGGAGTTAAGAAACCAGCTAACCAGTGAGGGGCATAATTTTGTTTCTGAAACAGATACCGAGGTAATACC
>CAYNFT010000086.1:0-8228 GCA_964396535.1 uncultured Dehalococcoidales bacterium | reverse complement strand
CTTGTTCATCAGGGTAGCTGAATCAATAGTAACCTTTCTTCCCATCTGCCATGAGGGGTGTTTCAGAGCCTGCTCAGCGGTAACCTTGTTTAGCTGTGCTGGTGAGTAACCGCGGAATGGCCCTCCTGAGGCAGTCAGAATCAGCCGGGCTGCCGGCAGTGTCTCACCTCTCAGGCACTGCCATATAGCGCTATGCTCGCTATCAATGGGCAGAATCCGGGCAGCATTTAGCTTAGCCTCACTGGTGATAATCTCTCCAGCCATGACCAATGATTCCTTATTGGCCAGGGCAACATTTTTGCCGGCTCTGACCGCAGCCAGTGTTGCGTTCAGTCCTGCTTTTCCTGAAGTAGCTATAACAACAGTGTCAACCTGAGTATGGCAGGCAATGTCTTCCAGCGAAAGCAGTTCATAATCGGCACTGACCTGAGGAAGCTGCCCCCCTTTTCCTTGATGATAGACGAATCTCGGTTTGAATTCATTGATTTGTTTGGTAAGTAAGTTTGTGTTCTTCCCGGCCGCCAACCCCACTACCTGAAACCGATGGGGTAGGGCACGGACCACCTCAAGCGTCTGCTGTCCTATTGAGCCGGTCGAACCCAGGATAGCTAATTGCTTTATTGTATTACCCATACAACATAATAGTATACCACTATGCCAGCGAAGACAATGCTGTCCATGCGGTCAAGGAACCCGCCATGCCCCGGGATTAGGCTGCCTGAATCTTTTACTCCCATATTACGTTTGAATAGGGACTCGGCAAGGTCGCCAAGCTGACCAAAGATGCTGACCAGTAAGCCCAGAAGTGCTGCCTGCCACCAGGTAAGAGGGAGGGAGAGTGGTGTGGGTAGAATGAAGAACAGGCTAACAATGACAGCGCCAAGGATTCCACCAGTGGCTCCTTCCCAGGTCTTGCCCGGACTGATATGCGGAGCAAGTTTATGCCGACCCAGTGCTCTACCAGTGAAAAAGGCGGCCGTGTCAGAAGCAAAGGTAATGAATAGGGCAAAGAATACCCAATTTCTGCCATCATCCAGGTCTCTTAGTGCCACCAGATAACCTAGTAGCCACCCTACATAGAGAATACCAGCTACTGTCCATACCCAGCTGGCAAAAGCTCCCTCCTTCTGCAAGAGCGTGAGGAGCCAGATTAGAGGTAGTACCAATGATGAGGTTAATAGAAGCGGCATAAGCAGGCTAAGGTCAAAGTGAGGTTCAAGGACAGATAGCAAATCTGAATTGCGACTAAGGATGAAGAGGAGGGTCCAGACCAGTCCGAAGTAGGTGAGTGGTGGCACATTAGAGGCAGCCACCAGCCGGTAGAATTCAAAGACAGCCAATACCCCCCAGACAGCTATCAATACAGTAAACCAGGGTAATGGCTTCTCAAACCAGACGGCGGCAATTATGAGAGGAATACCCCACAGTGCGGTTATGACCCTTTTCTTGAGCATTACTATTAACTGGGACTATAGCCCACCAAAGCGCCTTCGTCTCCGGCTATAGGATAGTAGCGCTTTGTCTATATCTTTCTTGCCAAAGTCAGGCCACAGGACTTTGGTGAAGTGGTATTCACTGTAGGTTGTTTGCCATATCAGGAAATTACTAAGGCGGGTCTCATCGCCAGTGCGAATTAGCAGGTCAACATCAGGTAAACCGGCAGTATAAAGATAGCTAGCAAACAGCTCCTCGTCTATATTTTGAGGAGCAACGCCTTCAGCTACGAGATGGCGCACTGCGTCTATGATTTCAGTGCGTCCCCCATAGTTAAAGGCAACACTGAGTGTCATCCTGGTATTGTTTTTAGTTAATTCTACGGCTTCATTTATTGCTAGCTGTAAACCTTCTGGGAGTTCATCAAGCCGCCCAAGGTGACGGAGCTTGATGCCTTTCTGATGAATTTCAGAGGCAGTTTTTTCTATGAACTCCGTTAGTAGCTGGAACAAACCCTTCACCTCTTCCTCCGGACGGCTCCAGTTTTCTGTGGAGAAACCGTAAAGCGTTACATATTTTATTGGGTATTCGTTGAGGTATTGAACCATGCGGTGCATGTTTTCTGCTCCAACCTGGTGGCCATCAAGTCTGGGTAGCCCACGCCGTTCTGCCCACCTACCATTACCATCGGGCACAATAGCTATATGGTTGGGGAGCTGGGCAAATTTTTTTATAGTTGATGTGGTAGCCATCATTTTGCCATTCTAATCAGGACTAGACCTGCATTAGCTCTGCTTCTTTATCCTGTCCCGTTTGCTCGATACTGGCTATGAAGATATCAGTAAGCTTTTGTAACTGGTCTAAGGTACGCTTATTTTCATCCTGTGATATATCTTTATCTCTCTCCAGTTCTTTCAGTTCATTCATAGCTTCACGCCTCAGGTTGCGTACTGTTACTCTTCTTTCTTCAACTCTCCTGCGTACTACCTTAATTAGCTCCCGTCGTCGCTCCTCGGAGAGTAGTGGGATATTTATTCGGATTACATTACCATCACTCACTGGATTTAGCCCAAGGTCAGATGTCAGGATAGCCTTCTCTATATTACGTATGCTGCTTTTATCCCAGGGTTGGATGACGAGGAGTCTTGCATCAGGCACAGAAATGCCAGCGACTTGATTAAGTGGAGTAGCTACCCCAGCGTAGTCTACTTTGATATGTTCTATTAAGGTGGGTGTGGCACGTCCAGTGCGGATAGTGGCTAATTCCTTCTTCAAACCCTCGGCTGTCTTCTGCATCTTTTCTTCAATATTCTGTAAAGTCTCGCTAGCCATTTCTCTACTCGCTGGATACTATAGTGCCGATAGGTTCGCCGAGGACTGCCCTTTCTATACTACGCGGAGCTTGGAGGTCGAAAACAATTATGGGTAACTTGTTTTCTAGGCATAGTGAAAGAGCAGTGGCATCCATTACATCCAAACGCATATTTAAAGCTTCAAGGTATGTTAGTTTGTCAAACTTCTTGGCGTTAGGATTTTTCAGGGGGTCTTCACTATATATGCCGTCAACATCGTGGGTGGCTTTGAGCAGCACCTCGGCTCCAATCTCGATAGCCCGTAGCGCAGCGGCGGTATCAGTTGTCATATATGGATTACCCGTGCCAGCGGCAAAGATAACTGTTCTGCCTTTCTCCAGATGACGAATGGCACGGCGCCTAATATAAGGCTCCGCAACCTGCTGGATATTAATGGCTGTTTGGGTTCTGGTAATTACTCCCTCTTTTTCCAGTATGTCCTGGAGAGCAAGGGCATTTATCACTGTAGCTAGCATCCCAGCGTAGTCAGCGGTGACCCTATCTATTCCGTCCTTTTCCGCCTTAGCCCCACGCCAGATGTTACCGCCACCAACGACAACAGCTACACCTACCCCCATTTCCATCACGTGCTTAATCTGCTTGGCACCCTTCCTTAGGGTGGAGGTATCAATACCATAATCTTCTTCACCGCTAAAAGCCTCACCACTGAGCTTGAGCAAAACACGCTTATACTTGGTAGTAACCATTACTGTTCTTCTAATGCCTTCTTAATAGGATTTACTGCTCCCCTAGCTCGAATCTAGCGAATCTGCTTACCTTGATATTCTCTCTTACTTTGGCGATAGTTTCGTTGATAAGGTCTTGAACAGTCATATTAGGGTTCTTAATGTAAGGCTGTAGAAGAAGGCAATCTGTCTGAACTTCTACGTCGGCTTCCTCCGGGGCTTCCTCTGGTGAGATGAATTGAGGAGACATGGCAGCTACTTGCATTGCCAGGTAGTGGGCTAGTTCCTTGAATTCATCAGTCCGGGCGACAAAATCAGTTTCGCAGTTCACCTCAATTATAGCTCCAATGCGCCCTCCGGTATGGACATAGGCTTCAACGAGCCCTTGGAGAGTTGCGCGCTCGCTTTTTCTCTCCGCTATAAAAAGGTTCTGCTCCTTTAGAATCTCGAGAGCCTTTTCCATATCTTGCTCTGCTTCAAGGAGGGCGTTCCGGCATGCCATAATGCCAGCTCCAGACTGCTCTCTAAGTTCCTTTAGCTTATCTGTTGGGATTTTCAACCTTTCCTCCTTATTTACTCATCATCAGGAGTGAAAACAAGAGGCTCGGTAGTTTCTGTAACTTTAGCTTCCCCAAGACTCCCTTCCTCTCCTTCCTCCGTTGGAATCGGAGCCTGGCTAGGTGTGCCTTCAATAACTGCATCGGCAATTTTATTGCATATGAGCCTGATGGCTCTAATAGCATCATCATTAGCTGGGATAGGGTAGTCTATCTCGTCAGGGTTACAACTGGTATCTGCTATAGCCACAACAGGTATTCCTACCCGCCTGGCTTCAGCTAGAGCGATTCTTTCCTTTGGTGGGTCAATAATGAATATAGCAGCTGGTAGGCTAGTCATCTCTTTGATGCCACCCATTTGTCTATTTAGGCGTGCGATTTCTTTCTCAAGTTTTAAGGCTTCCTTTTTGGGTAGGCGATTAAATTCTCCCCTGGCTTGCTGGTCTTCCAAACGGACTAAGTAGTCGATACGAGCCTGGATAGTGGCAAAATTGGTCAGCACCCCTCCTATCCAGCGCTGGTTGACATAATACATGTTACAGCGCTTGGCTGCTTCTTCTACAGACTCCTGAGCCTGCTTCTTGGTGCCGACAAAAAGGATTTTACCCCCTTCAGCTGCCACCTGACTAATAAACTCGCAGGCTTTGTCCAGCATACTGGCAGTTTGCTCCAGGTCAATGATATGAATGCCCTCACGCTTGGTGAAAATATATTTCTTCATGCGAGGGTGCCAGCGGCTGGTCTGATGTCCAAAGTGAGCCCCGGCTTCTAGAAGCTGTTTAACGGTAACGGTTTCTGGCAAATTTGTATCCCTTTCTAGCTATCAATTAGCTAAAAGTATAGCATATCGCCTTGTAGACAGCAATAGCAGCGATAAATAATCTTAGTGACAGTAATTATGGGGCAATTCGGGGTATTGACAAGAACTGTAATTATTGATAAAATAGGCAAACGGTTACCGATTGCAAATTATGGTGAAATAATGATTAGTTCTGGTAATTACGAGGTTGAGAGGAAGGTTATTTCTATCCTTAAGATTCTAAATGAGTCATCACATCCTTTAGGGGCTAGATTGATCGCTAATAAATTAAAGGAATATGGGGTGGAATTGGGAGAACGAGCGGTAAGGTATCACCTTAAGCTCATGGATGCACGGGGGCTGACCCGTCCTTTACAGAGAAGAGATGGCAGGGAAATCACACCTCTGGGCATAGAGGAACTGAATAATGCTCTGGTTACCGATAAGGTTGGTTTTGTGCTGGAGCAAATAGAATTGCTGGCTTTTCATACCTCCTTTAATTTAAAAAGTCGCAGCGGCCTGGTGCCAGTTAATATTTCCCTCTTTCCTAAAGAGAGATTTGCCAAAGCCCTTCATGTAATGAAGGAAGCCTTTGAGGTTGGCCTTTGTGCCAGCGATTTGGTGGCGGTAGCACCAGAGGGTGAGAATTTAGGCGAGGTGCTCGTGCCTGAGGATAAGGTAGGTTTTGCTACTGTCTGTAGTCTGATTGTCAATGGCAGTTTACTCAAAGCAGGCGTTCCCATCGACTCTAGATTCGGCGGAGTGCTACAGATGCGAGATAAACAGCCGTTACGCTTTGTCGACCTTATTTACTATTCTGGTTCTACCGTGGACCCTTCAGAGGTATTTATCCGTGCCAGGATGACCGATGTACAGGGTGTAGTTAGAGGAGGAGAGGGAAAGATACTGGCGAATTTCCGTGAACTTCCCGCCCAGTGCCAGCCTCTAGCAGAGGAAATTATCCGAGGGCTGCAGGACGTGGGGTTGGGTGGACTAATTACGATGGGTAATCCCAGTGAAACGGTGTGCGGCATCTCAGTGGGTTTAAATAGAGTGGGGATGATACTCCTTGGCGGACTTACCCCGGTTGCTGCTGCCGCGGAGGCAGGGATAGAAGCAGAAAATCAGGCAATGAGTACTTTAATTGAATATAAAGACTTAGTAAAATTTCAGGAGCTTTTATAGGGGGGAGATATGCGAGAGATAAAAATTATACCCTGTCTTGATATCAAGGAAGGAAGAGTGGTTAAAGGCGTGAAGTTTGTCAATCTCAGGGATGCTCGGGACCCGGTAGAAGCTGCCACTGCCTACTGTCGTGAGGGTGCTGATGAACTCGTCTTTCTTGATATCTTTGCCACTGTAGAGAATAGAAAGACGCGGTTTGACTGGGTTGAGAAGGTATGTGAGGTAGTTACGGTTCCCTTTGCCGTAGGTGGTGGTATCGGCAGTATCGAGGATATGAAGGAATTGTTCAACCTCGGTGTGGACAAGGTCTCCATAAATACGGCTGCCGTCAAGAATCCTGAGCTTATAGAGAGGGCAGCCAGGGAATTTGGCAGCGAAAAGCTTGTGGTAGCTATTGACGGCAGGAAGAATCCATCGGGTAACGGTCTTCCCCGGCTGGAGGTGGTGGTAAAGAGCGGGAACGAGGGAACTGGTATTGAGATTGTTGACTGGGCAAAGCGGGTGGAGCAGCTGGGTGCCGGCGAGATTCTGCTCACCAGTAAAGATGCCGATGGTACAAAGGAAGGCTATGATTTGGAGATGACCAGAGCGGTAGCTGAGGCAGTTAGCATCCCGGTTACCGCTTCGGGCGGTGCTGGTAAGCTGGAGCACCTCTATGAGGCGGTGGTAACCGGTAAGGCATCAGCAGTTTTGGCGGCATCAATCTTTCACTTCGGGGAAATATCTATCCCTGAAGCTAAAAGATACCTGAAAGAAAAGGGGATTGAAGTAAAAATATAGAGGGAGGAGTACAAGATAATGAATCTGCAACAACCAAATGCGAATGAGGCCACGAGAACCGCCAATCGTTCCAGAAGTGTGGTTCCTTCAAGTGGCCTGTGTTCCCGTTGCGTTGACGGCTGTACGGGCAACTGTGAGGTATTTAAGGCAACCTTCCGTGGTCGGGAATTAATCTATCCCGGTCCCTTTGGCGAAATCACTGCCGGAGGTGATAAGAACTATCCTGTTGATTACTCTCATCTAAACATCCAGGGATACGCTCTCGGTGCTGAGGGACTTCCCCCTGGCATTGTGGGCGACCCCGATACGGCTACTTTCCCGTCGGTTAATACAGAAACGGAATACGGCTGGGACAGGAAAGTCAGGATGAAGGTACCTATCTTTACCGGTGCTCTGGGTTCCACCGAGATAGCCCGTAAGAACTGGGAGCATTTCGCTGTTGGTGCTGCTATCAGCGGGGTTACACTGGTCTGTGGTGAGAATGTTTGTGGTATTGACCCCCGGCTTGAACTTGATTCAAAGGGTAAAGTTACTTCGGCACCAGATATGGACCGCCGAATTGAAATCTATCGGCGCTATCATCAGGGATATGGCGAAATCCTGGTTCAGATGAATGTAGAAGATACCAGGCTCGGTGTCGCCGAATACGTCAATAAGAAGCATGGCCTGGAGACAATAGAATTGAAATGGGGACAGGGTGCGAAGTGTATCGGTGGTGAAATCAAGGTCAGCAGTCTGGAACGGGCACTGGAACTCCAGAAGCGTGGTTATATTGTCACGCCTGACCCTTTAAATCCATTAGCCCAAACAGCCTTTAAGGATGGCTCTCTCAAGGAATTTGAACGCCACAGCCGTCTTGGTTTTATTGATGAAGAGAGTTTTTACACTGAGGTCAACCGTCTCAGAGACATAGGATTCAAGCGTATTACCCTGAAAACAGGTGCCTATAGTCTGCGAGAGCTGGCTATGGCTATCAGGTGGGGTTCGAATGCTAAAATTGACCTGCTTACTATTGATGGCGCCGGTGGTGGTACCGGTATGAGTCCCTGGAGAATGATGGAGGAATGGGGCATGCCCAGTCTCTACCTGCACTCTGCTGCTTATGAGTTTTGCCAGAGGTTAGCCGATAAAGGTGAGAGAGTACCTGATATAGCTTTTGCCGGTGGCTTCAGCAGTGAAGATGGTGTATTCAAAGCTCTTGCCCTTGGTGCCCCCTTTACCAAGGCCGTGTGTATGGGGCGGGCTCTGATGATTCCTGGCATGGTAGGCAAGAATATCGCTCAGTGGCTTGAGGATGGTAAATTACCCAATACAGTCGGTCAATTCGGGTCAACCCTGGAGGAAATTTTTGTTTGCTACGAAGATGTCAAAAATATAGTGGGTGCTGATGAAATGAAGAATATCCCTCTGGGTGCCGTTGGAATCTATAGCTACT
>CAYNFT010000085.1:0-8479 GCA_964396535.1 uncultured Dehalococcoidales bacterium | reverse complement strand
AAGCCAAAATATAATTCCGTGTATCTTCTCTCCGCTGGTGATGATTAGATAAGAGACTATTGAGCCCCACAGCGCTCCCAAAGCCACACCGGCCAGGATAAGAGTGGTTACAGGTACGGTTTTACCTACCCGAGCCAGAATATATACAATAGCTATGCTAAGTATTGCCCCGGTGAAGGCAAGCACGGGGATAATTCCAAACCCGGTTCCATGCCAGTCGAATGGGAGTAAGAAGCCAATGACGGCACCCAGGGCGGCTCCTTGAGCCGCGCCGATAAGGTAAGGGTCAGCCAGCGGGTTGCGGAATAGCCCCTGATAGGTAGCTCCGGCTATAGATAGGGCAGCGCCGACAAGACCGGCCATAATAACCCTGGGCAAGCGTATGTCGAGAATTATGGTCTCCATAGGGCCAGTCCAGGTAGGAGCTATGTCGACCAGAGGTAACTGTGAAAACAGAATACGGCAGGTAGTAAGGAAAGGTATCTTAACGCTGCCGATTGTGGTGGCAAGCGCTATCACCGCTACGGATGCCACCAGAAGCCCAGCAATGGCATATACCCGGCTCCTTCGTTTGGGGAACCGTACCAGCACCTCTGGCTCCACAGGAGGTGGTGCGACCTGATATGAAGGCATAGTCAATAAATCCCTGCTACCTTAGATTTCAGTTGTTCTACTTAAACAACTCCGGGTGTATGAATTCAGCAAGCTGCTCAAGGCCGTCAATCATCCTCGGCGTGGGGCGACCTACCAGGTCAGTATGTATTTCATATACCCTGCCGTTGATACGGGCATCTACATTCTCCAGTCTTGGCTCGGTGCTGGCAAACTGGAAAGGCAAATCAGCTCCTTCCCCCATACCGCTGCCGACGATAATTACCTGAGGATTTGCCTCGACTAATGTTTCCAGACTAATTGTTGGATAACCTTCGGCGTCCTGGATAATATTTTGCCCGCCTGCCTTTTCAATCAGCTCGTGAATCCTGGTATCTGTGCCTACTGTCATCAACGGGTCATGCCATATAACATAGAATACCCTTGGTCTTTCTGCCTCGGTGAGGTTGCTTGTCTTGTCGGTTACAGCACTAATCCGGTCTCGCATCTCGGCTACCAGTTGGGAAGCCTCCTCATCCTTACCGGTAATCTCTCCAATCAGGATGATGGAGTCCAGAATCTCATTCAGGCTTCTGGGGTCTATAGTAAAAACGGTTAAACCAAGGTTCTCCAGTGCTGGAAGAACCTCGCCTGTATGAATGTCTTCAATTAATATCAGGTCTGGCTCAAGGGCGACTATCCTTTCAATATTAGCATCTGAATATCCGCCCACCTTTTCTTTTTCCTTAGCCTCCGCCGGATAGTCGCAGTATTCCGTTATGCCTACTACTTTATCGCCCAGCCCGAGAGCGAACAGTATCTCGGTATTGCTTGGAGCAAGGGAAATAATCCTTTCGGGGACTTTCTCTAATCTAACTACCCTGCCTATCTGGTCCGTAACTTCAATCGGAGCCTGTGCCGCTTCTTCGGCTGGTGCCGTACATGATGCAAGAAGGTTTAATAGCACGACTGGGACCAGGCAGAAGACTACCACCCGAAAAAGTTTTGTTTTCATTTTTTAACCTCCAATTAGTAAATTTTTGCAAATAAAAATCCCCTCCTACAGCCGAGGGGAAATAAATACTTAACAAAAATTCCTACTTCTCCCCCGCGGAGCCTTGTAGGATATTCAGGGGCTGGCGTTCTGACTTTTGATGGTTTATCCATCAATCACAGCGGCGCGGCCGCATCGGATTTCCACCGACTTGCTCTCCAGTTAGGCCCTTGCTCGCACAAGGGTACCCCCGGTTACCTATTCTTTTGCTAAAGTATACAACAATCTAGAAAAGTATGCAAGTTGGCGGTGATATTTTCTCTATTCACCGTGGTTGACAGGCCATAAGCATTTCCCTAGAATTTCACTACCGGCAAGTTAGTATCTTAAGGCTGTTTAGCAAGGGGATTAAAAGGGGCGAAGCCCCTTTAAGAAATTCTCATCCCTCTCCCCTTGATAAGGGGAGAGGGATAAAGGGTGAGGGGTTAGTAAAAACATCTATCTCTATGATTACTGGCACTGATGCCAGTATAGATTAACCACAGGAGGCAATATGAAAATCAAGGCGAATGGTATTTCGATGAACTATGAAATTGAAGGAAAGGGGGAAAATCTTGTCCTTATTCACGGTGCCGGTGAAAACCTTAACATGTGGTATCACCAGCTTCCCGTTTTCTCAAAAAGCTACCGGGTGATTGCTTATGATGTCAGAGGAGCCGGCAAAACGGAAAGCCCGGAAGGGGAATACTCGATATCCCTATTTGCCGAGGATGTTTATCAACTGATGAATGCGATAGGGGTACAGGATGCCTGCTTCCTTGGCTACTCAATGGGAGGACGTATAGCTCTTGAACTGGCATTGAACCATCCTGAGCTGGTAAAGGCGCTTGTCCTTGCCAGCAGCCCTATCGGCTTGACTCCGCCTTCTCCACGAAGCGAACCACAGCAGCGGGGCCCAATGCCAGAGATATCGAGCAAAGAAGATATGAAGGCATTTGCCGAAAGGATGGCTACTACTGCTTTTTCTCCCGGTTTTGAGTCAAAGAACCCTGCTGAAGTTGAGAGGTATATAAATATCAAGCTGCAAAACCAGCCCGAAGGTATAAGTCGGATGATGCGGTCACTGGGCGGGATTGCCAGCCGACCTGACTTAAGCAAAGTGAAGTGTCCCGTCCTGATAATCGTTGGGGAAAATGACCCCCTTGTAGGTGTAGAGCCAGGTAGGCAGACGCACGAAGCGCTCGCCAATTCAAAGCTCGTAACCATGCCTACGGGTCACGCTGCCCCAATGGAGCTACCGGAAGAGTTCAACGCTGCTGTGCTGGAGTTTCTCTCCGGAGTAAGAGACGGGTAGCCTGGCAAGAGTAGCCCATCGGTTGCGACCTTTGAAGGTGGGTGGGGGAACCGTGCATAATTAAATAATTGCGCTGAAAAAGTGAATCTAGGGCTAGTTCTGAATTCAGTCTGATTCGACAAGTTCGCCGATTACTGGAAACTTATGAAGCAGGTCAAAACTATGCGGGGCTTGTTTTAGAGCGTCAGTAAGGTCATAGCCAGCATGATGCCTGGCGTGGTGAACACCTGTCCTCCAGTGATAGCTATTGGAGACGTCATATACTTTGTCCCTGTAAGCAACATAGGCAATACCATTGCTTCCGTCATACTTCTTTAGTTCTTCTCTAGTGAACACTCTCCCTCGTGCCACAATAATAACCTGCTATCCAAAGGCGACATCAAGCAGCATCATCACGGCAAAACCGACAATGCCACCCATTGTAGCTAAATCCGTGTTACCACCGCGTTGAGATTCCGGGACTACTTCCTCGATAACAACGAATATCATAGCACCGGCAGCAAAAGCCAGAGCGTAAGGCAGGATAGGCTGAGCAATAATAACAGCAACAGCACCAATGACACCAGCAACAGGCTCAACAATTGCCGACAATTGCCCGTACCAGAAGCTCTTCCGACGAGACATGCCTTCCCGGCGCAGAGGAATAGAAACCGCCATGCCCTCCGGAAAGTTCTGAATGCCTATGCCTATAGCCAGAGCAACAGCGGCTCCGAAAGAAGCTGAAGGTAGACCGGCAGCAAGAGCACCGAAGGCTACTCCGACGGCAAGCCCCTCAGGAATATTATGAAGAGTTATGGCAATTACGAGCAGGGTACTCCGTTGCCAGCTTGTCTTAATCCCCTCAGCTTCCGCAATAGGGAAACCCAGATGTAGATGAGGTAACACCTTATCTATGCCACGCAAGAATATTGCGCCAAGCAAAAAGCCCACCACAGCCGGAACCCATGCCGGGATGTCTTTGCCCTCCGACATCTCGATTGCTGGAGCCAGCAGCGACCAGTAGCTGGCTGCAATCATGACTCCGCCAGCGAAGCCAAGCATGGTGTCAAGCACCCTGCGGCTTATGTTCTTAGCCATAAAAACGGTAGCTGCTCCCAGAGCAGTCACTGCCCAGGTAAAACAGGTTGCCAGAAGCGCCTGTATCACCGGATGAAGTTCTTGAAAGAAATACATAACTCTTTCTATCCAATTAAAGGGGTGGTATAGAATTTTATAGGAAAGCCCGGTATGAGTCCGGGCTTTCCTATATCATACACCAGGGTTATCATTTTAGAAACTTAGACACAAAGGGAGAAGTGTCTCCACGGCGCAGGAAGTGGCCGGACGGACCCTCACCAAGGAATTCGGAAAACCATGATTCATGCTCCACTTCTTCGTTAAGAATAGCCTGGGCTAAATCGTAGGTGCGGTGGTCTTTGCCAGCAGTGATGTTGCAGACGTTCGTGTATCCCCTGACTGCACATCTTTCCGCTTCCACAAGTATCGTGAGCATTGCTTTAGTATCTGCAGGGTCCTTGGGCAAGCTGGCTGGTGGACAGGCTGAGCAGTTGTGGAAATCAACCATGCTCTCGGGCAACTTGCCACCAAGTTCATAGATGCGAGGAAGCAGAGCTTCAAAGTGGTTGCGATCCTCTATCCGTGCAGTTTCAGCAATCTCCTTTATGGTCTCACCGTCAAGCCCGATAAGATTCACTCGAAGAATCGTGTAGTAGTAATAAGTTGTTAGCTCAGCAGCTGCATTATTCACGAGTAACTCCAAAAGTTCGCCAACATTAACTCCGGCCTGTTCTACCATTTCTCGTGCTACCTTAGCCATTGTTTTCCTCCTTTACTTACTACTTTTTACCTTCAATTCGCCTTTTTCATTAATTATTACAAGCACACCACCTCCTTAATGAATGAGCAGTTATATCAGAGGTACAGTTGGTAATGACCTTAACTACCATGAAATGGCTTCTCTACTACACTGGTCGCAATGTACCAGCGAAAACCTGCCAGGCCAGTGCTGACTTGGCAACCAAGCTCAACAGCACATACATCCTCTCGCCAAAGAGATAATCCCGCCATGGTCCGATTTTCCTGTATTGCAGCACCATATTTAGTGCGAAGCTGAAGAAGAAAACGAAGAGTGTCGGTAAAATAAAGTAGACAAACGTGGGAACAGAGCCCTCAGCGGTTGCGAGCGAGCCAAAGAAATAGACAGCTATGGCAACCCACGGCACTATACCGGCTATACATCCAATAATGTATGCTGTCCAGTTTATTTGCAGAGTGTCCTGATTATGTACTTCCATCATCAGCCCGCAGAGGTTCATGACTGTGGTAAGCGTAAATGCCATAAGCAGGGCAGCAAGGTCATAGATACCACACAGCATGCCGATAAGTACAATCATTAGAGATGCACTGAACGCATACTCGTACCATCGAGCATAGTTAATGCCTTTATTCAGGTTATTCACGTACCATCCGAATACACCAGGTGAGACGATGGTGAAATGGGCAACAGCTGATATGAGCAGAAAGAGGGCTACCATCAGCCCCAAAGGCAGGTTAATAGCTGTATCAGTAACTGGCCAGAGTTTGCCCGTCTCAGGCAAGAAACTTAGAAACGATGTTGTAATTGGTAGCGTAAAATTATTACTCAGTATTAATACAATAATAGCCTGTGCCAAGTGGAGAAATCCCATAAGCAAATTATATATACGTAGTCTTACAAACCGTGCTTCATATTTCATTAGCGTAATCCCTCCGTTTGGTATTTATCATGCCCCCCTCTGACCTATGCTGAACTTGCCATTATTCTTAGTGCCTCACTGTCCCTGATGATGATATTGTTGTGGCGATTGTATGTTATAACTCCCTTCTCTTCGAAGGCTCTTAGTAACTTCCAAATTACTTCTCGTACGGTTCCGGTCATAGCTGCCATATCTGCCTGAGTAAGCGAGGTATCGTATGCGTCTTTATTGCTGCGCTCAAGCAGCATCCTGGCTAATCGGCTGCTAGCGTATCTCAGGGAAAGGTCTTCGACCAAAGACATATAGTGATGCATCTCTGTCGCCAGTGCCTTAATTGTGTTAATAGCAAGTTGCCTATTCTCCCAAAGCAAAGCTTCAAGGTCATTGTTAGTGAGTCCGTAAAGTACAGAAGCAACCAAGGCTTGGGCGCTTTCAGGATTACTGCCTCCATTGAATGTACCGGCATGGCCAAAACAATCACCAGGACGGACTAATCTAAGGATTTGCTCTTTTCCTCTGGTTGACGTTTTGAATAACTTGATTAGCCCTGATGATACGAAGTAAATCATTTTAGCAGGCTCTTGCTCCAGCCATATTATTTCTTTTTTCATTACCTTCCGTTCCATCATCAATCGGCTGATTCCCTCCAGAGCACAGTTATCAAATCCAGCAAAGTAGGGACTTAACTTAAGACATTCTATAATTGCCGTATTCCTAGCTGATTGTTTTAGAGTGACCATTACCATATCTTTCAACCGTTCATGATTAGTCTTTTAGAGCTTCGATTATTGCTCTGTTGAACTTCGGCAGGTCGGCAGGCTTGCGCGATGTTATCAGATTTCCATCCTGAACTACAGGTGCATCGACCCATTCCGCACCTGCGTTTCTAAGGTCTATGGCCACTGAAGGCCAGGAGGTAACTATACGTCCTTTAACTATTTTAGCGGAGATAAGGAGCTGCGGACCATGGCAAATGGCTGCTATCAATATACCTGAGCTATATGCCTTTCTCACAAAGTCAACCATGGCTTGGTGTAAGCGCATCTTATCAGGGGCATAGCCACCGGGTATGATAATGGCATCAAAATCTTCTGTCTTGACCTTATCAGCAGTAGCATCAACTCTTGCCGTAGCATTACCCCTTTTGCCTTTATAAGTTTCCTTAGAACCACTGCCTATTATCACTACTTTGGCACCGGCGTTCTTCATTGCCCTCAGTGGCTCGGTAAGTTCGGAGTCCTCAAAGTCCTCTTCTACCAGAATGGCAACCCGCTTTCCATCGAGCATACTTTTTACTCTCCTTTTTCTATGGATGTGCAACTGACATTACTGCCCAGACGGAGTCGCTTTGAACTTTGTGTTATCTCATTAGTTCTACTCCGTCGAGAGAGCTTTGTCTCATTGGCAGTATTAAATTTATCTCTAGCTGGTAGCAGGCAGATGTGTTCAGTCATTGGTTCTGCTAGGATAAGGACATGATTAACCAGGTCGGCTAACTGCTCTCGGTCTGGTGCTTCCATCACTATAACGACGTCAGGGGGTCCCTCTACTGCGTCTGCCGTAACTACACCGGAGATTCCCTGTATCGCTTGGGCTACCTGTTCAGCCTTTCCATCTACGATGTCTAACAGAATGTAGGCCTTATTATTCATTGCCAGCTACTACCCTGTACTTAGAGTCTTGACCCTTCTCTCCTTTCCTTTTTACTCAAAGCCTCCTGCTGTCCTAACTTAATCGTGTTTCCTAAGTTGCGTACATAGCCGCACTGAAGGCACTGTTCAAACCAGCCATGCAGGTCTCTATCGATAAATATATCGCCATCACATCGAGGGCAGCTTCTGTACTTCCACTTAACCATGTATATCGCCTACTGGAAAGTATCTACAACAACAATAATATGGGGCTAGCAATAACGAAGTCATAAAATGAAAGGAGAAAAAGTTACAGATTTATGACATTATAGTGAGTGGTGTCTAAGGAAGGCTTAGAATGTCAGTAGAGTCTTGAAGGTGTGCACTCTAAAAGCCATTCAGGCCTAGGGCTGGTCCATAATATAGCCTGTCCTGGAAATGGTACGAATCAACTTTGGATTTGTGGGGTCGTCTTCTAGCTTGCTTCTCAGTCGACTAATACACGTTCGGAGGAGTTGAACATCATCGCGGTATTCTGGACCCCAGACACGGGTGAGCAGCTCCTCATAAAGCATAAGGCGGCTGGCATTGTTGATAAGCTGGCTGAGCAGAAGCCACTCGATTCGGGTCAAGTATTTTTCCTCACCACTGACAAGCACGGTATGCTTCTTAGAATCAATGGTAATATGCCCCAAACTAAAAACCTCCGGGATTTTACGTGTTTCGCCGGGCTCAAGTCGGCGCTTGATTGCCTCAATGCGGGCGACCAGTTCATCCGGATTGAAGGGCTTCGGCAGGTAGTCATCGGCACCCAGTTGGAGTCCCTTAATTCTGTCGGCATCAGTGCCTTTGGCAGTGAGAATAATAACCGGCACAGCCGAAAAGCTACGCAGCTCCTTAAGCATCTCCAGACCGTCCACCTTTGGCATGAGAAGGTCAAGCACAACCAGGTCAGGCTCTTGAGCTTGAGCCTGCTCTAAACCCTCAAGGCCATTGCTAGCGGTCAGAACCTCATATCCTGAAGCTTTCAGCTTAGAGGTGAGGAAATTCAAAATCCGCTCTTCGTCGTCAACTGCCAGTATTCGGAACCGTTTCATAAAAGCCTCTCCGGCTCAACTATCTTGGCTTCCAATAATAGCCCTTTGTTCTGTTTATGTCAAGGCCTCTTCTTGGG
>CAYNFT010000084.1:0-8556 GCA_964396535.1 uncultured Dehalococcoidales bacterium | reverse complement strand
CTCTGGTTATCATTGTTGGTCAGGCTTACCGCAATGATATTAATTTTTTCCTCAGCTACAAGGGTAGAGATGTCACGCATCAGCCCAACTCTATCCAGGGCCTGAACCTGAATCTGGACTGGATATAGCGAGTCGGTCTCTCCCCATTCCACCGGTATCAATCTGTCCTTCTCATCTTCATTAACCACGTTGTGGCAATCCTGGCGGTGGATAGTTACCCCTCGGCTGCGAGTAATATAGCCAATGATTTTATCTCCCGGGACAGGATGGCAACACTTAGCTAGCTGAGTAAGTAGGTTCTCCACCCCTCGAACCTTAACCGCTGATGTTGTTTGCTTAGGGGGAGTAACTGCGGTTATCTTGGGCTGTTGCTGCTGGGCGGCTAATTTCAAAGCGATCTGATGAGTAGTAATGTCGCCGGAGCCGATAGCTACATAGAAGTCATCCAGACTATCAAACTTGAACAGCTTGGCCAGCTTTTCCCTCTCCATGAACTTTATGTTTAACTGCCTCATCATCTTATCTAAAAGCTCTCGACCACGCTCAACATTTTCTGCCTGTTCCTGTTTCTTAAACCACTGCCTTATCTTTTCTCTAGCGTGAGATGTCTTAACGTAACCTAGTACAGGATTCAGCCAATCCCGGCTTGGCCCCCTTTCCCCTTTAGTTGACATAATATCGACAACATCACCATTCTTGAGCTGATAATTGAACGGAACCAGCCGACCATTGACCTTCGCTCCTATACAACGGTGACCTAGGTCAGTATGAACTCGATAGGCGAAATCAAGAGGGGTAGACCCATTAGGCAAATCCTTTATCTCCCCTTTGGGGGTATAGACAAAAACCTGGTCATTGAATATGTCTGTCTTAACTGATTCCAGGAACTCTTCAGCTCCACTTAATTCACGGTGCCATTCGACTAACTGGCGCAGCCAGCCTATCCTCTCTTCAAAGCGCATGTCCTTCTTGTCACCCTCTTTGTATCGCCAGTGGGAAGCTACCCCAAATTCGGCAACACGATGCATTTGGTAGGTGCGAATCTGTATCTCTAGGGAGGTTGTACCCTGATACATTACCGTAGTGTGCAAAGATTGATAACCGTTGGATTTGGGATTGGCGATGAAATCGTCAAACTGTTCAGGTAAGGGGTGCCAGAAGTTGTGGATGATACCTAAAGCAGTATAACAATCAGATACGCTATTAACTAATACCCGAAGGGCGAGAAGGTCGTGTATATCATCAAAGTCTTTACCCAGCGTGGAATATCTCTCCATTTTCTGGTATATGCTATAGAAGTGTTTGGGTCTACCTGATACCTCAGCATTCAGCCCAACTCGTTCAAACTCCTGGCTTAGCGTTTGAATCACCTGGTCGATAAAGCTTTCTCGCTGAGTACGCCGATCTGCAATAAGCTTGTCAATCTGATCGTACTTCTGTGGCTCCAGATAGCGGAAGGATAAATCCTCTAGCTGCCATTTGAGCTCCCATATTCCCAGACGATGAGCCAGGGGAGCATATACATCAGCAGTCTCCTGTGCAATACTGCGCTGCTTCTCTGCTGGTAGGGCATGCAGGGTCTCCATATTATGTAATCTGTCAGCGAGCTTGATAAACACCACACGAAGGTCTTCAGCCATAGCCACTAGCATTTTCCTCAGGTTCTCTGCCTGCTCCTCCCTAGTTGTTATACCACCTCGTTGCGCTGCTTCCCTTGGCACCTGTAAGGAGAGCTTACCCAGCTTGGTGGTGCCATCGACTAACTTAGCTACCTCCGGGCCAAACTTGGCTTCAATCTCCGAAATAGGTATTCCACAATTCTCGAGAACATCATGGAGCAAAGCAGCAGCCAGAGCGCCGCTATCGAGTTGAAGCTCAGCCAGGGTCAAAGCAACATGCAATGGGTGCTCCAGGTATGGCTCACCTGATTTGCGCACCTGACCCTCATGAGCCTTCACGGCATAGTTATAAGCATCTTCAACTATAACTATCTTCTCCGGTGGAAGATACTCTTTAACCTTCTCTATGAGCTCGCTATAACTCATTACCCGTCCTGTTGTAGCTAAACCTACTGACTACAGTATAGCGCAAGGGACTATTTGTGTAAAATTTTAATTATCTTGGTATTCTATATCAAATCATCACGTTTCTCAAGCCTGTTTGAGGGCTTTAATAGGCTGTGTTATGATTAAGGGCAAAATATGATGAGCAGGGTAAGCCTGAGCTTGAACATCAGATAAAAACCGGGAAGACGTTTCAGGAATTAAGCAATAGTTTATTGGAGAACAGATTGAAGGTTCTTGGCATTGCTGGCAGTCCGAGACGGGGTGGTAATACCGATATGCTGCTGGCTGAGGTTATGAGAGGTGCTGCCAGCAAGGGTGCTGAGGTCAAGACTATTATCCTTAATAACCTGAAAATTACTCCATGTCAGCACTGTGATGCCTGTCTTGAGAAGGGGGAATGTAAGATTAAGGATGATATGCAGACTATCTATCAGGAGTTCGAGCAGGCAGACATAATAGTGTTGGCTTCACCCATCCAATTTACGGGAGTAACCGCCCAGATGAAGGCGATGATTGACCGCTTCCAGTCCCGGTGGGCAAGGAAATACGTTCTTAAAGTGCCACCTTTAGGCGATGGTCGGAAGAGGAAGGGGTTCTTTATTTCTGTTGGTGGTAGAACGGTTACTGATTTATTTGAGCCGGCGCTGGTCATGATAAAGACCATCTTTAGAATCCTGGATATTGCCTATGCTGGAGAATTATTATTCCCTGGGATTGATGAAAAAGGGGCTATAGCCAGACATCCTGATGCTTTGAGCCAGGCTTTTCTTGCCGGTCAAAAGCTGGTGAAAGGCTGAGTTTTTACTTCTCTTTACGCACGTGCTTTCTTGTTTCCTGAGCGTGAGATTCCTGTTCTTCTCTAATCTTCTTTATCCTGTCTTCTGAATAGCCGAGAATGTCGGTTAGCACCTCGTTTGTGTGCTGCCCCAGGGTGGGTGGGGGTAAATGCCCCCCCTTTAAAGATGGCATCATGACGGGGTTACCTGCTAATCGTACTGTCCCTCCAAGCGAGTGTTCAATATTGAGTATCATGCTCAGGTGGTTCACCTGTGGGTCTTCTGTTGTCTGGTCTACGGTCTGCAACGGTCCTGATATTATGTCCTTCATCCGTAAGATTGTTAACCACTCCTCGGTTGTTGCCTGGAGGAAGTACTTTTCTATTTCTTTATCAAGTTCCAACCTGTTCTTGAGTCTGTCCTCGGTTTGGGCAAACCTCGGGTCATCAATTAACCATTCAGCGCCGATGGCATAGGCTATTCTGGGCCAGCACGGACCCAGGACAATCCAGCTATCCTTTGTCCTGTAGGCTCCAAAGGGGGCGGTGAATGGGTACCCTGAGCCCAGCGGCTTTGGTACTTCTCCGGAACAGGTATAATAGCTGATGTGGTAGCCCATGAGGGCTACTCCTGCTGCCAGCAGTGGGACATCTATGTTCTGTCCTACTCCGGTTCTGTCGCGTTGGTAAAGAGCACTGATGGTGGCGATAACTCCATATAAAGCGCAGGTGATGTCACAAACGGCTGGCCCGGGTCTTACCGGGCGTCCATCAGGTTCTCCCGTAACGCTCAACAGGCCGCTGAGTCCGGCGGCGATACTATCAACCACGGGCAGGTCCCTGTAGGGTCCCGAAGGTCCCATACCGCTAAGATTGACACTGATTATCCTGGGGTTAATCTTTTTGAGTGTCTCATGGTCAGCGCCTATTCTTTCCATTGCCCCGGGCCTGAAGTTATTTATAACCACATCTGATACCTTGACCAGGTCATAGAGAGCTTCCTTGCCTGAGGGCGTCCTGACGTCTAGGACTACACTCTTCTTATTGCGGTTCCAGCTTAAATAGTGATTGGACTCACCTTTATGATTTGGCCCAACGGTAAGCCGGCTCTTATCGCCCTCTTCGGGTTCAATCTTGATTACTTCTGCCCCCAAATCGCCCATTGTCATTGAGGCAACCGGGCCTGCCAGGTAGTTTTCGATAGCCAGTACTCTTATGCCGGAAAGCGGACCTTCCATCTTCTCTATCTCCCTTCTCTATCTCCTTTGCTTAGTCTGCATTATAAAACACCCCTATTAACTATTACGAGTTCACAACCAACTACAACTAATTGTAGCCATAGTAGCACTATTGTCAATCCCGAATGCTAGAGGTTGTTTAATAACCTATCCCCCTGACCCCCTTCCCTTAACAAGGGAAGGGGGAAAGAGATTTCTTAAGAGGGGCTTCGCCCCTCACTAACTCCCCTTACTTTTTATTTAAGGGGTTTCGCCCTCTTAGACTCTCCTTGTGACTATTTTACGGTAGGGGAAGGGGGATAAAGGGGGATGGGGTTATACAAATCAAGGGGGTGAGGTTGATAAACAATCTCGATACTGTCTTACCGCTATTACCTCGTGTGGTAGACAAAGAACAGGTGAGACGTTAAGATTAGTTGAATAAATTTGACAGGCTACCGCGAGAGTAAAGGAATAACAAATTCCTCAAGAAGAATTGAACTTGATTTGAAGCTGTGATGAGGACGGGAGGACTAAGATAATATCTGCTATGGGGATATAGATGACTGAACTTCTATCTAACACAATTAAAATGATAAAGGCTCTGGATAAAAAAGCCATGGCTGAAGCCCTAGCCAGGCAGGACTTGTTGACCAAGCCGCAGGGCAGCCTGGGCAGGCTTGAGGAATTATCAGTTCAACTGGCTGGTATTCAGGGTAAGCCGATACCTCAGCTCAGGCACAAGGCTGTTATTACCATGGCTGGAGACCACGGAGTGGTGGCTGAAGGGGTGGGTAACTGGCCTCAAGAGGTTACTGCCCAGATGGTTGATAATTTCCTCCGTGGTGGGGCTGGAATCAATGTCATCGCCCGCCAGGTGGGCGCACGGATTATCGTGGTTGACGTGGGGGTAGCCAGTAAGATGGAAGCCCATCCTCAAATTCTATCCAAGAAAGTTGCCTCCGGGACTCAGAATATAGCTCTAGGTCCAGCTATGACCAGAGAACAGGCAGTCAAGGCAATCGAAACCGGGGTTGAAATAGTGAACAATGAGGTAGCTAAAGGTCTGGATATAGTGGGTACCGGTGATATGGGCATCGGTAATACCACTCCCAGTAGCGCTATCTGCGCCGTTATGACGGGGAGACCGGCGGCTGAGGTGACTGGTAGAGGCACCGGCATAACTGATGAGCAGTTAGCCCATAAAATTGAAGTAGTAAATAGGGCTCTGGCAGTGAACCATCCCGAACCTAAGAAGCCTCTGGAGGTGCTGGCAAAGGTGGGCGGCTTTGAGATTGGGGGGTTGGCTGGGGTGATGCTGGCAGCGGCGGCTCACCGAATCCCGGTGGTTATCGATGGCTTCATCTCCGGGGCAGCTGCCTTAATTGCTACAGCACTGTCACCAAGAATGAAGAACTTTCTCATTGCCGCTCATCTTTCCGCTGAAGTTGGCCATAAGGTGCTACTTAAGCATCTGGGACTCAAGCCCTTGTTAGAGCTGGACATGCGTTTGGGTGAAGGGACGGGGGCTGCTCTGGGGATATTTCTGAGTGAAACCGCCACCAGGGTTCTGGCTGAGATGTCCACCTTTGCTGAAGCTGGAGTATCGGAAAGGAGCGAGCTAGATAGTTGAGTTTCTTAGCCGCCCTCAGGTTCCTGACCATTATTCCCCTCCTTCCCCGGCGTGAGGAAAGCCCGGAAGAAGTTGGACACTCCGTAGTTTATTTCCCCGTTGTCGGTCTTATTATTGGCCTCATCCTGGCCGGTTTAAACTGGCTTTTGAATCTCTTTTTGCCTTCAGCGATAACTAATGGGCTGTTGCTTGTTTCTCTCGTGATAATTACTGGCGCCCTGCACCTTGATGGCTTTGTTGATACCTGCGATGGCATAGCTGGCCACAAGACGGTTGAAGATAGGTGGGAGGTAATGCGTGATAGTCGGGCTGGTGCCTTTGGCATTGTTGGTGCCGTTTTGCTGCTGCTACTTAAATATGTTTCACTAAATAGCGTACCTGAGGCTTTACTGATGATGACCCTGGTGCTTATGCCGGTGGTCAGTCGCTGGGCGATGGTCTATGCTATTTTTGCTTATCCCTATGCCAGACCGGAAGGTCTGGGAAAGGCATTCAAGCAGGGTGCAAGCTGGCAAAGATTTACTATAGCCACAGTTATAATCCTAATGTTAGCCACTGGTTTAGCCTGGCTTGCCGATTTAGCCTATTTTTATCTGGCAGGCCTGGCCATAACATTTGGCATCTGGGTTATAATAGTAATCGTGGCAGCCTATCTCAAACGGAAGTTTTCCGGGCTTACTGGCGATACCTACGGAGCTATCAACGAGGTGGCTGAGGTTGGTGTTCTCATTCTTGTTTGCCTGCTGGCTCACAACCATTGGCTTGTTTGACCTAGTTAGGAGGGATATTTGTCTAGATTGCTTCTGGTGAGACACGGTGTTACCGAACACAATAGTAATCGGAGGTTTGCCGGGTATAGTGATGTCGAGTTAAATGCGGCGGGCTATAAGCAGGTTGAGATGTTACGTGAACGTCTGGCAAATGAGAAGATTGCTGCTGTTTATTGCAGTGACCTAAAACGAGCTATAGTTACAGCCGAGGTTGTATCTTCCGGACATGAAGTGGACATTGTAACCTGCCCTGAGTTGAGGGAAATTAACTATGGTGATATTGAGGGTTTGACCTTTGAGGAGATTGGTCGCCATTATCCTGAGCTGGCTGAATCGATTACTAACTTTAGTCTGAAGCTGAGCTTTCCCGGCGGGGAGAGTTTTAAGGAGTTTATAGAGCGGTCGATTAAGTTTCTGGAAAGACTGAAGAAACACGCAGAAGAGCAGACAATCCTCGTTGTTTCGCATGGTGGGGTGTTAAAGGTGCTGGTATGCGATTTATTAGGTATAGACCAGGGTCACTGGCCACAGATTCGCTTCGATAATGCTTCGTTGAGTATAATTGAAACATACCCGCGAAGGGTGATATTAAGCCTGTTAAATGATACCTCTCATTTAAAAGAGACAGATTGATATGGGGATAGGCACCTTGCTGAGAAAGATTGCGGGAGCCTGTGGCATAACCTCCCAGCTTATAGCTCTTACCATGCTGTTGGTTGTAACCTATAATTCTCCATGGTTCAGCTGGACGGAACACAATATCAGTGTTCTCGGCGTCGAAGGTTCTCTAACGGCAGTGTTTAACTGGGGACTTATTTTAACAGGAATCTTCAGCCTTATCTTTGCCATCGGTCTGAGGAAGAATCTCCTGTTAAGCCGACTGGGGCAGTTTGGTGTTATCAGTCTCATTATCAGTTCAGTAGCCATTTTTGCCCTGGGTATCTTCCCGCGGTCTATCGACCTGCCGCATGACGTGGCTTCGGTAGTCTCCTGTCTCTTCATTATCGTGGCTCTTCTCCTCGTTGGTGCTGCAGCAATATCCGCATCACAGTTGAAATGGGGTTTATTGAGCTTTATCGCTGGTATTCTCATCATTGCTTTCTGGCAAATACCTTGGACATGGAGTGGTGGTGCTATCCCACAGCTACTTTTTTGCTTGCCCTGGTCATTATGGACAATAGTCTTTAGCATTATGTTGTTGGTAAGTTCAAGCCCGGTCGATGTGAAACGGGAGTTATAGCATGAAGCAGGTTTTTACTTCGTGGAGTGGTGGAAAAGATAGTTGCTTTGCCTGCTATCAGGCAGCTCAGAGCGGTCTGGAAGTGCGCTATTTAGTAAACATGATGGATGAGGATGGCAGGTGGTCGTGGATTCATCGGTTTTCTACTGATTTACTGAAGAAACAGTCGCAGGCAATAGGAATTCCACTGGTTCAGAGACGGTCAACAATGCCTACTTATGAGACTGACTTTAACAATGTCATCCTCGACCTCAAGAAGGAGGGGATAGAGGGTGGTGTCTTTGGTGATATTGACCTTGATGAGCACAGAGAGTGGGTCGAGCGGACATGCCGGCAGGCAGACATTATACCCCACCTCCCCCTTTGGGGGTTATCTCAGGAGAAGATACTCAGCGATTTTATAGGGCTGGGATTTGAGGCAATTATTGTTGTGGTTAAGGCTGACCTGTTTGGTGAAGAATGGCTGGGGAAAAAGGTGGATTTGGATTTTCTGGCCTATCTGTCTGAACTGGCAAAGACGAAGGAAGTCACACCTTGTGGTGAAGCCGGGGAGTATCATACCCTTGTTACTGATGGACCTCTATTCAAACAGAGGGTGGAAATTCTGGAAACCGACCATAAATTTAATAATGGCTACTGGTTTTTGGAGATTGTAAAGAGCGAGTTAAAGACTAAGTAATTACCAAACGGGAGTTTTAGAAAGGTGAAGCCTCTCTCATATAACTACTTCCTCCCCTCCTTCGAAGTAGAGAGACACGAAAGGAGAGCTAGAGGGGCGAAGCCCCTTAAATAAAAGCAACGGGGAGTTAAAGAGGGGCGAAGCCCCTCTTAAGAAATCTCTTTCCCCCTTCCCCT
>CAYNFT010000083.1:0-8968 GCA_964396535.1 uncultured Dehalococcoidales bacterium | reverse complement strand
CCCTTCTTCGTTTCGCGCTGCGTTTCAATTTTGACATGCATTCTATTATCTGTCATGCGTCCCAGTAATTTATTGGCTTCAACTTCGATTTCTGGAAGCGCCATTTCAATGAGCCAGGCCTGTATTCCCTTTTTCCCGAAAGCCTGGGCTAGTTCCCGGTAGATTGTTTCTTCCTTTGAGGCCTGGGCGAGCAGCTTTTCCTTTTCCTTTGCCCTTATCTCCAGTTCAGCACAGCGCTGTAGCTTTCCTTTTACACCGCCCACCGTTTCCTGGGCTTGTTTTTGCCGGGTGCTCAGCCTCTGGTGTTCTGCTTCAGCTTGGAATACGTCACCGGCTAGCCGGGGAAGTGCGCTGAGTTCGGTAGTTAACTCCTCTCTTTTTTGCCTGTCAGCCTCCAGATTGTGGCGCAGTTCCTGAGCAGCCTGCTCAGCCCTGGAAGCAGACTCTTTCTCCTGGTTAATGAACCTATCGGCGTCTTCTAACTTCCGCTTGGGGGTTTCATATTGTTCAAGACCGGCCAGGCGATGTCGTACCTGCTCGTGCTGTTGCGAATCGTAGGTAAGCTTGGCTAATTCACCTTCAAGCTGGCGTAGCGCCTCCTGGTCACTGGCAGCAAAGTCTTTCCTGGCTAATCGCTCCTCGATTTGAGAAAGTTTGCTTCTTTCTACATCTAGCTGGTTACCGGCTTTTTCAACTTCATCAATCTCCCGGTTGAGGAGGCTAGCTCTATTCTGTGCTGAAGTTTTGCTCCGATTTAAGCTTACTTCCAGTTGGGATATTTCGTTTTCTGTTGACTTGAGCTCCGTTTCTTTTTCTGCTAGCTCACCTTGTTTTGTTTTTAGGGAATTGGTTTTCTGTTGTTTTTCCGTTATATACTTTTCCTCAATAAGTCTGCGATGGTCTTCGCCCAGCTCCCTTTCACATAGAGGACATTTAGCCCCGGTTTGGGCTGACAGGAGGCTGAGCTTTTCTCCTATCTCTGCTATCTCCTGTTCCAGCCGTGCTCTATCGGATTCCAGACTGTAGGCATTAGTACGCAGTTTCTGGCTGGTCTGTCTTTTCTGATTGAGTATTTCTTCTTCCTGAGCCAACCGGCTTAATTCAGCATCGACCTTCTGCAGTTCGTTTTTAAGCTGGGGTAGTTTTTGGAAGCTACTCTCCAGTTCGCCAATCTTGTTTTCAACCAGAGCATGTTCTTGTAGCAGCGCTTGACTGGACTGAACAATAGCCATCTCCAGCCGGTGTTTGCGCTCATTTAGCGCCGTGGCCAGTCTAAGTTTTTGGTCGAGCTCATCATTTAGCTTTTTGGTTTCGATATACTGAGCATAACCATCTTCTATAGTAGAACGCTGAGCTATTAACTCCTCGTACTCTTTGATTCGAGAATGAAGTTGTTTAACCTGGTTATCCAGAAGCTCCAGTGTTCTGACACTCTCTGCCATGTGCTTCTCTAGCTGGGTTAATTGCGACTGCTTACTTTCCAGCAGTTCTTTTTTCTGCCGCAGTTCATTTAGTCTGGTTTCTCTTTCTTTCAATACTGCTTCTATTTGCGAGAGTTCAGACTGCGCTCGTTTAAGTTCAGCTTCATAGATAGGCTTTTGAGCCAATTCTTCTCTAATATCTCTGATAGCACTCTCGGCTGACACCTTCTCCATTTCCTGCTGTCTGGCCAGTTCTTTGGCCTGCTCCTCAAGTTCGTCGTAGCGGGAAAGCCCCAGGATACTGGCCAGCACTTCTTTCCGCTTGACCGGAGGTTGCTGGGTGAATTCATCGGCGTGACCCTGGCGCAGGAAGGCACTGTTAATGAAGGTGGGGTAGTCCATATGTAACACCTTGATAATTTCCTGCTCTGTCTGTGTTACGCTATTACCTGTTATTGACCTGAAACCGTCCCCAGAGGCTATCTGAAATTCTAAAATAGTCCTTCCCGATGCTCGCCGCCGTTTGGGTCTGGCGCGCTTGCGTATAATGCGATAGGTCTGTTTTTCTACGGCGAAGTCAAACTCCACCTCCGTTTCACTCTGTCCCAGGTGAATCAGGTCATCATCGCTCTTGGCTCTGGTTTTCCCCCACAATGCCCAGGTAATGGCATCAATCAGAGCTGACTTGCCGTTGCCGTTTTCACCCCAGATGCTGGCAGTATGAATGCCGGTGAAATCAAGCGGTGGTACATTTTCCCGGTAGGGCATGAAATTGCGTAGGGCTAACCTGATGGGAATCATTGATGAAGCTCCTCTTTAGAGCTGCTTTAATTAGTATTTTAACACAGTCGGGGGATTTTTTATCCATCCAAACAGGTTCCTAATAAATTGATTTATTTACTTTGTTAGAGCTAATCTAAAGGGAGTGTTTTCTGCTAACATTGCGTGGTAATGCAGCAGCAATAGAAACTAACCTTTAAACTTCGGGAATAACACTATCCGATAGGCGGATAAGGGTGTATAACAGAGCGAAACTTGAACTTATTGGGGTGCAGACTCTACCCCTGGGCAGCGACCGGAGCCGTGTCATACTCGGCACTTCGAGTGGTGAAATCGAGGGTATATTCCACCCCGCCGAGGGGGACAGTGGGGTGGTCTGGGTCTGCGGTGCCCTGGGTGGGCTTGATGGCCCCTCCTTCGGCATTTTTGAGGCCCTTAGTCAGGAGCTCCCCAACGAGGGTATCAGCTCGCTTCGGCTCAACTATCGCTTTCCCGGAGATTTCAACCAGTGCGTCCTTGATGTGCAGGTGGGAATCCGTTTCCTCCAGCAGAGAGGGGTGAATAATGTTGCTCTTGTTGGGCATTCCTTTGGCGGGGCGGTGGTCATAATGGCCGGAACGATGAGCCCCCTGGTAAATACGGTGGTGGGGCTTTCCAGCCAGACCTTCGGGGCACACCGGGTGAACGAGTTGTCACCAAGGCCACTCCTGCTGGTTCACGGGGAGCGAGACCGGAATCTCCCTGCCCGCTGCTCGCGGGACATCTACGAGCTGGCCAGGGAGCCCAAGGAGCTGGTGATATACAAGGGCTGCGGTCACTTCCTCAGAGAATGTCACCAAGAGCTACATGACCTGCTCACCGGCTGGCTGATAGACAGGTTAGGGCGCTCCGCTGCATCAAAGCCGTAACTACATTCCACTCAGGCAGGGGTTAATCTCAATTCAGGGTATTGACAAAGTCTAAGGGAGGAATTAAACTCAAGTAACAATATGTAAAATAACCTTAACCATCTCCGCCTTCTAGATTTCTTAGGAGGTAAAAAGATGAAACAAGGGCACTAAAACCGCAAATTAGCATGCAGTAGCTGGTGCCCTTGTTTATTTGCACTACAGATTCGTGACACTGCTAAAACAGGAAAATCGATGAAAAACTCTGAGGTTAATGAAGAGATTAGCCAAGGACAAGAAGAGCAAGAAATAGAACAAACGGCTATGCAGAGGGCAAAAGACAGAGCCAGCGCTGCAAGGTGGAACCTTGAAATTGCCATGTTCTTATTTGCTATTGTAATTATTATCATAATCTTATCGTTTCAGGAGATTGGGCTCGAGATAGTAGCACCAATCGCTGTTTTCGGACTGGCTATGGTTTGGCTATGTGGATGGAGACAAGGAACACAATTATACAAACGTTTCTACAACGAAGAGCTAGCAAAACTGAAGTATGAGCAAATTAAGACAACCGAGGAAACTATAGAGGAGATAGTCCAGAAGGCGATACGTGAGAGATGGCGCTAGAGCTAGTAATATGGCGGTGGTTGACGCCCTTTTTTGGTTTGAGGTAGGGCAAAGTACGATTGAAAGGAGTGTATATGGTTAATATAAAAAATATACCGTCTTCTGTTGCAGAACATCTATCAGAAGAAGAAGTTGTAATTGGCAAGATCAACAATGCTGGTACAGATTACTTCGCTACTAACAAACGGCTGTTAAGGTTTGGCCTGAGAATCGGAAGTCCGCCTGACTTCCGTACTTTGGAATATAAACAAATGTCTATTGTGTTTATGAAATACGGGGGTGTCTGGAACTTGCTACGTGGTGTTTTAATCTTTATAGCAATATATGCACTTGTAGCCGATATCACCCTTTTTGATGAGATACCTATTATGGGGTCGGTGGCTATTTGGTTGGCCGTTTTATTTGTTATCTTGTCAGCTTTAGTTTTCATATATGGCTATTACCAGATTCGTGCGCCAGACATAGACAATAATGACCTCAGGAAATGGCGCCTCCCGAAATACCGCTATGGCTCCGGCAGCACGGACAGGTTCGTAGAAACAGTCAAGCAAAAAATAGTAAGCACTTGATTTGAACATGCATATTCAAAAACTGACTAACGGGAGGATTAAAGCTATGGTCAAAAGGGTAGTATCAGCTTGGTTCTTATCAGGGCTTGGTCTACTGAGCTTGATCCTTTACATCGCGGCCCCCACTGGTAATGTTGGTATACATGAGGTAATAGTAATTTTCCTAGCAACTTTCGGCACCGGTTTAGGCTGGTCAACGTGGCGTGCAACTCAGAAGAATCCTGTCGGCTTAGCCGCTGGTATACTGGGGAATCTCGTCATGCTTGGCTTCGTAATAGCATTTATAATAAAACATTAATAATAAAATTCTTCTAGAAGATATATTTCATTGATTTTTAAACATTCGCATCGAGATGAGAGAAAATGACTTTACCGTTGATTACACCTTTCCAATGCTGCCGAACAACTTAAAGAGTGAAGTATTTGGAGTTCTACCTTTTGATATGAGTGGTAGGCCGTAAAGGTCTCGAACCTGCAACAACCGGACTAAAGTTAGAATATTTTAATACTACTTTCACTATCAGTTGTTGCGACCTGCAATATGTTAACATTGCCTACCTCTTTATTATAACTACCTCATTCCACCTTTTTATGGGTTTGTGATATAGTGTTAGCTGAATTATGTTAGCCAAGGTTATAAGCTGCGCTGTAGTGGGTTTGGAGGGGGCTATTGTTGAGGTCGAGGCTGATATTTCTCCCGGCCTGCCCTCATTTACTGTTGTCGGCTTACCTGATACCGCCGTTCAGGAAGCAAGAGAGCGGGTAAGAGCCGCCATTCGAAACTCAGACTGCACCTTCCCGATGAAACGCATCATAGTTAACCTTGCCCCTGCCGACTTAAAAAAAGCGGGACCGGCATATGATTTGCCCATAGCTCTGGGTATTCTCCTCAGTTCGGAGCAGGTCTATGCCGATGTTTCCCAAAGCCTAATTCTCGGTGAGCTATCGTTAGACGGTAGCCTGCGCCATACCAACGGTGTTCTGCCTATGGTTGCCCTGGCTTGCGAGCAGGGATTCTCCACTGTCATTGTGCCTGAAGTCGACGCTAAAGAAGCATCCTTAATCGAAGAGGCTAAAGTCATCCCCATTAGCTCGTTACCTCAATTGATTAGCTACCTTCGGGGAGAAATACCGGCTCCTGAGTATACGCCTGAAGAAGTTGATGAATACAGTCCGCCTGCTTCATCAGCTACCGACCTGGCTTACATTAAAGGGCAGGAGCATGTCAAGCGAGCGCTGGAGGTAGCGGCTGCCGGAGGACATAATGTGGTAATGATGGGCCCCCCGGGAAGTGGTAAAACGTTGCTATCACGCTCGCTTCCCTCGATTCTACCACCAATGACCAATGAGGAAGCTCTGGAGGTTACCAAAATTTACAGTGTGAGCGGCCTGCTGCCCCCGGATATACCTTTGATTAGACAACGACCCTTCCGTGCCCCTCACTACACTATCTCAAACGCTGGCCTGGTGGGGGGTGGACACTGGCCGAAACCAGGTGAAATAAGTCTCAGTCATCGTGGTGTTCTCTTCCTTGATGAGCTCCCCGAGTTTGGGCATTCACTTCTTGAGACCTTGCGTCAACCTCTGGAAGACAAGGTAATCACCATCAGCCGGGCTCAGGGCAGCGTAAGCTTCCCGGCAAACTTTATGCTGGTGGGAGCGATGAATCCCTGTCCCTGTGGCTACTATGGCGACCCTTTTAGGCAATGCACCTGCCCTCCCAGTCTGGTTTCCCGGTATCAGAGGCGTATAAGTGGGCCATTTATTGACCGGGTGGATATATTTGTTGAGGTGCCCCATATTGACTACGAAAAGCTAGCTGACGACAGGCTGGGTGAGGAATCAGAGAAAGTCCAGTCCAGAGTGATAGCTGCCCGTTCCCTGCAGCGTGAGCGATTTGAAGGAACAAAACTAGCCTGCAATGCCGAAATGACGCCGACCGAGGTAAGGGATTTCTGCCAGGTAGAAGAATCAGCCCAGAGCCTCCTGAAAGCGGCTATGAAGCAACTTTACCTCTCGGCCCGTGCTTTTCACCGCATACTCAAACTAGCCAGAACTATCGCTGACCTGGAAAACAGCGAGATAATCAAAGCCCATCAACTGGCTGAAGCCATCCAGTATCGGCCAAGAAGCCAGCTATAGGGCAGCTGGGTAAATTCACTAAGAACAAACAGCTTTCTATTTAATATTCAAAGCTACAGCTTTCATTGTAGCATTTCTTGGTATCAATGCCTACTCTGCTAGCTAGCAGGTTTCTAGATAAGGAACTATTGACAAACTGTCAAAACTGGAGTATAGTTCATAAGATATTCTCGTTCTACGTGTAGAAAAGTGAACTGGAGAGACAATATGATGCATATGAGGACATCAGCACTGCTATAATACACAGCGGTTGCCGGTGCCCTTTTTGCGTTTGATAGATATAGCTTGCCAGCAAGCCTCAGAAATATGGTGGGGGAAATAGCGGAAAAGGAGGCAGTCAAAAACAGAGCGAAGTAAAGAGGGCTATCTCTAGCAAGGGAAACCAGGGTGCTGAGGATAAGCAGTTCATATCAGCTTGAATTCTAACCATACCCCTGCCGTATCTAGAGCTAGGGGATAATCGGCCTTAACGGCAGGGCCAGCCAAGGAGGTGGTTATTAGAGCAAAGTAAATGCGACGGTCAAAGTCGATAATTGAACAGGTGAGGACGTTTAGAAGAGATTGATTGGCACGAACATATCAAATTAGTTGAGGAGGTTAAGCAAGAATGAAGAAGATTGTCTGGTTGGTGGTGAGTTGCCTGATGGCATTATCCCTGGTGATGGCATCCTGCGGTCCGGCAGAAGAAGAGGAAGAGGTGGCAGTAGGGGAGGAGGAAGTAGTAGTAACGGAAGAAGAGGTGGAGGAAGAGGTGATAGAGGAGGAAGAGGGGCTGCTGCCTCCGGAAGTGCCAAAATACGGCGGGACATACACCATGATATTTACCGATCCGAAGGGCTTTGACCCTGCTTATAGTCTCCAGATGGATTGTAAAACCTTCTATCTTACTGTCGAAGAATTGATTGAAGGAGATTGGACAAATGGGACAGCAGGCACCGGCGAAACCAGCTGGACGCATGGCTTTATTGGGCGTGTTGAGCTGGCTGAAAGCTGGGAGTTTCCCGATGACGAGACCATCATCTATCATATCCGCCCAGGGGTCCACTGGCACGATAAGCCGCCAGCAAACGGCAGGGAGTTTACCGCCGAGGACGCAGCCTGGAACATAGAGCGGATGTTCACTTCTCCCGGGGCTTATCTTCACGGTGCTTATACAACATCGGGGTACAATCCAACATCCATAAAGGCGCTTGACAAGTACACAGTTGAAGTCAAGGCTCCACAGTTGCATGGGTTGATGATACTGGTAATCGGTGACTTTTTGTGGATGAATTGCCCCGATGTGGTAGAGGCATACGGCGACATGAAGGACTGGAGGAATTCTATTGGGACAGGGCCATTTATGCTGACGGATTATGTTGCTGCTACTTCATCAACCTACGTAAGGAACCCTAACTACTGGCAGTATGACCCCTTGCATCCGGAGAACCAGTTACCCTATCTGGATGGTGCTAAGCATCTGTACATAACTGACGTATCTACCCAGCTAGCAGCGCTACGGACAGGCAAGCTTGATAGGCATACAGCTATCACTTGGGAAGACGCAGAGTTTCTTATGAAACAGTGCCCCGACTTAAAGTATAGAGAAGGCTATGCGACGAGGTCCATAGCCTTCAGGATAGACAAGCCGGAGCTGCCTTTCCAGGACATTAATGTGCGGCGGGCACTGGCGCTGGCGGTAAACCGGGAGGAGCTACTAGAGGAGTTCTATGGTGGTAACGGTGTCATATACAGCTATCCCTACACACCGGAACCGGAATTTGAGCCTTTTAGCGTCCCGTTTGAGGAGCTGCCTGACCTGGCCAAGGAGGCCTTTAGCTTTGACCCCGTAAAGGCGAGGCAGCTTCTGGCTGATGCCGGGTACCCCGATGGCTTTAAGACCCAAGTGGTCTGCGGAAGTGCCACGATCGCGGACTTCCTGTCTATCATTAAAGGGTATTTCATTGATATTGGTGTTGACATGGAGATTCAATTGCTGGAAAGTGGCACGTTCAGTAGTCTTTCGAGGGGTAGAAAGCATGAGGTAGGAATCTCAAGGGGCAATCTGATGACTTCGTTCCCCTTCAGGCTGCTTGAGTGGCGTATAGAGAGTTTTGACAACCATGCCTTCTTCGATAGCGAGCGTATCAGGACAGCCTACGAAATAATCAGTGGTGCCGTTGGCAAGGATGATGCTGTGGTTGCCCGAGAGATGAAGGGGTTGGTGCCGTACATGCTCGAGCAATTCATCCAGGTATGGACCCCATTTTATTATTCTTACACCATGTGGTGGCCCTGGGTGCAGAATTACCATGGTGAAGGCACCATGGGTTACGACAATCAGATTGACTACCCTACCTACATGTGGATAGACGAGGCGCTGAAGAAATCCATGGGATACTAAGCCTGGCATCTCTTAAAGGCAGTAAATAGAAAAAGGGTCCGGAGAGACAATATGATGCATATGAGGGCATCAGAATCGCTAAGTGGTATAGCGATTGCTGGTGCCCTTTTTGCGTTTGATAGATATAGCTTGCCAGCAAGCCTCAGAAATATCGTGGGG
>CAYNFT010000082.1:0-9176 GCA_964396535.1 uncultured Dehalococcoidales bacterium | reverse complement strand
GGAGTACAAGAGGAAGACCAACGCTAACGATAAGAGGGAATAGAACCAATGAAATAATGGCGGACTTCCTTCTCAGGAATACCCTCATGTCCTTGGCAGCGACAATCCAAGCCTTCGAAATTCTCATTTTGTTTCCTTCACTATCTGCAAATAGACATCTTCAAGCGTCGGGACAATTTGCGTGACTTCTCTGATCTGGCCTCCTGCTGAGGTGATAGCCGTAATGATAGTCGGATTTTCTTTATCAGGATCATTAACGTCAATAATCAGCTTATCGTCCGAGACTTCGATCTTGTTTGGAACGATCTTTCTCAAAGCGCTGACCAAAGCCTCTGTTACTTGAGCTAGCCTGATTTCTGTTTTTGGCTTAGAGAGAGACTCTCTCAGCTGTTCAGGAGTACCGACAGTAAGCAGTTTTGTCTTTATTACACCTATGCGGTCGCATATTCTCTGGGCCTCATCAAGATTATGGGTGTTGAGGAAAATGGTCCTGCCTTGCTTCTTGACTTCTAGGATGAAATCCCTGACGGTCTTCGAAGATTCAGGATCCAGGTTGGCCGTAGGCTCATCCATGAATAGTATTTTTGGCTCGTGAACCAGGGCACGAGCTAATGCCAGTTTCTGTTTCATCCCTTTAGAAAATGAGCCTGCCCGGGCGTCTTTCCTTTCCCATAGATTTAGCATCTTGAGAAACCTCTCGATGTTTTCTCTCCTGGGTCCTTCAGGACATTCATAGAGCTTCCCGTAAAAGTCGAGATTTTCAAAGGCCGTCAAATCATCGTAAAGGCCAACATTGTCCGGGACCAGCCCGATCATCTTCCTGATTTGCAAGGAATCATTTGCCTTGCCTATGTGATAGTCGCCTATTGTGGCCTCCCCGCCGGTCTTTGATATGAGGCAGCAAAGCATCCTGATGGTGGTAGTCTTGCCGGCGCCGTTCGGTCCAAGAAAACCAAAGACCTCGCCTTCCTTAACCTGGAAGGTAAGTCCCTCGACCGCGGTGACTTCCCCAAACTTCTTGGTAAGGTTTTCGACAGCTATCATTCAAGCACTTCGCACTTACTTCCTGGCTATCATGGGAACTATTAACATTATACTCGGTATGTAACTTCAGTTAAACTCTTGTTCACGCTTTGTTTACTTTTAGTCCACCAAGGGTATCAATAGGTAGAACCGACAAAGCAAACTCATCTTTCGATTTATCAGGTAGTGGAAGCTTGTAATTAACTTTAACTTTATCCCCATCCACTACAATGCTCTCAATAAAGGATTTCAGGAATGCCTTCCTCTCCGATATCTCCGATTCTTCAAGCAAGGTATGCAGGTCTCTGGCATAAGCTTTGACTATAGAGGACTCTACCCTATGAACGCCATGGATAACCATATCAGCTTCAAGCTGTACTCGTATCTTCCTTTCTGGTCCTCGATTCCTTTATCCTTGGAGCCAGGTCATCCAATTCGAGCTTACCTGTTTCGAGACTATCATAGAGACGAGATAATCTTGCATCTATGTCTCTCATTTCAGCATCGAGGTCGTCCATTCTACCTTGCAGTGTAGAGTGAGTTGAAACTAACTCCTCATTTACAAGTTCAACAAGCTTTTCAAGGTTTTCATCGGTAAGAACTCTTACCTTGAGCTGGTCGATTACCAGTTTTTCCAGCTTTTCTTTAGGTAGCATCCGGGCATTGCAGGCTTCCCCTCCACGTTTTTGCTTGCCGGAACACAGATAGTAGAAATGCTTCTTCGACTTGGCACTATGACCGGTCATGGCATGACCGCAAGAACAATAAAGGATGCCACTCAGAAGGTAAAAACTAGGTACAATGCGAGGATGAACAACTTCCGGCCTCTTTGACTCCAGTTTTTGCTGAACAGTATCAAATACTTCTGGATCAATTATAGCCGGCCAGGCGTTTTCAATTCGTACTGGTGGTTCACCACTATGTAATGCCGGGTGCCCGGGTCTACCGCCCCAGACTAACGTCCCCTTGTATGCCTCATTAGAGAGGATTTTGTAGACGGTAGTTCTTCCCCATTTCCTGCCTGTTGAGGTCCGATAACCCTCCCGATTCATTGTTTTGGCAATTTCCTTACAGCCCACAAACGGATGTCAGACCGTCCCCTCACGTTAAACAACAAGATGAATTGTGCAAGGTTATTTTCTGGATTATTGTTTCACAAATTATCACTATTGACAAAGTTGTAAAAGAGGTATAAACTACATATCCGACGTTTAAAATAGTCCGAAGATGAGCATATTCTGGCGTTAGTGTGACGAAGTATAGATAGGAACAAGGGCACCAGAGCTGCTAAATGGGAAAGCAGTTATTGATGCCTTTGTTAGTTTTATAGAGAGTTTACCAGCAACCCTCATAAGTTTTCGGGCGAAGACACAATGTGAAAGGAAAAAGCAAAATTGGAGCGAAGTGGTAAAAAAGACTATGGTCGGAATACTTCTATAATCCTCAAGAGTTAATCTAACTGGTATGGCCCCGTTAAACCACCAAAAGGAGGTGAAAGATTATGGCATTATCAGAGGCTACAAAGGATGCAGCTTTCGCCAGGTCAGGAGGACGTTGTGAGTGCGAGCTACATCATAATGCCCTGAATGCTCCACATCATGTGGGAAGATGTCCAGTTACTTTCACTCGTGAAGGCGAATGGCACGCCTACGAGATAGTCCCAGGGGGACCTGATGATTTATCTAACTGCAGAGTACTGTGTACCCGGTGTGACGAACTTACTCGGATGCATGGCCGCTGAAGTTAGATGCTGGCTTTAGGCTATCTGTTTCGATGCTTCGTCTGTCACATCGAGAAGTTTTGGCTGGAGTTGTTCTTCCCACCTCTTTAAAGACTACAGTAATTAAAATAATGCCATCATCCTTCCCGTTCACGGTGAGCGTTAATAATAGTGAAAGAATTCAAGAAAGGAGGGGACGACAACCATGGTTATACCACCAGAGCCACCAGCAGAGCCCAGAGACCCAGAAGAGGAGTTATACACCCAGTGCACTTTAGGGGGGCCTGTAATAGTTCATGTAAAGAATAAGAAGATTGTCAGGGTGAGACCCTTACCCCTGACGGAAGAGGATGTGAAAGAAGCCCACTGGAAGATAACGGTTGGTGAAAAGACCTTCGAACCTCCAACCAGGACTACCGTAACCCCCTACGGTCTTGGCTTTCGAGGGCACGTATACAATCCTCTCAGGCTTAAGTATCCCATGAAAAGAGTGGGATTTGAGCCCGGCGGGAAAAGCAGTGTGGAGAATAGAGGAAAGGGTGAGTTCGTTCAGATAAGCTGGGATGAAGCCTTAGAGACAGTTGCCCAGGAGATAACGAGGATTAAGGAAACCTACGGTCCTGATGCCATTTTGCCTCGACCAGGGGGTCACAGCATGTGGGGCTTCACGCATTTAGGCCTGACAGCAAGGTTCTTTAACATACTGGGTTCACAGAGAAGCTTAGGTCATGCTAATAGCTGGGAGGGTTGGTTTTGGGGCGGTGTTCACGCCTGGGGCTTCCATGAAAACATTGGCAACCCCGACCAATCTAATCTGTTAGAAGACATAATGAAGAACTGCCAATTGCTTGTCTTCTGGTCTAACGACCCGGAATCCAACTGGGGCTACGGTGGACAGGAAAGTCTCCTGTGGCGTCTCTGGCTGAGGGAGCTGGGGATTAAGCAAATATTTATCGACCCGTTTTGTAACTTCACCGCCAGACGTTTCGCCCATAAATGGATTGCTCCGAGGCCAGGCACGGATACCGCTTTAGCAGCGGCTATCGCCTATATCTGGTTCATTGATGATACATACGATAAAGACTATGTAGCCACTCATACCTACGGCTTTGACAAGTGGAAAGAATATATTTTGGGGGATGAAGACGGCGTTCCCAAGACGCCAGATTGGGCAGAGCAGATTAGCGGGGTCGAGGCGGGGATAATAAGAGCCTTGGCCAGGGAGTGGGCATCAAAGAGGACTACGATATGTGTCAGGGCAGGAATGGGTGGAGCCTGTCGTGCACAGGGCGGTACTGAATGGGCAAGGATGATGATTCTCTTACAGGCGATGCAGGGCCTTGGCAAGCCCGGTGTAAGCATATGGGACAGCCAAAGTGGTCCGCCATTGGATGTAGAGTTCTTTGTGCCGACCTATCGTCCGTCTCCCGTTGACCTGGTAGCAAAAACGCACCCAGTAAATCAGGCAAAGGGGGAGGGTATTCTCGGGCTCAGGATACCGGAGGCGATATTGAGTCCCCCGGTGCAATGGACCGGGGCAGCCATGGCTGCACAGGGACCTGAATCCCAGTTTGTGAAGTATAATTATCCTAAACCGGGGCAGTCTGAAATAAAATTGATATATCGAATCGGCGGTAACTTTTTTGGTACTCTTCCCGAAGGTAGCAGATGGGCACAAGCCTATCAGAGCCCGAAGGTCGAATTCATTGTAGGGCAGACAGCATGGATGGAAGCTGAAACACCCTTCATGGATATAGTGCTTCCTGCCTGCACCCCCTTTGAAACAGTTGACATCAGTGAGTGGTCGTCTGCGGACTTCAATATATGGAGGACGAATCACCGGGTCATTGTCTATCACCAAAAATGCATTGACCCTCTCTACGAATCGAAAACCGATATGGAAATCATGACCCTGCTGGCAGACAAGCTTGGGTTTGAGGAGGAATTGACTGAGGGGAATACAGCGGAGGACTGGGTCAGAAAGGCCTTTGAAATAAGCGACATAACAAAATACATGAGCTATGAGGAGTTTAAAAAGAAGGGCTATTTCATAGTGCCCATCTCGAAGGATTACCAGCAAAGGACTGCTTTCAGGTCTTTCTATGAGACTGGGACGGGTCTTGGCACCCCTTCGGGTAAGATTGAGTTTTCCTCCCAACGCCTTCAAAAATATCTGCCTGATGATGAAGAGAGACCCCTGGTACCTAAATACGTCCCGTCCTGGGAAGGGCATACCGTTCCCCTGACTCAAAAGTACCCCTTGCAGCTCATTACCCCGCATGCTAAATTCTCCTACCACAGCCATAGTGAACAAGACCCATGGATTAGATCGATTTGGATGCATCGGCGTTTAAAGGAGGATGGTTACCAATACTGGCCTATCCAGATTCATCCCACCGATGCCAGTGCTAGAGGTATCAAGGACGGCGATATTGTGAGGGCATACAATGACAGAGCTGCTGTGCTATTGGTAGCCTGGGTCACGGAAAAGATCAGGCCAGGCGTTGTCCACGCTCGTATGGCAGCAAAGTATGACCCGGTGGAACCGGGGAATCCCCATTCCATTGACAGAGGAGGCGCCGTTAACCTTCTCATGTCAGCCAGATTCTTATCAACCAATGTGCCAGGACAGGTCGCCCAAGGACTCGTAGAAGTAGAGAAATGGGGAGGAAAATAAATGGGACAGAAAGCTTTAATTATTGACGTCACGAAGTGCACAGCGTGTTTCGATTGTTTCGTTGCCTGTAAGGATGAGTTTGCCGGTCAATCCTGGCTCCCCTATAGTGAAGCTCAGCCGGATGTAGGTCATGATTGGATTTTCGTTGAAGAGATTGAAAGAGGGCAGTTTCCTAAAGTAAAGTCAACCTTTATGCCACAACCGTGTATGCTCTGTGAAGACCCGCTCTGCGTAAAAGCTGCCAAGAACGGTGCTGCGTATAAGAGAGACGATGGTATAGTTATTTTCGACCCTCAAAAGAGTAAAGGACAGAAGCAGATAATGAAGGCATGCCCTTATGGTCGGGTCTACTGGAACGAAGAGTTAGATATTCCACAGAAGTGTGATTTTTGTGCCCACCTTCTTGATAAGGGTTGGAAAGAGCCGCGATGTGTAGAGGTCTGTCCGGCACGAGTGTTTACCTTTGGAGAAAAGGAAGAGCTTACTGAGCTCATAGATAAAGCAGAGCAGTTCCACCCTGAGTACAAGACCAATCCAGCCGTCTATTATATCGGGCTGCCGAAGGCATTTGTTGCCGGCAGTATATATTGCGGCGAAAGTAAGGATTGTTTAGAGAACGCGGAAGTTACCCTGGTTGACAAAGCTGCAGAGAAGACCCTTACAGTTAAGACCAATAACTATGGTGATTTCGAATTCGATGGTTTGGAGGCGGATGCAACCTATTGCATTAATATTCAGGCTGAAGGTTATTACCCGGTAACTATTGACGATATTTACCTTCAAAAGGATGTATCGCTAGGTAACATATACCTCCAGAAAAGAAGATGGTAGAAAACCGTAGGCGTGTTTTCTCTAGAAGCCTTAAGTAGCTTATTATCTCCCGGAATAGTCTGGAAGCTAGCGATGATATGCAGTGCATTTTGTGCCCATATCAATTGCAGTGCATTTTGTGCCCATATCAATTAAAGAGTATTTAAAAGTTTAGGGAGCAGCCAAGGTAGGAATAATGGAGACTGCAACTACAGGAGAAATCCTCTTATGAATGATGGTCTGTCCCCACAAAGGTTACACTCTTTAAGTCGGGAATGCGATACAACCTAACAATTCAGAGTAGAGAAGTCTATTAAGCCACTTAGGCAGCTGCTATCATTTGAGAACAGACTCCACGATTAGTAAGATACGTTATTTAATTTGATACCTGTTATGACTAGCAAGGGCAACTCCCGATGACAACTGCCTATTATTTAGTATGGATCTCCGGGTTATATCAACCTTCAATCTATTCACGAACCTACCACGAAACAGAATTTACCTACACTAACTTTTAGGCCTCGATATTGCTCTTCGCTTCATCAAACTCTTGCTTAATTCTTTCGGCTTCGATAGAAAGTTTTTCCCACTCTTCGGAAAGCAATCTTATAGCCTCCTCTAATCTGTGATACTCTTTAACTGTGTTGATAGTTCTAGTGCTACCCCTATATTGTTCCGAACTCGAAAGTAAATCCTCAATCTCACTTAATTGCCCCTTTTGTTTTTGAAGTTCAGCCTCAATTTCAGCGATTCGTTTTCTTATTGGCGCAATCTCCCGATAGTATTTATTCCTTAATTCTCCCTCGATTAGCTTGCGTTTACGTCGTTTGCCTTTCCCCTCATTTTGCGTTTTGGTTGATACTTTCGGGATCTGATGAACACCTGAATCATCTTTCAGTGAAGACTCTCTCCAATAGAGATAGCCGTCATAATCGCCCTGAAAAACAACCAATCTACCATCCCTGATGTCGATAATCTTGTTTGCAATCTGCCGAATTAGTGTCTCGTCATGCGTGATGAGACATAGTGTCCCGTTGTAGGCTTCAAAGGCATCCGTTAAAATCTCTCGTGATGGAATATCAAGATGGTTGGTAGGCTCGTCCATTAGCAGGAAGTTCGCCGGTTGTATCAGCATCTTGGCTATTGCCAGGCGGCTTTTCTCTCCACCAGAAAGGATAGATACCTTCTTATAAACATCATCGTCATTAAAGAGAAAGGCGCCCAGTATTCTCCTCAGATTTTGCTCTGGTTCTTCCGGTGCTACCTTTCGTAACTCATCGAGGCAATTATTCTCAGGATCAAGAAGCTCAAGCACGTACTGGGCATAATAGGCAATAATTGCATTATATCCCGGTTTACGCTCCCCCTTTTCGAAGGGGAGTACTCCAGCCATAATCTTAAGTAATGTGGTTTTACCGGCACCGTTAGGACCAACCAAAGCAGCTCTATCACCTCGATTGATGACCAGATTAAGGTCACGATAAACGACATTTGTGCCATATGCCTTAAAGATGTTCTTTAGAGTAATAACCTCCTTTCCGCTTCTTGGTGGAGTGGGGAATGAGAAGTGTATCCTCCTGGTTGCTCTTGGCACCACTATTTTTTCTATTTTTTCGAGCTGCTTAATTCTACTCTGAACCTGGGATGCTTTCTTAGCTTTGTAACGGAATCGCTCGATGAAACGCGTTTCCTTTTTTATCTTCAGTTCCTGCCTTTTTGCTGCAGACTCTTTAACCTGGAGTTCTTTTTGTCGTGCTATTACATAGCTATCATAGTTGCCGTGATGAAAATAGACTTTATTCTGTTCAATAGCAAGAACCTTTCTCGCAACCCTGTTTAAGAACGCTCTATCGTGGGAGGTGACCAGGACTGCCCCTTGATAGGAATTGAGGTAGCTCTCGAACCAGATGCAGGACTCCAAATCAAGATGGTTTGTCGGCTCGTCAAGAAGCAACAGATCAGGATTAAGGAAGAGAAGTTTGGCTAGTTCAGCACGCATTAACCAACCACCGCTAAAATCACTCAGTGGACGATTGAAGTCTGATTCTGCAAATCCTAACCCGGAGAGAATAGTCTTAGCTTCATATTCGGTATCATAACCGCCAGCCGCTTCATATTTGTTTTGAAGTTCACCCAGTTCACGTAGCAGTTCCGTCGAACTTTCTGTTTCTAGCTCCTCTGCCAATTCCTCTTGAATAATCTGAATTCGATGTGCCAAACTGGTAATCTCAGTTGAAGAGGCTGTGATATCGTCAAGCAAACGCTGTTTTGAGGTAGATTTAATATCTTGCTCCAGATAACCGATGGTAATTCCTTTACGTATATTTATACTACCAGCATCTGGACTCACACTCCCTGTGATAATCTCGAAGAGAGTCGTCTTTCCCGAACCATTCGGTCCTATGATGGCTATGCGATCCCTGACACTGACACTAAAACTAACATTACTGAATAATACCTTATCGATATATGACTTAGATATATTTGAAATGGTAAGCATTTTATTCTTCCTTAATAGTCAATAATCTCAGGTAGTATCGGGAATATGCGTTCTTCGAAAGCTTTCGACATCGGCATGCTAATATTCTCCTTATTTACCTATCAAAGTATTTCTTTACTTTAATAAATAAAAAAACCCAGGAGGTTCTTCTCTCCTAGGCTTGGTAATAAATCCGCTAGTTTGTATTTTACAATACAATGCTCCCCAAACTGGAAATATACCAAGCCATCCGACGCTCAGTAGCTTGAGGTTTCATCTCTGGACTATTGGGTAAATTCCAGTTCGACATCTATTATTCCTCGTGATGATAAGTACGTGTGATTTTACTACGAAAAGTATCAGATTGTCAACACAAATAGTAAGAACCGAGTAAATAATAGTCTGTTAAGTTACAACATACTCCTATGAAAGAGTAATGCAATCCCCTTATCTGTTCATGTGTCTGT
>CAYNFT010000081.1:0-9571 GCA_964396535.1 uncultured Dehalococcoidales bacterium | reverse complement strand
CTTCTATTTCTAAGGATGCAGGCATACTGGTTGAAGAGGTTGAGCTTGGCAAGCCGGATATTTCGGCAGGAACGAATATCATTCAAAAAGGCCGCTGGCTTTTCCCATTCAGTAGAACAAACAAACTCAGTTGTGATATGCCATTAATTGTTGGCCGTCTAAGATACCGGTGGAGTAGGAGAAGAAAGATGGCATCCCAGGTTGTCTTTGAAGAACCTAGACGCTGACTTTGTGACGCTATTACCAGAATACCCCCGGCAACTTCGCTAACCCCGAATTGTTACAAGTCTAGTAACTTGCACAATGCCCGTTGGTGTATGCTAGGGTAACATTTACTCAGATTGTGACTCTGGAGGAAGTCCAGTTTTTACGCAGCGAGTGTGTTTACTCCACAATAAATGTAGGTGACTCCCTGATATTACTGACGTTGAGGATTCGCATTAGCATGGCTCATAACAGACCCCGAAGAGAGCCGGAGAGCATTCTTAGTCAAGCCCCAGCTCCTTAAGTTTCCAGCTTGCTGGCTTGCCGGTTGCCTTATCCCAGGCTCTGAACCGGTAGTACTCATCGAGCATAAGCTTTATATCGGGCACATTACCGGCGGTGCCTCCGTTCGGTAATGGCTCAAGTAATAGCCTGGGTAGACTGTCATCTTCTGGCTTAAGTCCAAATTTAAGGTTAACCAATCGCTTCATGTTAAAGATTCTCTCACCACTCTTGAGTAATTCTTGAGGAGTAGTTTGCCAACCTGTTGTACTATTTAGAAGTCTGGTGATGAGGCTAGCTGGCAGGTTAGCGAATTTACACAGAACCAGGGCATCGTAAGTACTACGCCAGTCCTGATGGCAGGCTGCCATTTGTGCCTTTTCGTTACTGGACTCTGTCCACTGCTCTCTCGGCGAAGCCAGAATACCAAGTTCAGGGAATTCGACACCCATTTCCATAAAGAAGAAATCACTGTTTAGATGACAACCTCCCCGGGGAGATGTGGCATAGGAGATTGCCATGCCGCTAAAAGCCCGTGGGTCGTGCATAGCCACTTCCAGACCTTTAACATGAACTGCTGATTCTTCCGCCTTATACCGTCTAGCCAGAGATAGGGAACCATCAGCCAGAATATCACCGAAACCCTCTCTTCGAGCTATCTTTTCTATTAGCTTAAAAACTGCGTCTGTATCTCCCCACTTCAGCTCTATACCGTCGGTATCGGCTAGCTTGAGCACTCCTTTTTCGAAAAGATAGACAGCAAAGGCAATGGTGGTTCCGGTGCTAATCGTGTCCAGTCCGTATCGGTTACAAAGATGTCCAGCATAGGCGATACCAGGTAAGTCATCTATTAGCAGCATCGTACCTAGGGAAGCGATAGTTTCATATTCGGGGCCATCAGCCTCATACACTGAATATTTATCCAGCTTTGTCTTCCGTCCGCAGGCGATAGGGCAGCGATAGCAGCCTACAATATCAGTGAGGATGGTCTCCTCCATAGCACCGCCGGTAAGACTGGAGACATCAAAATCTCCCTGAGTATAGTAACGCACCGGGACATCGCCATACATCATACCGATATCAGTATAGATAGCCGTGCCGCCGAGACGAAACATCTGGGCGGTCATATCTTTTTTAAGAAGATGATAAGCTTCACGAACAGCTTCGGTAAAGGAATCTTCAGCAGCAAGTCGGGGTCTGGCATTACCTGAAACCGCGATGGCTTTTAGCTGCTTACTGCCCATAACAGCACCCAATCCGGTGCGAGCAGCAGCTCGACCCTGGTCGTTAATTATGGCAGCAATCTTCGATTTCTTCTCACCGGCAATGCCGATGCAGGCAATGCTGGCCTTTGGTTTTTGTATTTCTTCTTTGATGGTTGCCTGCGTCTGATAACAGTCCTGTCCCCAGAGTCGGGAGGCATCCTTGAGCCTGGCTTTGCCTTCAACTATCTCCAAGTAAACTGGTTTAGGAGAACTGCCAGTGACAATAATGCCATCATAGCCAGCGAACTTGAGGGTAGGTCCGAAGATACCTCCAGAATTAGCTTCTCCCCAGAAGCCAGTAAGGGGCGAACGGGCACATACAGTAAATCGCCCGCAACACGGAGCATTAGTACCAGTTAGAGGCCCGGTGATGAATATCAGGGGATTTTCAGCACCAAGTGGATCTGTTTTTTCAGTAACCATATTATAAATATAACGACTGGCAAGTCCACTGCCACCAATAAAAGCCTGAGCGTAATCTTCATTCAATGGTTCTTCAGTGATTTGTCCGTTGCTTAAATCCACTCGTAATAACCTGCCAATATATCCGGTCAACATAACCTCGGTGCTTACCTCCTATGCAATCTTCAAAGTAGTACCTGAAAAAATTGCTGCCTAGAAGTCGACAGTTTTACCATCGTAGGCATAGCGAAAGAGCTTTTCAAATTCCTCAGTGGTTGGGATGCGGGCTGACGTAACTGTCTGGGTATCCATATCAGCATTTGATACCAGTTTTGGCAGAGAGTTTTCAAAACTATCGCGTGAAATGCCCAGGTCTTTGATGGTTAGTGGCTGATTAATATTCCGGGCTAACTGCCTGACTGCCTGGGCCAAACTAAAAGCAGCCTTTTCTACCTCTGTGTGTTCCAGTTTCAGCAAATGGGCTATTTCTGCATAATAGTCAGCAGCGACAGTAGTGGTAAACTCAATGGTGTAGGGCAGAAAAAGGCCAACGGTTCTGCCATGGGGTATGTGGAATACAGCTCCCAGAGAATGCCCGGTGCTATGAGCCAGACCAGCCATAGAATTGCCAAAGCCCAGCCCAGCAATTGAAGCTGCATTGTGCATCTTTTCTCTAGCCTCTTCGTCCTGTCCATTGTGATATGCCCGGGGAAGGTACTGGAAAACGAGCTGGATTGCTTTTAGACACAGACCATCGCAGAAGTCGTTTTTCCAGTTACTGGTGTAGCCTTCGATAGCATGAGTCAAAGCATCCATGCCTGTATCGGCGGTAAGTTGTGGGGACATTGCGATAACAAACATAGGGTCGACAATAGCAATGTCAGCATGAGCTTCATGGCAACCCAGCCCCAACTTTCTCTGCTCAGAGGTGTCGGTAAGAACCAGCCCCCAGTTGCTATCCGAACCGGTACCCGAAGTAGTTGGAATAGTAATCAGTCTTGCTTTTTGACGTAACCCCAAAGGTGCAAAAGGATTTATCTCTTCTGGTTCAATGTCCGGTCTTTCGTACAATACCCACATCGCCTTGGCGGCATCAATGACCGAGCCTCCCCCCAACCCCACAATCCAGTCTGGTTCGTAAATTCTGACTGCTTCTGCCCCCTTCTTGACAGTCTCAATGGAAGGCTCTGATTCTACCTTGTCATAGACATTGCAATCTATACCAGCTTGAGACAGGCGCTCCCTTACCCGGTCGGCAAAGCCGATGCTTACTACCTGCTTATCAGTAACGATGAAGGCCCGCCTTCCCTCAAGCTCATCCAGGCATGATAAAGCGTCCTCTCCGTATACGATTTCAGGACTGACAAAGTACCACATCTTAATTTTACCTTCCCCTTATTCATTCTGGGAATTCGGTCGGGACGAGGGTGCAGCAGTTTACCAGTTCCATAGCCGCCTTAGGGTTTTTCATTATTTTCATCAGGTTCCCCTTGAGTTTGAGCTGTCTGGTTATCATACCTTGAATAGGGTCAAGCTTTTTCTCAATAACCCGACGCCATTTGCTTATGGGTGCTGAGATTCGAAATTCGGGGTTTTTCTCCTCCTCATCAGTAACGACGCAAGCTGAGCGACATTCGCCATGCCACAAGTCCATATAGTAGATGACCGTCTCTTTGACACTACCCTCCGGTTCCAAAATGAAATAGAAATCGCCTTCCCAATTCCTGGCGGCTTCCCGATAGGCTTGACTTTTATTAAGCTCCTGCATTAGAGCTTTTATCCACTCTTCTGATAGAAACTTGACAGCCATTTTCACCACCTTTCTTTTCTTACCGTTGAAAATAGATGAAACCAGTTACTTCCTTTGGTCTGTATCAGAAGTGTATCACAAAACTGATACTCTCCCCAACTACAATGTGGCTGTGGTAATAAAAGCTCGTTCTGTCACGCTCGCTGCACCCTCTAGCAGATTGTGTGGCGTTGGTAACAAAAGTCCATTTTGTTCAAGCGAGGTAACACTTGCTTGAAAAGCGCTTTTCAGAACTCCGAGTTCTATATATACTATTACTATGAGCAGTGATATTAAAGGTCTAATACGACTAAATAAGTCCAATGCAAAACCTGCTGTCGAAGTACTGGTTAGAGCATTCTGGAATTACCCCCTTCTTCAATACTACTTCCCCAACGAGGTAGAAAGAGAGAAGATATCGTATTATTTTCTCTCTTTCATCGTTTTTACCGGCATCAGCTATGGTGAAGTATATGCCACATCCCCACATCTAGAAGGTGTCGCTGTTTGGATACCGTCTCCCAATTACCCGGTAACATTCTGGAGACTGCTACGCTCTGTTCCACCACTGGTAATATTCGGTCTTGGCACGCATGGAGGCTCCAAAATGAGACGCTTTGGCGAGTATATAGACACGGTGCACCAACGTTTAACCCCTTTCAAACACTGGTTCTTACAAACAATCGGCATAGCTCCCCAGTTTCAGGGTAAAGGATATGCAAGTAAGCTGCTCAGGCCGATACTTTCTAGGATCGATGAAGAAGTTCTGCCGTGCTATCTGGAGACGCTTGATAAGCAAAATGCCTCACTATATGAGCACTTCGGCTTTAAAATAGTCGATAAATCTAATGTTCCCGAAACCACTCTTACTAATTGGGCTATGTTAAGAGAAGCCCAGTGATCTAAACATTAGCTTGGAGAGTTACATCGAAGCTATCTCTCATTAAGGAACGGAGCCCCATAGCTTTAGTCAAACTTAAATCTACCAACAATAGCAATGTCGTTGAATCTGCGAATTGTTAAGTTATCCTGTTTGGTTTTACCCCGACTACCCTAAAATAGAAACAAAAAAGGCAAAAGCACCCCTAATTGTCCGAGGCACTTTTGCCTTGATTTTGCTCTTTGCAGCTTTTATTGAGCTATAGACTACCCCGCCTGAAAAAGGCAAGGCTCTTGATATCGGAGATTCAATTTTTAAGGTGCGTTTTTTGTTTTCAGCTTAATTTTTAAAAGTAAAAATTGTTTATGGTATTGTCCTTATTTAACAATTGGAACAATTGTGATAGCAGAGGAAGCAATTGCATCCTCCCCACTCCGAGGGAGACAGAAAAAGGCAGACTGTTGCGAAAAAGAGTTGTTCGCGAAGGGATTCGTCCGTCAGAAATATATGTGGTTATACGTGCAGAAAAAGCGAGCCTCTATAGTCAAAAATTAGGGGGTCATTTAGAGCGGGCTGACTTCTTTGCCTTGAAATAAGAGTATCGCTTGACGTTCCACCATCCCCTCGAATGGTTTGAGAGAGTCTTGGCGGCATCAGCGACTTCAGGTATGGACATTTCTCGCTTTGACGTAGTGTACGTATTCCTTCCGAACATTTGTTGGGAAGGCTTGAAATGAATAGAATAGGACGCCCGGCAGAAAGACACCGAATCTAATTGGGTAAAATTGTTCAAGCGGTTTAACTAAGGCTGTCATATCCGAAGCTGATAGTAAGTACATGGTTGACATAATAGCAACAGTTTTACCCAAAACTTTTATTCGAGGGATTTTCAAAAAACCAATTTTGTGGCACAATTAGCTGGTGGCATAAAATTCTAGGAGGTGGACTAATGAACCACAACACAAATAATCGATTAATAGGGAAGGGGATATAGCAGATCATTATTGGCGCAAGCTACTTCTTTCCATATTGAACTCATTTTTAATGCTAAAAGCCCCTTGATTATTGTGTAACCTTACCTAATAAGTAAAAATAGCAATTGTACCTTACTTTCTATCCTCCAAGCTTATCCATCACAACATTTACCAACATCACGTTGCTTGCCATAATTATAGACCAGTATTAAAGCAAGTAATCTCCTTTTTTCTAATACGCAAGTATTTGCGAGGTATCTTGTGATATTTCATGTATTACTAAGATATAGTAACTAATACACAGTAGAATAACTTGCGTATAGTATCCACAATAGTGCTAGCTTGTCTTAATCGTACTTGCATTAATATTTATATTGCCATATTATAAAGGCAAGTATATAAAGAGAGGCAAGAAATGAAACCAGTGATACAAATATCAGGTAAGGCTAAGCAAGTTTTCAAATATATGGAGTTATTAAGTCGTCATAAAGGTAACGTGACTCTTAAGGAATTGGCAAAGGACAACAAAACTCTCAAATTAGACCTAGGATCATAATATCTTGCCTATTTGATAGATTGACATTCCTAACTCTTATTGATATATTATTGCCAAACTGATAATTGAAGGTAAGTTAATGGCAAGGAAGGCTATTGTTAACAAAGACATAATTCTTAGCATGTTAAGGGAAGGCGAAACCACCCAGCGCATAGCTGAAAAGTTCAATGTTAGCAGACAGGCAATTGATCTACACCGAAGGGATTTAATTGAAAAAGGCTTATTGACTAACCAACGTGCCGTGAGGACAAGGAAAGCGCCAAAGGAAGCTGCCCCTCAGACTCAAAAACTAATCTCACCTAGGCAATCTCCACCTTCCAAAGATATAGTTTCACTTGACGTACAAATAGATCTTATTATTAAGGCTTTCAGTGCTTTAAAGCGTTTACCTCAGCTTGAGAAAGAGGTTGAAACATACAAGCAGGAATACGAGAACGCACTCCACGAAATTGAACGCTTAAAGGAAAATGAAAAGAAACGGCTTGACCAAGAGAGCCAGTGGATTCTTACTCAGAGTCATAATGATGCTAGGCCAGCCTAAAAGAATATATGAAATTGCTAAATATTAGCACTGGTTGTATACTTCAAGCTAAATACTGGGTTTCTGGCGAGGAAAGAAGCTATGCATATTAATAAGAACCACAACACAAATAACCGATTGGTCGCAGGTTCGAATCCTGCCGAGCCCACTTATTTTATATAGCACTGTCCAGAGTGGCCAGCAACCAGTCCTGCTTTTCATAGTAGTAGGGTAGTATCCCTGTGCAGTGGCCTTTCTATTTATCCCTCTATGTGGTTTAATAGAGCAAACCGGGGAAGGAGGTTGCTATGGCTGGCAAAATCCTATTAGGTGCCCTACTAGCTTTGAGCCTGTTATTATCCTCTTGTTATCCGGAATTATCTGTTCAGCAATATGACAAGCTAAAAGAAGACTTGGTGGAACTGGACGTACAGCGCCAGGAACTACAGGCGGAGTTAGCGGCAATTAAGGAAAAGGATGCAGAAACACACGCCTATGTTATCTTTCTGGAAAAACTGGCATCCACCCAGATTTCGGAGAGGATTTTAACGGGAGAATTTGATGTGGAGTCTCTAATCAATTCCAAAGCCGAGTTAATGAGCGCTGCGGAAAGTCTGGGAGATAATCAGGTTATTTCCTGTTTGGAGTCAATGGATCGCGAGAATGAGAACGGCCAGACTGTGGCTGCTTATTATAAGGTCGTAGAATACTGCTTGAAGAAGATGAAGCAAAATTTACAATAATTCTTTATTCAAACGAACGTCTCAAAGTGAAGAGCAATTAAATAAACAGGCGAGTCACAATGCTTACAATATGTACCGGGCCATCGGAATCGAGCCCGATAATCAAAAGGAACACAATCACATTTGAGACATAGCTTGATTCTAATAACCATAACCCAGCCTCAAATCTCCTTCACACTATGATTACTCAGTATAACATATAAGAGAACGGCGACACCACCCATCCGCAGTGTCGCCGTTAAGTATTTATCTTCCGATTCATAGATTAGATAAAAGCAATCTTATAAAGTAACCCACCTAATAAATCCTCTACCTGATTACCGTAGGCTAACCAGACTGCTACAGCGATAATAGCAACGAGACAAAATACGAGGAACAGAATTAACCAACCCGTGTTACTTGGCTTGCGTCTCTCTCCAACATGTATGCTTGATACTCTTTCCTCTCTTTCTTCCAGTCTCACCGGTTGAGCTTCTACAGATATCTGGCGAGTCCAGTCTTTTTCTTCATGTATCATCGGTTGAGCTTCTACAGATATCTGACGAGTCAAATCCTTTTCTTCTTGTCTCTCTGGTTGAGCTCCCCCAAATATCTGGCGTGCCAAATCCTTTGTGGACTCAATTCCCGCTTTGTCTTTTTCTTTCTCTTTATCATAACTATAGACTGGAGTAATAAATGTACTCTTGCAGTTATTACATCTGAAATAGTCGAAAACACTTTTGTAAGTAAGATCGGATGACCCACAGCGAGGACACTCTGCTTCTCCCCTCGAATACTCGATAGCGCCTCTTTTATCCCTTTTATCTGCGCCTTCTGATTCCGCATATACATTTTCCGATTTTTCTGAGAGCTCCAATTCCGTATATTTAGCTGCCTTTAAATTTCTGTTTCTGATTTTCCATTCAGCTATCGGGCGTCCATATCGACAATCAGGACATAACTTATACCTGGTGTCCTTAAACCGACCGCATTTGGGACACTGGTCAATAAGGCCTTTATTCAGCTTTGGGCCGTGCTCATGGCAGAATGAATCTTGCTCATTTATTTCCCGGCTGCAGTCCCAATAGGCACATATACGCATCTCTTTTTCCCTATCTCAAATCACACCTTATATAGATTATACACACTCAATTTACATAAAGCAACAAACCCACTCCTACCAGAGCATCATACCCTCCGGCGGGCAGGGGAGGGTATAATTAGAAAAAAGGCGACAAAGAGCGGATAGCTGCCTTGTGTCGTCGTTGTGTCTTATTGACAGCCGTTGCGGGTTATTTTTTTCAGTCTATTAAGCTCTCTCCAAAGGCTTTTCCGTAATCCTGACAGGCGCGCATTCCTTCGGTTGTTTCTAGTGCCGACTCTAACAAATTAAATGACCCTAAATTGGAAGGCTCCATTTTATATACGTATTGCATAGTTTCCAGGATTATATTGGGAGCATCGCCGCTATGTGTATATGAGCCGAAAGCTCCAGCAAGCTTTCCTTCGAGGTTGGCTTTTTTGGCAAGAAAGAGAAAAGTCTTCATTGGTTCGGCCATGTCTCTATGGTAAGTTGGCGAGCCGAAGATGTAGCCGTCATAACCCGCTAAATCATCAGCGGTCTTAATATCAGATATCTTCCGGGCTGTAACATCGTTACCGCTGAAACGGACTCCTTCGGCGATATACTGCGCCATTTTCTCTGTATTACCTGATAAACTGAAGTAGGCAATCAATACTTTTGACATCTCACTTCCTCCTGAAAATAAATAGTGCAAGTATGATACACAAATTATTTTACATTATCAAGAGCAGAAGAACGGGACTGTATGAGAGGCAAAATAAAAATGGTAGCAGAATTATATTCAATAGCAGGGGAGGGAATTAACATAAAGTAGCGACACCACCCACCAACCGGTGTCGTCAGCCTTGATAAACGTTCCTTTTTATGACATATTCTCACGCCTAGTACTCAGG
>CAYNFT010000080.1:0-9788 GCA_964396535.1 uncultured Dehalococcoidales bacterium | reverse complement strand
CGGTCCTCAGCTTCTGATCTCAGCCGATATAGTCAAAGGGCGCCGTGTAACTTCCTGGTCTTCGGTAGCAGTAGACCTGAAGAATGCCGGCGCTAGCTGGGTTGATGAACCGGTAGTTAAAGACGGCAATATCATCACCTCGCGTAAACCAGCCGACCTGCCGAAATTCAACAAGGCGATAATTGAGGCTTTAATTTGAATCAGGATAGTTTAAAAGGAGGCAACGATATGGTTGGAACAAAAAGGACCGTTACCCTAAAAGGCAAACCCCTGGCTTTACTGGGGCCTGAGATTAGAGTAGGGCAGAAAGCGCCCGATTTTAAATTGCTGGCCATAGACTCAACGGATGTAGAACTTTCACAGAGCGAGGGGAAGGTTCGGTTGCTTAGTGTGGTACACTCTCTGGATACAAATGTGTGCGACCTGCAGACGCAACGCTTTGAAGTGGAGGCAGCCAAGTTCAAGAATGTTGTCATCTATGCGATCAGCATGGATTTACCTTTCGCTCAGGCACGCTACTGCGGCGCGAATAATATTAAAAACCTGCAAACGCTCTCGGACCACCGTGAGGCGTCTTTCAGCCGGGCTTACGGAGTGCTGATTGAAGAGTTGCGCCTGCTCAGCCGGGCTATCTTCATTATCGACCGGGAAGGCATAGTACGATATGTGGAATATGTACCCGAAGTATCACAGCCTCCCGACTATGACAGGGCGATCGAAGCTTTGAAGAAAGTGGCTGGCTAGCAGTTAAAATCGGGAAGCCATTGTGGTTAAAATTCAAGATAACCAGTCACTAAAAGCAACAGGTTTCAATTTGTTGCAGCTTTGACACAAATAACTACAAAGGAGGAAAAATGTACGGGAAAATCCTAGTGCCACTGGACGGCTCGGAACTGGCGGAATGTGTTCTCCCCTACGTGGAATCTATTGCTAAGGGGTGTAGTGTAGAGACTGTTATGTTTGTTCGTGTGGTTGAGCCAGTACACATGCCCATTAGTGTTGCCTCCAGAAGGATATCTATTGATTCACCTACTATCCTTACCGCACCCCAAAGTATTATGAGCCCGATAACAAGAGCCACGATGGTATCAGCGATATACCATCCGGTTAATAGAATAATTATGCCAGCAATGATGACCCCGACTGAAGATATAGTATCGCCCACGATATGCCAGAAAGCTGCTTTGATATTCAGGCTCCGGCGACTGGCCTGATTTAGCAATATAACCCCACACAGATTAGCCAGCAGGCCGATTATCGCTATGGTCAGCATTAACGGGGTCCTGACTGTCGGCGGCTCCAGGAACCGCTGGTAAACCTCGTAGAAAATATAAGCAGAGACCAGCACCAGGATACTCCCGTTAGCCAGAGCCGTCAGTATCTCAATGCGATGATAGCCGAAGGTCTTGGTAGTCGTCGCCGGTCGGCGGGCCACCGTCATGGCAAAGAGGCTGAGTCCGAGGGCGAGAGCGTCAACGAGCATGTGTCCGGCATCACCAAGCAGTGACAGACTGCCGCTGAATATGCCACCGATGACTTCGGCCACCATGATTGTCAGTACGATGACCAAGGTAAACTTCAGGCGGCGATAGCTGCTAGCCGTCTCTTTTTAGTTGTCTAATTCATACTCATGCGCCATTATCTTCTCTTAAGATAATCGTAAAGTTATATTGTCTGCGGATTCTCCAGGTTGCTCAAAGCCGCGGGGATCAGCTCGGTAATAGCAGGGTGAATATGCATGCTTGCCTGTATCTGGTCGGTTCCGCTGGATGCCATAGCATCTATCGCTTCCTGAATCAGGATGGGCGCATAGGGGCCGATGATGTGAAAACCCAGCATCTTGCCAGTATCCGCTTCTACAACCGCTTTAGCAAAGCTATTTTCTTCCATCATGGCCTCGCCCTGGGCTACATCTGAATACTTCGCCTTGCCGACCAGGACCTTGAGTGTCTTGCTGGCAACTTCCTCCGTCAGCCCCACGGATGCAATCTGGGGATGAGAATAGACAGCGTGCGGGGAAGCGCTGTAGTCCATCTTTAGTTTGCTGCCATGGATAGCGTTGTCAGCAGCCAGTAACACCTCTCCGTTAGCCACGTGTGTGAACATCTGCTGGCCGTTCACGTCCCCCACGGCGAATAGGTAGTCTCCAGGTACTCATTAACCTCAATACAAAGGGATGAACGGTATCCACATTTATTCGTGATTATGCCCTTTTCTCCTGAATTGGATGACGTGTATTACTTAGGTATTTATGAGACTGCTAAGGCTCTAAGGTATTCATGTAAAAGGCTCGACGAGGCTCAATTTGTTGGTAATATATTAGACAAAATATGCGAATTCATTAAGAATTCCAAATTTGTGTTAGCCGAAATATCATATCCAAACGAAAACGTATATTTCGAGCTCGGCTATGCTTATGCTTTGGGTAAACCAACAATATTGATTACAAAAAATATTTCCTCTACCCCATTCGATGTAAGAGGATTAAATCACATCATCTATACAAATATAAGAGACCTACGAAATAAATTAAAGAATAGTCTGTTAGCTTTACAACAGAACTAACAGATTAACTCCCTATTAACCATCCACCTAGCTGTGATTTTGTGTCTATTGTGTACAGGGTGTGAAAACACTAGGTCAACCGATACCCTGATCTTATTGTTTATAAGAACAATAATCAATGTGTTATAGATGTCTAGATATATATGCTAATTAAAAAATGATGTCGGATGGAATTTTCAATACGTATAACTAACATCATCGCTAGAGTGAATATGCTTCTTATTATTTAGTTATCGGTAAAATTGTAAAATATGATAATCGAGTTTAAAATATGGATAGACTGACATCAAGATACTGAGAACAGTTGTTATGAGTGACAGGGTAAAAAACGGTAAAACGGTCGTTACTGGTGTGGAGAACAGCACTGCAACTACTAACTATGTCAGTGAATCTGACCTGTATGAGTTGAACCATAAGCTGAGCGAGCGGATCAAGGAGCTCAACTGTCTATATGGCATTTCCAGACTGGTAGAAGAAAGAAATACATCAGTCGATGAAATACTCCAAGCTGTCGTTAATCTGATTCCCCCATCATGGCAATATCCTGAGGCCACCTGTGCCCGTATCAAGATTAGAAATCGACAAATCCAAACGGCAAACTTCCGGGAGACTGCTTGGAAACAGGCAGAGGAAGTAATAGTGAGCGGTAAGAAATACGGCGTGATTGAGGTATATTACCTGGAAGAAAAACCAGACAGCGATGAGGGCCCATTTCTTAAAGAGGAAAGAAACTTAATCCACGTGGTAGCTGAAAGACTTGGGCACATCATTGAACACAAATCCGCAGAACAAAGTCTGCAATCTTTGTACGAAGAGGAGAAAAAACTGCGTGAGAGGCTGCAAGCAGAAATGCAGGGCAGAATTGACTTCACTAGAAACCTAATACATGAGTTAAAGACACCGTTGACTTCACTTGTGGCTACCAGTCAGCTACTGCTTGAGGAAGAGAGTGATAAAAAACTGGGTAAATTAACCCGGTATGTCTGGGAAGGTGCCAACAGTCTAAATAATCGAATTGATGAGCTCCATGACGTGGTCAGGGGCGAGATTGGCATACTCGAAATTGATTTGAAACCTCTAAACCTTAGGGAATTGTTGCTGGCATTGGTTGAGGAAACACAGGCTCTCGCCCAGCAGCATGGTGTAACTATCAATCTACAATTACAGGAATCGCTTCCTGAGGTATATGCAGACGCTGTAAGAGTTAGGCAGATTATGCTTAACCTGCTTAATAATGCCTTTAAATACGCTGCAGAAGGCGGCAGGGTTACCATTAGAGCTACCGCTAAATCCGCCTACGTGACAGTGGAAGTTAAGGACCGGGGCCCGGGCATTGCCGAGCATAAGCAAAAGCACCTTTTTGAATCAGGATATCAGATGAATTATCCTGGTGAGCGTTCTGGTGGTCTGGGTATTGGTCTAGCCTTATGCAAGTTATTGGTGGAGCTTCACGGAGGTAAAATCTGGGCTAAGAGCCAGCCGGGTAGGGGGACTATTTTTTCCTTCACACTACCTTTACTACAAGAAGCTAGGCAAGGGAAATAGCAGGAACAAGATATCATGAAAGCACTAGTAATAGAGGATGAAAAAAGTATAATTGATGCGATAAATGTCGCCTTCGAGTTTCGCTGGCCAGACGTGAAACTGGTATCCAGTACGATGGGGGGAAAGGGCGTTAACCTAGTTAGGAAAGAGTCACCCGATATTATTATCCTTGACCTGAATCTTCCTGACATAAGTGGCTTCGACGTATTAAAGCAAATTCGAGAATTCTCAACAGTTCCGGTTATTATCCTCACTGTCAGAGCAGACGATGAAGATATGCTAAAAGGTCTTGAAACCGGTGCTGATGACTATATTATTAAACCCTTCAATTACATGACCTTATTGGCACGGGTGAGAGCAGTCCTTCGTCGAACTGAATTAATACCTTTTAAAGGTAATCACAATAATAAAGTAAACGAGCGCCTTAAAATTGACTTTGTAAATCAAAAAGTGCAGGTTGATAACCGTCTGGTCAAGCTAACTCCCAGCGAATATCGTCTCCTCGTCCTCCTAGTTAAAAACAAAGATAAGACTGTCCCGTATAACAGGATCATGGACGAAGTCTGGGGGAAAGATTATTCAGGTAAAACTGAAAATATAAGAATATACGTCCGTCGCCTCCGTAAGAAATTACAGGATAGCCCGCCTAATATGATAATCAACAAGCGCTGCCAGGGTTACATGCTTAAGAGCTAGAGTTGATTTCTCTGTATTAGCAAACCTTGTATGATTCTCAATTGTGTGCCAGAATCCGTTTTTTTAATTAGTTATTGTTGTCAATTTGTAACAGTGTTACATATTGACAACATTCTTTCTTCTACTATATAGTAGGGTAACGGTAAGTTACTGCCGTGTCTTTTGCTTATGAGTTTTGATACGCATGACGTTGAGCGGAAAATATGTTCCATCCTGAAGGTGCTGAGCATCTCTCAGGAGGTGCTGGGTGCCAGAGTTATTGCCCGAAGTTTAAAAGACCTCGGCGTTGAACTGGGTGAGCGGGCGGTGAGATATCATTTAAAACTCATGGATGAAAGGGGGCTAACCCGGCTGGTAGGGAGGGATGGCAGAGTGATTACTGAGCTTGGTTTGGAAGAAGTGAAAAGAGCTCTAGTTGCTGATAAGGTTGGCTTTGCCATATCAAGGATTGAGCTACTAGCCTTTCAAACCAACTTTGATTGGGATAAACGCACAGGCAACATACCGGTTAACGTTTCCTTCTTCCCGAAAGAAAATTTCAAGAAATCTCTACGGATAATGAAACCTGTTTTCCAGGCCGGACTTTGCGTTAGCGACCTGGTAGCCGTGGCTAATGAAGGAGAATCCATCGGTGAGACAATTGTTCCGCAGGGGAAAATAGCACTAGCCACAGTCTGTAGCGTTGTAGTAAATGGTGCCTTACTCAAGGCTGGTGTGCCTGTAGACTCACGGTTTGGCGGCATACTGCAGATACGAAATCATCAAAGTTTCCGCTTCTCTGAGCTCATCCACTATGCTGGCAGTTCTTTGGACCCTTCAGAAGTATTTATCAAAGCTAATATGACCTCTGTTACACAGGTGGTGGAGAATGGCAACGGTGAAATACTGGCAAATTTCCGAGAGATACCGGCTATCTGCCGTCCTATAGCTGAGGAAGTTACACAAAAACTCAAGAGAGCTGGGCTGGGAGGACTCTTTTTAATGGGTAACGTGAGCGAGCCGGTTTGTGAAATCCCTGTAGACCTTAATCGAATTGGTGTTATCCTGATTGGCGGTATGAACCCTGTGGCAGCAGCTCGGGAGGCTGGAATAGAGAGCGAAAATCATGCTATGAGCATTCTTGTTGAGTACAAAGAACTAGTGAAAGTTGACTCGCTTTTGGATGATAAAAATAAGATTTGGGGAAATGAGAACGATAATAACCAAATTATATCGAAAAGAAAAGGGCACCCCCGTAAGGAATTACTACAGACTTATAAATGACACCTTTATGCAGATAGTGTTTCATTAAAATAGCAAGAATCTGGAGAGAAGAACTGTTTTAAGCGGAATTAGGAGGATAGAAAAATGGTAATTATGACAAAGGTAAACCCGTTTGAGAATGCCAAAAAACAGATTGACAGTTGCGCTAAGATTCTTAATTTGGCACCTGAAATAACCGAGATACTTAAAACTCCGATGCGAGAACTCCACGTATCGTTTCCAATCCGTATGGATGACGGCTCTATCAAAATATTCCAGGGATTCCGGGTTCATTATAATGATGCCCGGGGCATAACCAAGGGGGGTATTCGATTCCATCCTGAGGAAACAATAGATACCGTTCGAGCTCTGGCTTCCTGGATGACATGGAAATGCGCTCTGCTTGATTTACCACTGGGAGGAGCCAAAGGGGGTGTAATCTGCAATCCTAAAGAGATGTCTATGTCTGAACTGGAACGTTTAAGTAGAGGGTACGTACGTAGCGTATTCCAGCTAATTGGTCCTGAAAAAGACGTGCCGGCGCCCGATGTTTATACTACCCCGCAGATGATGGCCTGGATGATGGACGAGTATTCAGTCATAGCGGGAAAGCCCCAGTTTGGCGTTATTACCGGAAAGCCTCTATCTATCGGCGGCTCTCCGGGACGAGGTGATGCCACTGCTCGCGGCGGAATGTACACTATCCGGGAAGCTGCCAAGACAATAGGAATAGACCTAAGCAAAGTCACTGTTGCTGTGCAGGGTTACGGCAATGCCGGATACCATGCGGCTCGATTATGCAGTGAACTCTTCGGGTCAAAGATTATAGCTCTATGTGACAGCAAAGGTGCAATATACTGCCAATCAGGTATCGACCCAGAGGCAGCTTTTACATGTAAGGCCGATAATGGTTCAGTTTGTGCCTTACGAGATGTGGAATATATTTCCCCAGATGAGCTTTTGGAACTTGATGTAGACATACTTATACCGGCCGCTATAGAAAATGTTATTACTGAACATAATGCTCCCAACGTCAAAGCCAAGATTGTTGCCGAATTGGCTAATGGTCCGACCACACCGGAAGCCGATGACATACTTTGTGACAACGGCGTCCATTTAATACCTGATTTCTTATGCAATGCCGGTGGTGTAACAGTTTCGTATTTTGAGATGGTTCAGAATTTCTCTAAGTGCTGCTGGGAAGAATCAGAAGTCTACGAGCGTTTGGATAAAAAAATGACCGCTGCGTATCATTCTGTACTGAGCACCAGCCAGGAATACAAGATAAACATGCGACAGGCAGCATACGTACGAGCTGTCGAACGCGTAGTAGAGGCAATGAAAATCCGCGGCTGGGTTTAGCCTATCAGTAGGTCGGGTCGAGACATGAGGGACATTCTAATGTTTAGGAGGGAGAGATGACTGATTGTCCATTGAATGAAGGATGTTACCTGAGTAACTGCCAGTTTTGTGACAAAAAAATGGATTGTGTACTTCTAGCTATTCTACAAAAAGTGGAAAAACTTGAAAGTGCAATAGAAGAAATGGCCAAACAACCTGCTGGAATTAAATAAGTATTAAGTTAGTGATTAGCTAACTGATTCTATTTTACTGTTAGATTATCTGCTATCACCATTTTCGGCAACAATCCAGTAGTACTCTGCCTATCTTTAATCGTCTTGTTTCTTTCATGATATACTCGCCTGCCTGGTCATTCAGATTGTTCCCCTTTACGTATGTCTCCCGCTTACGATGCAATAGTGTATCCCTAAGTGTATAGCAAAGTTGCCGGATTTACAAGACTCGCGCTGAATCCAGCAAATGTGCTAACCACAACGCTAACCATATACCATCCCCTGCTTGTTGAATCCAGACCTGTATCTGTTAAGCTGAAATCAAGAGGTACAAGTAGAGTATCGAAATAGTAAAAAAAGGAGGTCTTATCATGTCAATAGAAAGAAACAAAGAGGTAATAATGTAATTTTTTAGCGGTCTGAGTAAAGGTGACCTGAGTGTATTCGACGAGTATTTATCGAAAGAATTTATCAGGCATGGCGTCGGTATGCCCGATATGGACAAGGAAGGATATAAACAACTCTGTCTCGGAATGGGAGTATTCCCCAATACCACGATTGATGACATGGTTGCCGAAGGAGATAAAATAGCCTTCCGGGTTAGCCATGAAAATAAGCATACGGTGCCAATAATGGGAGTGCCCCCAACCGGCAAGACATTTATACTCGCAGAATATTACATCAGCCGGTTTGAACACGGTAAAGTTGCGGAGTGGTAGTGTCTGATGGATATGCTCGGACTATACCAGAATCTGGGTATCAATCCGCCCTTGCCTCCTAGCAGTAGTTGATACATATCACCTGACTATAAAAAGGCAAGAGAATGTGCGTTCCGAAACAGACGAAGTACTTCGTCTGTTTCGGAACTTTGTCTTTACGTAGTTACAAATGTCCAGGATTTAACAAACACTCATTTTGTGACATGGTGGCCGGTACTGTACGATAGGTAGAACCTTAACCTTTGAGTTGGTTTTCAGCCTACACAGACTATCCGATCCTGAGGTTGTGGATGATTTCTCCTAAATTAGGTCTTTTCCCATACATAAGTAAATAAGTCCTAAAAACCTTGATTGCCAATAATAAAACCACAATGATGGAGAGTACCAGCACCGCTATACTGGCAGCCAGTTCCCAGGCAGCAATGTCACTCACGCCCAGTCTTAGCATCGCTTCCACAGGAGCCGTGATAGGGAAAATGGTCAGAACTGTCCAGATTGGACTCTTCGGGAATAAAAATAGTAAAGATGATAACCATAGGGGTGAAATGGCGAGAAGTGAATAGATCAGAGACAGCTGTTGTCCTTCCCGGGCGTTGGGGCTGATGGCGCCGACACCTGCCGAAAGCGCGGCGAATAATAAATAACCCAGGATGAAATAGACTATCCCCAGAATGAGGAAGTTAGCCGGTATTTGTATCGTACTGAAAAAACCGCCGAAAGTGGATGAGGCCAGGTTCAGCAGGAGTGGTGCCGAGACCAGCCAGACGACCACCTGCACCAGCCCGGCGGCGCCCAGCCCTAAAACCTTACCGGTGAGTAGCTGCCGGGTAGTAACGGAGGATAACAATACCTCGATAAGGCGGCTCTCTTTCTCCTCTCCCAATCCCTGCACCAGGTAACTGGAAAAAAAGTTCAGTGAGAGGGCCAGTAGCAAGCTGAAAATGCCGGGAATGATAAGATTCCCGAACCCACCCTGCTCGGTAGCCACGGCGCCGGTTTCAGTAAGCCTGGTTATCGCCAGTTGCAACGGGGCGTCGACGAGGGCAATAGTCTCCTGAGGCACTTTCCCCGATAATATATTACTCGTGAGGAATCTCTTAATGGCAGCCTGGGTGGCGGGGGGCGTCTCCAGCTGTTTTTCCAGGGTATACCGGTCGATTACCCCCATTGATGTATAAGGCGATGAAATGACGAGATATTCCGAAACGTCGTCCCTGAGCATGGCGGCCTTTGCCTCATCTTGCGTATCGTAGCGGACCAGCTCTATATGCCCCTGAGTGGTATACTGGTCGAACCCGCCGATTTCATCAATATACCCGATGGTGGTTGTTTCAACTTCCGGTAACTTAACGCTCGCTGATATGAGCTGGCCAATTCCTATGGTCAGGAGGGCTCTGATTGGCACGATAAGGGTCATAATGATAAAGCCGGTTCTCTTTATCGTGTG
>CAYNFT010000079.1:0-9976 GCA_964396535.1 uncultured Dehalococcoidales bacterium | reverse complement strand
ATCCCAGTCAGGCTGGGTTGACGATACGTTAGAAGAGACCACGTCTCCCGATGGTTCAGCCGTGGTAATCGTCCCTGAGGCTGTGGTGTAGGTATAGGCAAAGCTGCTGCCGGTAGTCACCAGGACTACCGCCAGAGCAATGATTAAAGCTGTCTTCACGTTCGGCTCCCCTTTAAATCTACTATACAAGCATAAAGACGGGCATAAAAATAATAAATATTCTATAAAGGTTTTATAAAGGTTTCATAAAGGTTTGCTTGCCCCAACCGATTGATACTTTTGGCTACCCGGGTTGATACTTTTAGTACTGTTACCATCTTCTGCGAATGTCTAAGATTCACTCCAGTGCGTTATGTTAGCTAGGTATTAATAATCGCTAGGAGGTGTAATAAGTATTTGATGAAGAAGTACAAAAGGTTTGTTAAAAGGCTAAGCAGCAGAGTGCTGGTCAGTATCGTGCTGGTAGTGACGGTATCCCTTGTATTGGGAACCAATCTGACGGTATTGGCCAGCGAATCTCCACCTGAAACAGAATGGGAGAAGACTTTCGGCGAGGCTGGTATGGATCGGGCCTATTCTGTCCAGCAGACCACGGATGGTGGCTATGTCATTGCTGGTTATACAGATTCCTATGATGGGGGTGACTTCTACCTGGTCAAGACCGATTCCTCAGGAGTTGAAGAATGGTATAAGACATATGGCGGAGCTGATTACGAGGAGGCGTATGATGTCCAGCAGACCGATGATGGTGGCTACATCCTTTGTGGTATGACAGCTTCCTTCGAAGTGGACTGTGAGGATGCGTACCTGGTCAAGACTGATTCTTCGGGGAATATAATATGGCAACAAACATACGGCGGCACTGGTTACGATGGAGCCTATTCTGTCCAGCAGACCGCTGACGGTGGCTACATTATTGCCGGTTATATAGAATCCTATGATGGGGATGATTTCTACCTGGTTAAGACTGATGCTTTGGGGAATATGACATGGCAACAAACATACGGCGGCACTGGTTACGATGGAGCCTATTCTATACAGCCCACGGATGGTGGCTACATTATTGCCGGTTATACAGCTTCCTTCGGAGTGGACTGTGAGGATGCGTACCTGGTCAAGACTGATGCTTCGGGGAATATGACATGGCAGAATACATTCGGCGGTACTGGGTATGATGGGGCTAGTTCCGTCCAGCAGACCACGGATGGTGGCTATGTCATTGCTGGTTATACAGATTCCTATGGTGGGGGTGACTTCTACCTGGTCAAGACTGATGCTTTGGGGAATATGACATGGCAACAAACATACGGCGGAGCTGATTATGAGGAGGCATATGATGTCCAGCAGACCGACGATGGTGGCTACATCCTTTGTGGTATGACAGCTTCCTTCGGTGCGGGGGGCGTTGATGGATACCTGGTAAAGATCGATGCCTCGGGCAACATCGAATGGGACGAGACATTAGGCGGCACTAATTACGATGCTGTGGGATCTGTATATCAGGCTACTGATGGAGGTTACATAGCTGCCGGTTATACAAATTCCTATGGTGCGGTCGGTTCGGATGTTTATCTGGTGAAAGTATCCTCGGGCATCAATACGCCAGTTGGTGAAGACGTGACCGTCAACCTCAGTAATGGAACTGTTACCTTTCCAACGGTAAGTGGAAACGGAACGACAACCATGTCCACATTAACGGAGAATCCCGTCGACCCGACGCCGTCTGACTTCTATGTCATGGGTGAAAACTTTGTCGAGATAACTACCACGGCAAGCTACAGTGGTGTTATCACTGTAGGCATCATGTATGATGACTCGGGGATACCCGATGAAGAGAGCCTCCATCTATTTCACTATAGCGATACGGCGTGGGAGGACGTTACGACGTATGTAGACACGGTCAATAACATCATATACGCTCAGGTGGATAGCCTGTCGCCGTTTTTCATCGGATTGCGCGTAGCTAATGCCAACGGTCCCTATTTGGTACAGGTAGGGAACAGCCTTGTACTGGATGGTGTCGGCTCGTATCACCCGGGCGGGGATCAATTGAGCTATGACTGGGACTTTGGCGATAATACTACCGGGTACGGTGTATTAACAATCCATACATATACGGCTGTTGGTATTTACGACGTAGAATTGATAGTTACCGATGAAAGTGATATTCAATCCAGTGACACCACAATGGCTGTAGTCTACGACCCTGAAACAGGCTCAGCCAGTGGGGGAGGCTGGTTCTGGTTTGACCAGGGCAATCTCAAGGGTCACCCTGAATCAGAAGGTAAGGCTACCTTCGGCTTTGTCGCAAAATACAGGCACGATGCAGCTGAAGGGCACCTCGGGTTCCGGTATCACGCTGGTGATATCAATCTGAGGAGTGGTGAAATAAGCTGGCTGGTAATCAGCGGCGTTAGTGCCCAGTTTCAGGGCGAGGGTACCATCAATGGCGAAGGTCTATATACCTTCAGGGTGCTGGCCAAGGATGGTGACCAGGCTGGAGGGCAGCCTGACCAGTTCACCATCAAAATATGGGAAGGTACGGATACCGCAGCAGAACCCATTTACAAGACGCTGCATGCCGAACTTGGCGGCGGGAACATAATAATTCACGACAATTAGATGCCTTGCATTATCTGGCAGATACGGTAAGAACAGGGGAAAGGGGGCCAAACAGTCCCCTTTCCCCAAGTACATAATATTTCTTTCACCGAGCTTGAATGTGATAGAATTGCATCCCTGAAGACGCTGCTTTTGTCAAGTCCTGCTAGATTGAGTCAATCCACCTTAGGTAACAATTGGACGGATTGACAGCTATTCAGCACTGAATTATACTGCAACCACACTAACAGGAGCGGGTAGTTTAGATGCTACGAGTACTGATTGTAGACGATCACCTTATTGTCCGCCAGGGTTTAAAGCATTTCGTGGAAGGTGCTTCAGGCAACGTCATGACCGCTGAGACCTGCTCCAGTCAAGAGGCTGTTAAACTACTTCACGGAAATACTCATGATGTAGTATTACTGGGAATTGCCTTATCTGGGACTAACCATATCGAATTACTGAAACAGATGAGGGCTATTAAGCCGAACCTGCCTGTCCTGATATTAAGTGTCTCGGAGGACGAGCAATATTGTGAAAGATTACTCCGTGCAGGCGCTTCTGGCATCCTAATGAAACAAAGTGCCAGTAGCGAGCTTGTGGATGCCATAACGAAAGTATCTCGTGGCCGCAAATATATCTCACCCTCTTTAGCCGAAATACTGACCGATTTCTCCGCGGATGGTAATACGTCATTACTGGATGCGTTATCCGACCGGGAATATGAAGTTATGCTTTCCATTGCCTCAGGGAAAAGAATAAAGCAAATCGCAGATGAAATGTCATTATCAATAAAGACGGTCAGTACTTATCATTCACGTATTTTGCAGAAGCTGAAGCTTAACAATGATGCCCAATTAATAGGATATGCCATTGAGCGAGGCATAATTCGGGATGGTATTGTTGCTCGAGAGAAACTGATTCTGACTGAGCTGAATATTAGAACAGCCCCAGTGATTGCCACCGTTAAGGAAATATGGCGTCAGCGGAAGGTTGTTATCATCGTAATAGGGATATTGTCCATTCTTACTTACGTCATCCTGACATATCTTGTAAGATTTGTGTTTTAGACAGTGTATATTATCAGGCACCTTTGCTAGTGAAATGCGAACTAAAGTACTTTGCCTCGGCTCTTGGCCCTCTTGTCTAGAATATAACCAATAGTGTAACCGAAAATAACACGGGTAACTAAGGCTGGCAACGTTACATTCAGCGCAAGTAAGGTGATACCGAAACTCAGCAGAATTAAGCCAAGCATAACCAGAGACAAACCGAATGCCAAGCCCATGAATACATAGCGTTTGACATACTTTCTTTCTTCTGTCAACCCGTGCGTTTGCTTGAGATGTTTGGTAATCCCTTTGATAACGCTCAGATAGCTCCTAAAATTCTTGCGGGTCATTCGGGGCGCGCTGGTTAAATCTGCACCAAGACTGACAATTTGGCTCTGTAAACCCTGGCACACCTCGCATTCGGGGGAGAAGGCGGCAACCCGTCGTGCTGAGCGGAGAAGCAGAGGCAGCTTGTACCGCCTTTGGTCTGAAGGACTGATATAATTTTCGACTTTACTTATTTCGCTGGATACTTTCGCAGTCCAGTCATCATGAGTATCCACAGCTAGATGAAACGACCCTTCTTGTAGATTTGGTTATGCCTGCATAGTGACCAACCTTGCGTCTTCGCTGCTTAAGACTTCCTGTACTACACCATCTTTGATGACATATTTCCACGATAATTTATCGCAATTGGCTAAGTCAGCTGGGGTGGTGGTGAGCAGCTCAAAGGGGGTAGGCTCTTTCTTAACCCGTGGATTAAAGATAACTTCCTTAAGCTGTGATTGATCGGTGTCTTTTCCCTCTACCATCTTGGACACCGCTTTATAGTAGCACCACTGGACAAAACCACCACAAGTAAAGGCTTTCACCTGTACTGGCCGGATGTTCCAGGGGAGGCTCGGAGGTGTGTACACCTTCCTGATTTTACGCCGTACGAATCGGAAGATGACGGTAAGCTGCCTGATAGTCTGGTCGATTAGTTCTCTCAACCGTGAGCTAAGTTTAAAATCTACTTCATTTAAGGCGATATTACATATATTACTGCGACAGTCAAGCATCCAAGCTTGACTGCCATCCTGAAACCAGTCTGCTTCTAGCCTTTTCACAGCCACATCGTACTTGTCAAATCTGTTCAGGTATTTACTTAAGCGACTCATGATAACTGTGCCGTTTGTTTTAGCGTCAACAACTAATATGCTACCGTGACCCTGTTCCATGCTTCCTGCGGAATAGACCATCAGGGCATGGTTCCAGTAGCAGTGAGTTCCGAAGCGAATGAGCCAGCCCCAGAGACTGCGCTTGGTGTGAATAAGCAGGATATCGGCGGTTTGCAGCCTGCAGGTTTTGATATTTTCCCTCAAAGCTTGGGTTTCAACACTGACCATTTCTACCTCCATTAAACAACTTGTCGAAATCCACTTTTAATATTCGATGGATGTGATATAAGAGTAGTGAGGTTGACCGCCTTGAAGCACCTCAATTTCTAACTCCGGGTACTGCTCTTTTAGGGCCCGACTGAGTTCTGTCGCCTCATTGCCATCTATCTGCTCTCCGTAGAACAAAGAAGCTATCGCAGCATTTCCAGCATCGACGGCTTTCAGGGCGTTGAAGATGGCCTCGTTTAAGTTACTGCTGGCTACCTTTATGTTACCGTCAATAAGGCCAATATAGTCCCCTCTCTTTATCTGTAATGTGCCCACCTTGGCATCCCTGACGGCATTGGTTACCTCAATTGCTCTCGCCCTCTCCTGGGATCTGGACATTTCTTTGAGGTTCCAATCCAGCTCCATCTCGCAGTTGAAGCCCACGAGGGCTGACAGCCCCTGCGGAATTGACCGTGTCGGCAATACTTTTACCTTTTTCTTGGCAACGGTGGCCGCCTGCTTGGCTGCAGGAATCACGTTTTTATTATTGGGCAGCACAATCACCTTATCGGATGGGACTGAGTCAATGGCCTGCAAGATGTCGGAACAACTTGGATTCATTGTCTGACCGCCGGGAATTATGGCGGTTGTGCCCAGGCTGCGGAACACATCCTCCAACCCAGTTCCAGCAACCACGGCTACGACGGAAATATCCGACGCCGGCATTGGGGTGCGGCGTATCTGTAAGAACTCTTCGTGCTGGTCATCCATGTTTTCGATTTTAAGGTCGTGCACCGAGCCCAGCGAGATGGCAAATTCAATGACTGTGCCAGGATGAAGTGTGTGAACATGAACCTTTGCCGTCTCTTCATCACCGACGACAAGTACGGATTCGCCCTGACTTTCAACCCATCGCCTTATCTGGTTTTGGTTCAAATCTCCACCTTTTACGATAAACTCGGTACAGTATCCGTAGGCTCCCTCTTCTACTGGCATTGACTTAGCAGCGACAAAAGCCGGCTGCTTGACTACGGGAGCCTCCTTTTTAATGAAGACCATCTCGTCTTCAAGCAGTTCAACCTCTTCTTCTTCGCCCCGTAAATAGTGCAGAATCCCATCAAAAATAACTGAAATGCCCTGCCCGCCGGCGTCTACTACCCCGGCTTCCCTTAATACATCCAGCAATTGGGGTGTTCTCTCAACCGATTTCCTGGCTTCTTCTACTACTGTCTCCATCAGGACTAGCAGGTCCTGGCTATCTTGGACGGCACTACTTCTGGCGGCTACTGCCATGTCTTTTATCACGGTTAACATAGTCCCTTCGCAGGGCTTACTTAAGCCCTCATAAGCTGCTATCGAGGCCTGGTCAAGCGCATCAGCCATCTCGCTGGGACCAAACGATGTCTGACCCGCTAAGCCACTGGCAAAGCCTTTCATTATCTGTGACAAGATAACGCCACTGTTGCCTCTGGCACCCATCAGGGCACCGCGTGCCATGGCTTGAGCGATATCGGAGGCATTCGTATCCGGGGACCGTGCCGCCTCATCCATTGTTGACCGCATGGTTAACAACATATTGGTGCCAGTATCGCCATCGGGTACAGGGAAGACATTCAGAGCATTTATAGTAGTAGCGTTTCTCTCCAGCCAGCGTGTTGCTACGCAAAACATCTCCCGTAGTTCGCGCCCGCTGCATGAAAGTCTTGCATCCCTCTGATTGACCAATACCGTGTTCATTTCCCCCCCTTTTGCGTTTTCTAGCCGCCTTTTTAGTCCGAAAACCAATCTTTATCAGGGCGTTATCATTATTATTGTATAGGGCAGTATGGTTTTGAAATCAGATAAGTCTGATTATTTTGTAGGATATTTCCTACCTTAAGGCTGACTTCAGGCACGGGATAACCTTACTATTATATTTGTTTTGAAGCCGGAAGCATTTTCTGTACAGAAGGATGAAAGTTAAGGTAAGCCAGGAAAATGCGCCACCAGATAATAATCGCTGTAACAGACCACTTATTGGTTTGAGAGGTTCAAAAATGGTAATGATTGGCATTGGCAAATTAATAGCTATAACGACCAGCCCGAGAATGCCGGCAACTCTTAGTGCCTTTTCTTGGCGAGCAATCCTGCGAAAAATCAATATACCTATTAATAAAGGTAAGCAGGAAATTACCGAAATAGTGTTATGTATAATGTCATCAGTAAAATGTTTGGATGCCAGGTCTAGACTATCTGGAAAGAATCCCAATAACATGGTACCCATGGCATGAATGCTAAGCAAAATAGCCAGTCTCTTTGCCGTGAGAGTGAAACTCATACTTCGACAAAGACCATAGGCAGCCACACCTATCAGTATGCCGTAAATAACGTAACCGCCATTTAGTACTCTTGAATAAGGTCTCTCCGGTGCCCCCATCTGACTAACGGTATCTGAAATAGGGTTGTAATCGGGGGTTATCTGTCCTGCGATAATTATGATGACCATCATCATGATAGGTGCAAATACACCGCAAAACAGCAAGAATCGAGATATATTGTCTTCATTTGATTTCATCGGTCACCCTTTTTCACAAGTATGATGAGACATTGTTGTACTCTGTAAATACATCTAAGACAATAGTATTGTATAGGCAGCATGGTTTTGAAATCAGATAAGTCTGATTATTTTGTAGGACATTTCCTATTTGGGGCTGAATAAGCACATGCTTCGGCATCTGTCCCGGTCATCTCTTCGCCTTTGAAGGTGAAAAAGTGTTTCTCCATTGTGCCACAGACTTTCCCTGCCTTAGTTTCAACAATAATAATCGCTGATGACCTGACTCCTTCCCATTGGCATATTAATGCTACTTAAGCAATTACTTTTTTATTTAAGATAGGCAGATGTAAAGGTTAGCGCACGTAGGAGAGCAGGCTGGTTTAATTGCTAAATATTTATCTGAAGCCATACGACAACTGGTCGAGGGGATTCAAGCTCACCCGTGGGCCTTGGAGGACGGTTCTGCACTTCTCCTTGAGGGGAAGCAACTGATTCCAGCTCTTCAACGGCTGCTGACTATCTAGATGCCAGAAGCTGGCCAATTTCAGATGGACTGTGGTTCGTCCGCGAAATGTTAAAGCTGCATAACGATTTCTAGAAAGCGACAATCGCCCTTGTCGGTCGGGATTACTTTATCAACGAAAGACTGAATGCCGAATTACCCAATCCATTCCAATAATGAGGTTAGAGCAAGCCGGACTGATAGTTCAAGCCACCGTTAGATAGCTCGCTATGCTACAAAATGTGATACTCTTGCCTGCTAAAGCGAAGTGTTGCTAGTCATGCTCTTCTGGCTCTTTCGAAGCATACTTCTCCCTCATCGACAACGGAATTTGCCAAGAAACTGCCCCCCCGTAAGTTATTCCACGCCAATTCCAGGGAAATACGCATTTCATCTCTCCATCCTGCCATTGTGCTGCTACATTAATCACATAACTCAACCCATAGGTAATATCGTGAGGAGTTTCTGTCTCCCTGCTTGTAAAGACTATTCTGCCCATAGTCTGCCAGCTTTCTGTAGCTTCTAGTTCGGCAACAACAGCATCGGCATCTAGACTCTGTGCCCGCTCGATTGCTTCCTTCAATACATAGATAGCATCGAAGGTGGCCATATTGTGTGTTGGTGTCCGTAAGGCCGTCTCAAAAAAGGCATTAACAACTTCTTCGCCCACTGATGTCCTTCCTCTTACTCCCTTAATATAGTTGGTCAAGGTCGTCTCATACTCACCGTAACCATTGGTTTCTTTCCAGAAGTTGTCCTTCTGGGCCTCAATATTAATACCTACTGATGCCACTGGTACTTTGTACTCACCAAGCTGTTTAGCATAGGTTATACCTGCAGGTCCCGATATGGCAGTCAAAATAAAATGGGCGCCGGATGCTTCTATAGCCACCAACTCTTCGCTGACATCGGCAGCCGTTGGCGATATTCTCCAATCGCCAACAAATTCAAATGCCCTCGTTTCCTCCGTGTCCTCTGGCAGATACAAATATTCTTTATAAACTGCTACAATATCATCAGCCCATGGAGCTTGCTCGGCCAGTATGGCGACCTTCAGCGTGTCGCCAATGTCAAGTTCCCGTTTTAAAGTAGCTCCAGCCATTTCTAGAATGGTCAAGGCGTTGTCAGCTAAATAAGCATTATTTAACGGTGATATACGAAACCAATACTTGTAGCGGTCATAGTCCTCAGCCACTCTTGCACAGACTTCCTTTGAGCCAGTCCCGGTACCAATGAAGATCTTTTGATAGTCCATAGCGACATCTTGCATAGCCAGCACGGCTTCTGTTTTAAAGCCGCCAACCACAAAATCCACCTTGTCTACTGTTATCAACCGCTCCATTACAGCAGCTGACCCAGCGGGGTCAAGTATCTCATTGGATTCGGCCTTGATAAGTTCAATCCAGAACTGTTCCTCGCCTATCATCACACCGCCTCTGAAGTTGATTGTACCTTGTGCTATTTGAGCTCCATGCCAGCTGTCTTCACCTTGAATAAACTGCATTGGTCCAATAACGCCGATTTTAATAATACGAACCTCTTGAGTGTTTGAGTTGCAGGAGCCCCCAAAGGCTGCTAGCCCTAAGAGGAGGAGTGTAATCAATACCAAGAATAGTTTTTTACTCATCTATATTTCTGGTCAGACTCACTTCAATGCAATTAGCAACTCGAAATCAGGATTTACTTATTTTAACGTTTCTAATTTGGAACGACAAGAGGATGCAGGAAAGTCTTCCAGTTGTGAATAGTTTGGATTCTATAATTGTTCTGGAAATAGCGCATTCCAACCTTAAACTGATTTCTATCTAGAAATAATGAATGCATAAAACGTATAATAAGAGTACCACTTAAGGGAGACAATAGAAACATGGTAAGGGGAAAATGGGGAGGTAGACTTAGGAAGGCTCTATTAGTTGCA
>CAYNFT010000078.1:0-10028 GCA_964396535.1 uncultured Dehalococcoidales bacterium | reverse complement strand
CGGACACGGCGGGGTATGGCTGTTATTTAAGCTGAGATGAGCTGCTTACCCTCAGTACCCTGGTTTCCCCCGGCAGGGCCAGCCCTCTTTACTTCGCTCTGTTTTTGACTGCCTCCTTTTCCGCTATTTCCCCCCACCATATTTCTGAGGCTTGCTGGCAAGCTATATCTATTAAACTAAAAAGGGCACCAGCAATCGCTATACCACTTAGCGATTCTGATGCCCTCATATGCATCATATTGTCTCTCCGGTTTTACTCTCCTACAAGTAGGATGAGAATTTGTTTGGACTATACTCCAGTTTTGAGAGTTTGTCAAGAGTAGTTTAGTTATTGAACCATTTTTCATTTTGTGCAATGCTTAAAATCGGCGCAACAAAATTGGGAAAAATGGAGCAGGCGTTATAGCCTCGCCCGAAGCGTCTGCTGACCCGTACCTCTTGTATAGCCGAGCCGTTAGAAGTCAAATCTAGGTTTTTCACGGTTGACTAATAAGAAATAGCAAAACCACCACAGCTATGAAGTGGTCATAGCTGTGGTGGTTCATCTGCATTATAATTGAAACCTATCCTTTTAGCTTGTTGCCGCCTTGGTCTTCACTACACCCGGTAGCGGGACGCCCTGTTTCATAAGGCGCTCCTGCAGCTCACCGATATTCACCTTGCGGAGGCTGATGTTGTGCTTTATGGCTAGAGCAGCTGCCGTACCGGCGGCCTCCCCCATCGCTATGCAATGCGGGATAAGGTTGACCATGTTGTTGGCCGCCATGTCTGAAGAGAAGCTACGGCCAGCAACAAGCAAACCCTCTACACTGACTGGTACCAGGCAGCGATAAGGAATATATGCATATGAAGTCTCTCCCTGTGGGCCGCCGCGTGGAAACACGGCAATGGTGTCGTCGTGCTTTTTCCCAGAACGCAAGTCTTCTACAGAAACTATGTATTCCCCGATAAGCCGTCGGCCGCCGCGTGTCCCAGTCTGGGAAGCGGTATCAAGAATAAAACTGTTCCCAAAGGTGGGGATATTCTTCTTCATGAAGTCATGCCCCCGCCGCATTATCTTGCGCATTTCGACCTCCAGCTTGGTGAGGTCTTCCACCTTCATGCAATTCAAGTCTGGTATCCAGTTGTTTACCCACAGAACATCATTGCGTGGTGATGGCAGGGGCAGGATACGAGTACCGGCGACATTGGTAAGCTCTTTAATCAGTTCTTCCCACTTCCCTGGCTCAGCTTCTCTGAAATCACAGAGTTTCTGGTAATCACAGTTTCCTAATCGGAAGACCAAAGCTAGCATTGAGCTCCTGAGCTTGGGGTCAAGTGCGCCATCAAACTCAGCCCCGGCCGAGGGTAACAGGTCGCCGTCGCCTGTACCATCGATTATGACCTTGCCCAGTATCGCCTGCCTTCCCGACTTGCTCTCGAAGATAATGCCCTGAAGTCTACCCTCGTTAACAATTGCCTGGGTACCCCAGGAATGAAGGTATAGCTTTACGCCTGCATCTTCCACCATATCGTTCAGTATACACTTCAATAATTCAGGGTCAACCCAGGCAGTATGTGCTATCCTGCCATTGTTCACATTGCCCATAAAGTGCCGCCATCGCGACACCAGCTTTTCATCACTCGACCCAATGTCCTCTTTCCTTGGAACGAGAACCCCACCTATCAAATCCAGCCTATCAATCCATTCCTGGCATAGACCGGCTATTATTCGGTCGGCGCCAGCACTCATGTGTGGGATTTGTATAACAATACCGCCGGTAGACATGCCTCCCAGATGCCCATATCTTTCCACAAGGACTGTTTTGGCACCGTTTCGTGCTGCGGCTATTGCTGCCGAATGGCCTCCGGGTCCACCGCCCACCACAACTACATCTGCCTCATAGCACACGTTGGTTTCTCTGGTTGGTTCTGTAATGCTTCTTTTTCCGGTTATCGATTCATTACCCATAATCTGTACTCCTTATAAATAATAAATTAAATATTTCCTTTATCTGATATGAATATTTCAATACAACTTATTGTTAGCACGATGATATTACATATGATATTGATATGTCAATAAGAAATCTACCAGGGATTCTAAAAACGATTGAAAGATTTACACGTGAGAGATTTAAAAAGTACAGATTACCTGACGGAACAGTACTGAATCTGTAGCGTTGACATCAGTTGTTCCGCTGGCATTAAATGCCACCACTCTTAATCTGAAAGTCCATGTCATCAAAGTGGAAGTGCCTGTTGACATTGAACTTGTAAAGCTCCACCAGTCTGTTTCCCCCGGTACGGATAACAGGTCCCTCCAGAGCCGGGATTTTATTCCTGAGCGCGGCAACAACATCTCCCAGGCTCGCGCCATCTTCCAAATCGACTTCTAACTTTCGCAGGTCGGTTATCTCGCGAGGCAGACCGAACATCTGTACAACGCATCTAAACATTGCCCGATGTCCCCATTTTCACTCTAACGGATGCTGGTACTGATTTGCTTCTTTCCCCGTCAATTTCAAATTATGCTAGCATTATACTTATGGGTTGGCTTTGGGTCAACGCCTGCTACTTCTGACAGGCTGTACGGGATAAAAGATAGAAAAAATACACTTTTGACAACCCCTTCTGACAGGATTAAGCTATAGAAAACTGCTGAAAAACTAAGTTTTTCAGCGGAGTTAAAGCTGGGGGTGGGAGGTGGTTGGGTTTGCTTACAGCCGGAAGGACTTTTTCAGTAGTTTTCATAGGATATATGGATAAGTCATATTACCAAATTACTCCTGAGTTAGCCAGCCAGATACGACTCGTAATGGCTGATGTTGATGGCACCTTAATCCCCTCTGGTGATGATTCTATTAGTGCGGTGGTTTTTGAAATGATTTCGCGTCTACAAAAGCAGGGTATTGTTGTGGGGCTTGTCTCAGGCCGAACACTTCCCGAGCTGGAATCGCTAGCTTCACGTTTGGACATTAATGGTCCAATCATTGCTGAAAATGGCGGCGTTGCCAAGCTAAGGGCTAATAGTGAGCTTGTGGATTTAGGTTATTCACGGCAGCCTGCTCTCAAAGCCCTGGACAAACTGAGGGCGCTATTTCCTGATGCTATTAAGGAAAGGGAGGACAATAAAGACCGCGTGGTTGATGTGGTCATCTGGTCATACGGAGTAGCAGCAGAGGAATTGAGAAGACATCTGGAAGATACTCAGCTTCTTGATTCTGGTTATATACTTCACCTAATGCAGAAAGGTGTTAGTAAGGGAAGAACACTTATGAGACTACTGGGGGAAATAGGAGACAGTAACTTCTCACCAGCAGAGGTTATGGTCTTTGGTGATTCTCTCACTGATATTTCTCTATTTGAACTATTCCCCCACAGTGTTCTCATAGTTAATCCCAGACTTCCAGTCGAGCAGAGAGAAATAATGCAAGAGCGCGCCAGATACGTGAGTGACCTTCCCTTTGATGAGGGTTTTGCCGAAGTAGCTTTACATATTATTAAGGCGCGCGTCAGTAACGTGTAGTAAAAAGAACCCGTTCAGCAATCTGTCCCTCTGACCCACTTTCCTTATTATACTAAAGGAATGGGGAGCGTAGGTAAGTAAAACCAGTCAGAAAAATAGCGAGCAGAGTTATTTTGGAGAAAAGCAGGATAGAGTACTTGTTTATAACTTGCGCTTCTGCGTAGTAACTGTAGGTTGGAATCATCAAGAGAGGAGAGATTTATGAAATATCGTAAGTTTGGAAAGCTAGACTGGGAAGTATCGGTGCTCGGCTTTGGTGCGATGCGACTGCCTTTGATTGGCAACGACCAGGCTAATGTTGACGAGCCTGAGTCTATCAGGATGCTCCGATACGCTATAGACCACGGTGTCAACTATATTGACTCAGGTTATATGTACCACATGGGAAAGAGTGAGCGGATAATTGCCCGGGCACTTCAGGACGGCTACCGTGAGAAAACGAAGGTAGCAACGAAATTGCCCGTCCGCATTGTCGAGTCGGCTGAAGACTTTGACCGCTATTTCAACGAACAGCTTGAGCGTCTGCAGACGGAGAAGCTCGACTTCTACCTGCTGCATGGCTTGAATGGTGAAAGCTGGCGTAAGGTACGGGACTTAGGGATACTTCGCTGGGCTGAGGATAAGATGGCCCGTGGAAGGTTTTCTCATTTTGGCTTCTCGTTCCATGACAACTACGAGGTCTTCAAGGAGATTGTGGATGCTTACGATAACTGGACCCTCTGCCAGGTTCAGTATAACTATATGGATGTAGACTACCAGGCGGGTCGACGCGGGGTGGAATATGCGGCAGGGAAGGAACTGGCGATTGTCGTTATGGAGCCGTTGCGAGGGGGAAAACTCAGTCAGAAACCCCCGGAGCAAGTGGCAAAGGTGTGGGAGACTGCTTCAGAGAGACGTAATCCGGTTGAGTGGGCACTCCTGTGGGTCTGGAACCAGCCAGAAATCTCGGTGGCTCTCAGTGGTATGAGTATAATGGAACAGGTGGTGGAAAACGTCGCCATCGCAGACCGCTCCGGACCGGGCAAGCTTACAGATGATAATCTGGCACTTATCGCTCAAGTTCGTGAAGCCTACCGCGGGTTAATTCCTATTCCATGCACCAACTGTAGATACTGTATGCCCTGTCCAGCTGGTGTGGAAATCCCCCAAATTTTCCAGATATACAATGATTCGATAGTGTACAATGACCTCAGGACGGGGCAGTTCCGTTACCAGGACTCTGGCATACTTAAAGAGGAACAGCGAGCCGACCAGTGTATGGAATGCGGTGAGTGTATGGACGTTTGCCCGCAGAGCATCGCCGTTCCAGATTGGCTCAGGGCAGCACATGCCATGCTCGGGCCGAAGGAAGGTAGTTAGTGGATTGGGAAGGGGAGTAGTAGGGAAGCTAGCCCGCAAACTGCCTGGTTCTCTTCAGTATCAGCGTAACCACGACCATAAGGGCCACGTCTATACCAATTAGAATGAAAACATTCAGGGCAATTTCAGACCAACTACCACCCCGCTGGCTTATATCGATAATTGGTTGCAGAAGATAGTAGGTCGGGAATATCCTCCCAATCCATTGAGGAATCTGGGGGACCATGTAGATAATAGCCGGACCAAACAGAAGAATCCCTCCGCTCTTCCAGACCGCGAAAAGAGTCGTAATATCCTTTATCAATGCCCCGCATATCAGACCGATTTCAGCAGCCATTATAGCGCCAAGTGCCAGCAATAGAACCAGAAGCAAAGGTTGAGCGCCGAAAGCCTGGTTTAAAACCAAGATTACTATACCAATAAACAGGCTAAGAATTATGCCAAACAGCCCCTTAGCTATAAAAATGTCTTCAATAGTTGTCGGAGTTATGACCAGTGCATCGAGAGTTTTCTGCTCCTTCTCGTTTATTAGCGAGGTTGCCGGCAAGAAGACTCCTCCTAAAAATACGGCCATGAGGATAATGAGTGGAAGCAGGCGGTCGTTCCAGGGGATACTCACCTCTTCACCCAGCGTGAGAGATTCAATCTCAACCGGGGCTTCCTGACCGGCAAGTTCTCTTATCAAATTGGCTATGGTTACCCCCAGGATGGTGCGGTCCTTTGCCAGACTTTCCCCCCAGACGTAGGCTTTAACCTTTATCTCCTCTCTTTGAATAACAGCGCTGTCGAAACCATCGGGGAGTACCAAGCCCATGTCCACAGAGCCACTCTCGACTGCCTGTCTGATTTCGGAGTCAGTTTCATATTCCCTGTAGACTACCGAATCAAGCTCTTTGAACATTGTCACCAGTTGAGAACTGTCTTCATCTACGATACCCAGCTTTGGCTTCTCGCTGAACAGGGTGCCGAATATTAAGGAGAGTACCAGTGAGAGGACAACCGGGAGTACAATAGCCCAGATAAAAAGGAAGCCTTTGGGGCCTTGCCAGAGTTCCTTGCCCAGTAAAACAGCTACACGTTTCAGACTCATTGGGTTTTCCTCCGTAGTGCCATAATACCAACCAGGACCAGGACCAGGTCACATCCCAGAAGTATCAGCAGGTTAAGCCCGATATCACCCCAGCCGGCTCCAAAGTTTGCCGCCCGATGTACCGTATCAATCAGGTAATAGGACGGAATAAACTTAATCCAGCCTGTAACCGCGCCGGGGACCATTACACCGAATGATGGAATGAACAGGGGGATTAGAGCGACCATGCCCCAGGCGAGCACTGACATGAAGTCTTTGCTCAGGGAGGCAATGATAAACCCGATTCCGGTAACCAGCACTGCTCCAAGCAGCAGCGTAACGATGATTATCAACGGCTGCTGGTTCATACCGCCAACGATTGCCATGAACAAAGCTGCCTGGCCGAAGGCAAGGCTTATCCCGGTGATTCCCTTGGAGATAAAAAATCCTTTGACCGATACGGGTGTTACCAGTAGCGCCTGGATAGTGCGTCGCTCAACTTCCTCGGCGATCAGGTTGGCCAGCCCATAGGTTTCAAATATAAGCAGCATAACAGCAAGGAGGGGGCGTATCCGGTCCCGGGGTGGTATCTGCATGCCCATCATGTCGGGGCCCAGGATCTCCTCGGACACCTCGATAGTCAGTGGTTGTCCTGTCTGCTGGTAAACCAGCTCTCTGATGATAAATTCAACGGCATCCTTGGTCTCCTGGGGTATATCTGGAGCGAAGTATAGAGAAATTTTTGGTTTCTGCCCTGATATCAAGGCTTCCATTATATCAGCCGGGAGGGCAATACCAGCTATATATTGACCGTCAATAACGCCCTCTTTCAGTTTCTCTTCAGTTTCAACCACACTGACTTTCAGACCTTCTCCTTCTACCTGCTCTAAAGCCGGGAGCATCATTGGCATATAGAGCCCGATATCCAGGCTTTCGTCAATCGACTTCGGCATCACAAAGAAGTAGATAGCCAGATAGAAGACTATGCCAAGCACAGTAACAATGGCAAAGAACCGATTTCTGAAATAAAGGGAGAAGTCTTTAGAGACAAGAGCCTTAATAATGCGCCAGTTCATTCTATAAGTCCTCGTCCGGTAATATTGATGAAGATGTCCTCCAGCGTGGCCTCCTCGCTATGCACAGTAACCACGTTCTCTTCGGTAAAAAGCTGTTGAATAGCCTTTGGTGTCTCCGGGGTATCCAGAACTATTTCGCGGTCCTCAAGTTCGCCGCTCTTGGACGAGACTTTAGCTTTTAGTGCTCGCTTACCATAATGCTGTTTCAGGTTCAGTGGAGTATCGAGAGCGACTATTTTCCCCTGGTTCATGAAGGCTACACGGTCAGAAAGCTTGTCAGCCTCGTGCATGTCATGGGTGGTGAGAAAGACGGTAGCCCCTCGCGCACGCTCCTCAAGGATGACGTCCCTGATTGCTTCTGAAGATGTCGGGTCGAGTCCGGCAGTAGGCTCGTCGAGGAACAGGACCCGGGGACGGTTCACCATCGAACGTGCCACCATGAGGCGCTGCTTCATGCCCTTGGAATACGTCTCGACCCGGTCTTTGCCTCGACCTGCCAGTCCAACCTTTTCTAAAAAAGCATTGGCATTAAAACCATTAACATCAAATAGTCGGGCGAATAGATTGAGATTTTCTATGGCACTCATCTTCTCGTAGAGATTTGTCGTCTCAAAGCAAACGCCGATATCCCCCTGTACCTCCTCAACGTTCTTGGCAACGTCCATGCCAAGCAGTGTTGCCTTTCCTGTTTTGGGTTTGAGCTGTCCCGTCAGTATCTTCACGGTAGTAGTTTTTCCGGCGCCATTGGGGCCAAGAAACCCCAGGATTTCGCCTTCAGCTACACTGAAACTGATGTGGTCCACAGCCACCAAATCACCATACCAGTAGGTTAGCTCCTCAGCAATAATTGCGTCTCCTGCCATACTTCTCCTTTCCCAATCTGACTTCACCTATAATATTTGAACTAATTCGATATGTCCAGTACATATTTTAGCTCTCTCACTTGACATTGTCAATACATTTTTATATAATTTATATAAATAATTCAAATAATATAATAATATGTAGCCGGGAGTTAGTCAGTGAAGGGTTTTGAACGTCGGAAGGGACAAAAGAAGGAGAGCATACAGCGGGCGGCGCTGGAGCTTTTTAAGGTCTACGGGTTTAAGAAGGTCAGCATAAACGACATCGCCCACAGGGCTGGCGTTTCTCCAGTTACCATATACAACCACTTTGGCAGCAGGGATGAACTGGTGCGCGAAGTCGTTCAAGCACAATTTCTAACTATGCTGGAAACATACCGGGCAATCATAGACGGGGAAGGCTCTTTTGCGGAAAAGTTAGAAACAATCGTTTTTGACAAGACCGAGATAGCAGCCCAGTTTTCTGGGGAATTAGCCCAAACACTATTACAAGACGACCCTGAGATGAGGCAGTTTGTCGAGACTGTGTGGAAACGCGACGTTAACCAGATGACGATTGATTTGCTTGAAGAAGGGAAGAGAGAGGGCTATGTGAATACAGAACTGTCACAAGAAGCCTTCCTTCTATATCTTGAGATATTGCTCAAGGGTGTATCCGCTAGCTCTGATTTGTTCGCCAATATGGAGCCAGACGTGGAGTTTTATCGTGAGCTGAACTACCTTTTCCTCTATGGACTGGTGGGGAAGAGGTAATAGTAGATTTAATCCGTAGGATGACGGATAAAAAATATACAGGCTGGGTACACCCAGCCTATATATGTCATTAAGTGCAAAGTAGTGTTATCTGTTCATTTTGATTTTATTGTAGCAATCACTGCAATAAACTGGCCGGTCTTCACGAGGTTCAAAAGGAACTTCGGTTTCAACACCGCACTGAGCGCATACTACGCGGAACATTTGCCGTGGAGCTCTATAGCCGTATCCACCATCGCCATAACGCTGTGATTTCCTTGCCCGGCGGCATTCGGGACAACGCTTCGGCTCATTTTGGAAGCCACGAGATGCGTAAAACTCTTGCTCTCCAGCTGTGAAAGTGAACTCTTGCCCGCAATCGGCGCATTGGAGCGTTTTATCCTCAAAGCTCAATGGATGACCTCCTCTCTTCTAATATTTGGTTAGAGTCTTGGCCATCCAATACCTGAGGAAATTTATGGAACAAAACTGAGTATTTGACAACCTATCCTAAACCCTGCTCTAATTATACGCCAAAATATTTCGGTTTGCAAATTATTTTTTATATACATATACGATACTTTTGAAGATTGCTGAAAAAGTACTTCCGCCTGTTAGCAAACCCGATCATCTCCCACCCCCAGCTAACTTTTAAAATGTTAACGCCCTCTATTTTCATAGATATATGTGCTACAGTTTAGTGGCAACACCAATTAGTGGCAACACCAATCCCTGAAACATAGACTGATGCTACAGACTTATTAAGATTACCTGCAAGGCGAATAAAAAAGCACGTCTTTCCTATGGGTTTTCCTCAGTGCTTGGTATAGACCTAGAGATGATTGCCATAGAAAATATGTCCTTGCCACGAGAAGTTACTCCGCAATGTTGATAGATAATATCTTCGATTACAACGTTGTCAGGTTGACTCTTGAGCCATGAATTTACTGCATCCTGAAACTCCTGGACATCTGCATTATATTCACTGCTGGTGAATATTACCATTTCAGTGTTAACAGCTTGTATTGTTTTGTTGGACATACAGCACCTCCTGTTTATTTAACTATTATAATTAATAGAGCATCAGATACCATTATACCATTGTAGTTATTCGGGTTATTGCACGTATTAGGACTTGAGTTTAGTTTTTTCGTGGCATGTTGTCAAGCTACAGTGTAATCTGCCTTTCTTCAAATATCCTCACAATAAACTGTTAACCTGTTTGACATTGTTAAGTAGAAGTGCTAAATTTAACCCGCAATTCGGGTTGAATTGGTAGGCTTGCTGGACTAATTTTAACCGTAGTCTCATTATAGATGATGTAATTCAAGTTGGGTAGAGATAAAGGCCGGACGTTAGTCCGGTATTTTCGAAAGGAGGTGAAACCACACAAGCAAGAGAAACATATGTGTTAAGGTGCA
>CAYNFT010000077.1:0-10288 GCA_964396535.1 uncultured Dehalococcoidales bacterium | reverse complement strand
GATTACGGCCACAGCCTCCTCTTCTGGGCAGTTATCAACATCTCCTGATAGTAGCCGGCTAATCTCTTCTGGAGTAAGCCCACTTTTCAACGCTTGCTTAGCATGGAAGTAGGAACAATAGCGGCAGCCGTCTACTGCGGTGACAGCCAGCATGAGCCTTTCCCGGAAGGCAGGTGATATCAATCCCTTATTCGTTACTTCCTTCAATCGCTTCCTGTTTCTGATTGGAAACCACAAGTCGCTAAATAATTCCTTTAGGTTCTTATATGTTCTTTTATTGAATTTCATGGCTGGCACTGCCGAGTCCAAGCGGTTACAACATGGTTGGAAAGATGATATCTGTATGTTAAGTATAGCTATATCAAGTGGAAAAGTCATCCTGAATATAAAGGTGAAGCCTCTTCTGCCAACGTCACTTTTCATCGATTTGTATCCCCTGAAACAGCCTGCCATCTTCCAGTCATACTACACCTAGGTGTAACATTTTGGGGTGGTAAGTATAGTATTAGGTGTAGCCAAAGCCCTGTATGTTACTAACAGATGTTTTGTGACCCAATAATCCATAGAGCATTTGATGGCTTGCATATCTTGGCTGATTGTGCCCAGGCTTTGGTCTGGCACTGGTCAGGTTTAGAATCTATTCGCAGGGGTGTCATCAACAGCAGTTTATGGCCTAGTCTGGTCTGGCAGCTTTTCTGACGTTACAGGGATGCCCTTTCATTAGTATAGAACCACTGATAGGGTCTATATTCTCAGCACTGAACAACAGAGCTACATTGGCACCCTCTGAAGAATACGGGTCATAGCCAGGAAGATTTAGCTCCGGACATGACTGCCACCACCCATTCTGCGTGCAGACAACATCATAATTGATTCCCTCAGTCAGTTTAGCCTGTAGGGTAATCGCCCCGTAGGGTGTTTCAACCACCACCCAGTCTCCTTCCTTAATGCCAAGTTCTGAGGCTTTTACTGGATTAATCTCCAGGAAGGGGTTAGGTATTTTTTCTCTTAATGAGGGTAGCGCTCGATGTTGTGAATGGCAATACTCTAAGACCTTTGTATTGATGAGAATAAGTGGGTACCTTTTTGCTATATCTGCTCTCTTGAAAATTGATGGCTCCTCCCAGCTTGGCAGCGGACTATAGCCATATTCCTTGAAGGTGGAAGAATATATCTCCACCCTTTTGGAGGGGGTAGGAAAGCCTACGAAATTACTGTCTTTATCTTTTTTGGTGTGTCTCTGATATTCCATAGACACATCAATGGGAATCCAGCTAGGACTCTTCCTCAGCTTTTCAACCGTAATATCTAAAGGCTCAAACTGGTAGTCAAAGGCAGCCTCAACATTTCCATCCCAGAACTCATCGCCCAGTCCGAGCCTCTTAGCAAGTTCAAATATGATTTTCATATCGGGCCAAGATTCATATTGAGGTGGTACGACCGGTGGTCGCATCTGGACAACGCCCTTTTCCTTAAGGGAATCAGCCCGGGCGCTTATATACAAGCTTTCCCAGCAACTGGCGGCTGGTAAAACAATATCCGCTAGCTCGACAGTCGGAGTCATAAAAAGTTCTGCCTCAACATGGAAGTCTAACTGCGAAATAGCTTCCCTGCCACGTAAAACGGGAATGTTAGAGGTAGCTAGATTACAGCCAAAGCCAACCAGAGCTTTAACCGGGTAGGGTTTACCGGTCAGGATAGCTTCATAGACTTCATAACCCTGTGTGGTCATCGACATCCGTCGCCCTGCTGGTCCTAAGGGACGCTGAAAAAATCCAAGGCACTTTATGCCGGCCTGAGGACTTAGCAACCAATGACCGTCGACTGAGTGTACGGGAGCACGGGGACCTGTAACATTACCTCCTGGCATATCATAATTGCCAGTCAAAGCATAAAGGATGCATATAGCCCGATTTGTTTGACTGGCATTATTTGTTTGTTCAAGACCATTCCAGGAATACCAGCATGCTGGTTTAATAGTAGCAAACATTCTCGCCGCATCCCTGATTTTTGCCTCTGGTATTCCAGTTAATATTTCGGTTTTATCTGGCTGATAATCGGAGACTGCTTCACGTAATAGCCGGAAGACGGTCTTGCACTCAACTTTCTCGCCCTGGTGCGTTCTCACGGTATATGTGCCATCAATTTCCGGAACAAAATCTGGCTGTGTGCCAGGCATGTACACCCTGGTTCCTTTACTTGCAGAATCTACCATCACATAACCTGTGGGGTCACCACTATCTGTCAGCATATTGGCCATGAGAAATTGCCCGGTATCACTTCTTACCAGGAATGGTGATGTAGTCCAATCCCTGACGAAATTGTAATCATATAAATTCTCCTCAAGCATAATATTTATCATACCCAAGGCTAGAGCTCCATCTGTACCTGGGCGTATCTGGAGCCAAAGGTCTGCCATGGCAGCTATCTCTATCTTCCTGGGGTCAATCACAATAAGCTTCGCTCCCCGTTCCAGACCTTGCTTTATCTTGGGAACCAGAGCAGAGCGAGTAGCATGAACGTTGTTGCCCCATATCAGGATACAAGCAGATTGTTCAAATTGAGGGCTTCCCCGAGAACCCTGGACTCCTGGATTGGCGTACGTATATGCCGAGCAAAACATTTCATGCCATGTGCATACATGGATACAGCCCCAATTGTTAGGGGTACCAAAAGCCTTAGCCAATCTGACTACCCACGGCCATAGTTCCCCCAGCGGAGAGCCACCCGGTCCAGCGCGAGTGAAGGCAACCGCCTCGGGTCCGAATTTTGCCTTTATCTCGTTTAGTTTTACTGCAATGGTATCTAGAGCTTCATCCCAGCTTATCCTCTCCCATCCCGGGTCGGGACTCCCTTTAGGGTTTGTCCGGCGCATCGGATATTGTAACCGTTGCTTGTTGTACACTAATTCAGGAGCGGCAAGCCCCTTGAGACAGAGTTCACTGGCAAAGGGATGATGCTCATCGGGAAGAACCTCAGTAAATACTCCGTCTCTAACGCGAGCAATAGTCGGGCAATGATTGGTACATAGACCACAATAACCTTTGACCTCTTCCGTAGCCTTAAGCTTGTTCATTGTTGTTGACCCTTTCTATGCTGTACTGAATTTTATTCCTTCCATTTGTACGCCTCAGCGAAACCCGCTAGGCTGTATTTTCGCAGAAGCAGGACTGGACTGCACCCCCATGACTGGACAGATAAGGTTAGGAGAGTCTGGCGGGGTAACCCTTTGTTCTCTTGATTAGGTACTAATTTCTCAAAGTCATTCGGTGAGAGGTAACCAATCGCCGAATGAGGTTTCTTCCAACTATGGACCTTATCAATATTGTATTATAGACCTTGTCAATGAAATGGGAAAGCCTGGCTACCCTGAAAGCAGGCGGTTGGCCGGTCAAGGTCGATGCGCCCTTGCTTCAAATCTGCGGTATGCTTAAGAGTGCTTTAGCCCTTTAGGTAGTATACTCTAAGCGGCGAGTCTATCTCTCATTTCTATCCAAAGGGTATTTATGCTCATACATTTTGGCTTATTGTTGGATTATATAGCAACTTGAATCCAATCAAGGGTAAGAGTACAATTGTATCGTAAACTTAAGTAGTTTGTACGGGAAAGGGATACCATGGCAGAAGACAACTACATTGCCTTTCAGGGTACACTCAAGCAACTCCTGGAAAAGGTAGAGAAGGGGGAGATGGTTCCTAAGTTACAGGCTTCTCATGCTCCCCCCTGCAAATTCTGGACTGCTTTCCAGGTTATCAACGGCATTCGTCACATGGCACCAGTTATTCACGGCCCCAAAGGTTGTACCTATTCTGTGGCTAACGCTTACAAAATGAGCAATTGCGAGTACCGTGGCGTTCCTCTGGAGCCTACCTCATGCACCGCGCAGGACGAAGCCGACGTGGTATATGGAGGGGAGGGGAAGCTTCTGGAAGCGGTAAAAGAAGCTGAACGGAGATACCACCCTGAACTTATCGTGATATTTTCCTGCTGCTGTTCCGGGATTATCGGCGATGATGTAGAGACCATTGCCCAGAGAGCAGAGGAAGAGGTCAATGCCAAAGTGCTGGCTATACGCAGCGAGGGGTTTGGCGGAGATTTCCGCAGTGGCTACGAGGACGCTTTCAGGGTGATTATGGAGCTGATGGAACCGCCTACGGAGAAGATGGAGAAAACAATCAACATCATCGGCGCTAGGCAAGGACCCACCCGGACCCGATGGACTGAAGACCTAGATGAAATCGAGAGAATGGTATATGCCATAGGGGCTAAGATTAATGGTATTCTCTGCGGTGGGTGCACCGTGGAGCAGATTCGCCGAGCACGCGCTGTAGAACTGAACGCATCGTGGTGCTATGACTGGGGACAGAAGCTGGGTGACCTCATGGAGGAGAGGTTCGACATACCCTACGCCCGTACTGGTCTTCCATATGGCTTAAAGGCTACTGAGGAATGGCTCATGGCGGTAGCCCTGCCCCTGGGATTAGAGGAGCAAGCGAGGGAGATGATTAACAAGGAAACCGGGGAGCTTGCTGAAGAGATAGATATCATGAGGCAGTTCTTGGATGGTAAGACCGCCTTGGTAGAAGTTACAGAGTATCCAGGTCCCATCAGGGCTCTTGCCTTAGCCAGGATGGCCAAGGAGTTTGGCGCTCGCCCTATCGTGGTTAATATCCATCCCTACACCATTAAAGAGCGGATGCCTAGCATCAAGTTCCTGTTGGAGCAGGGACAGAACCCCAAAGTAGTTCTGACCAAGGGACTCTTTTCCCTGGGAACCTTCCGTTCCTCGTGGCAGACAGAGGCAGAACTGGAGATGATTGCTGCTCAGTACGACAACGCTGTCTATCTGGGGAGCCCCCTGAGACAGCCCGGTGTGCCTCAGGTAAACCTGACAACCACGACCGGGTACCCCCATTTTGGTTATAGAGGGATAAGAAACTTGGGCAGGTTGATGCAGTCCAGCATGGAGCATGCCAGTCGTTCTCGTTCCAAGCTATTTCATGAAGTGCTGTACGGAGGTTGAATGATTTGACTGAGACCAGGGAGTACATGACAGCCACTGCACAAAGGTGCCACGACCCGTATCTTCGCTGTGCTTTCTACGGTGCCGCTCAGACTGCTCTGGGAGTAACCGGCTGCTGTGTCCTCGCCCATTCGCCACAAGGGTGTTACCAGTTAGTCGAGGCTGCCTTTGGCTGGCAGGACGCAGACTATACTGAGACCCTGATTCTGTCCACCAAACTATGTGAGGATGAGATTGTCCACGGGGGTGAGGAGCTTCTGGCACGCACTATCCTTGAAGCTCAGGAGCTGGGAGCGCCCATTATGTTTGTGCTTAGCTCCTGCGGCCCAGAGATTGTCGGGGATGATATTGTCGCCGTATGCGATGATATGCGTTCCCAGGTGGACTTTGAGATTGTACCTATCGAGTGTGCCGGGTTTCGTGGTGACCAGAACGAAGGTACGGACATGGCCCTGGACGCCATGTTGAAAAGGCTGGTAGCCGGGGGTGGAGAGAAAATCCCTGGCTCGGTTTGTCTCATTGCTCCCCATGCTAATAGTAATCCCACCTGGATGGGTGACCTGTCCTGGGTTAAAGATGTTCTACACCAGATGGGAATAAAGGTTCTGGCTACCCTGACCCACGACACAACCTTAAGCGAATTTAAAGATGTGGCCTTGGCCGAGGGATGTATTGTGCTCAGTCACGATGCCGGGCAAAGGGCAGCAGACTATTTAGCTCAGCAGTTCGGGATTGAGCAGTTGTGTAAGGGCATGCCTCTGCCGGTGGGATTTACCAATACCCGTCGCTGGCTTATAGAGTTGGGGAAGAGACTGGGCGCCCAGGATGCTGCTGAAAGAATTGCCGCTGAGGGAGAGAAGATGGTGGTAGAACAGTGTCGGCGCAAGGGCCTGGAGCAGTTCTTCATGCACCGGGCACCAGCAGCTATCGTTGCCGATGCCACGGTGGGCATTCCCCTGCTACATTTCATAACCGAAGACTTGGAGATGATTCCCTATCTCCTTTGCTTGAGGTCCTGCCTGCCAGGAGCAAAGGAGATACTGGCGCAGGAACTGAAGGATTTAGACATCAGTCCCAAAGTGGTATACAACGCTGACGTGTACCAGTCAAAACTGGCCCTGGGCGAAGTCAAACCGGAGGTGGTGTTTGGCAGCAATATAGAAAGACACGCTGTTGAGGAGTTGGACATCCCATTTGTATTCCGGTTAGTGAATCCCATTTCCCGATTTCGCAGCATCAATCGGGAATACTTCGGGTATGTGGGCATGTTGAATATAATCGAATGCATCCACAATGACTGGTTGGATAGATACCGGTCAAAAGAGAGAAGATACAAAGCGAGGTGGTAGATGAGACAGATTGCCATATATGGCAAGGGAGGGATTGGCAAAAGCACCATAGCGACCAACCTTTCCATGGCTCTCCGGGAACAAGGGCTCAAGGTAATGCAGGTTGGGTGTGACCCCAAGAGAGACTCCACTAGGAGCTTAACCCAGGGAAAGTTGATCCCAACAGTGCTTGAAACCTATAGGGAGCACCTTAGAATGGGGCGCGACGAATATGCCATCGCTCTCGAGGACATCGTTTTTGAGGGACCTCAGGGGGTCTATTGTGTAGAATCGGGAGGGCCTGAGCCAGGGATTGGCTGCGCTGGCCGGGGGGTATTGACAGCAATCAACATTCTCAGGGACCTCAAGGCTTTCGATACTTATGGTGTTGATGTGGTGGTTTATGATGTTTTGGGGGATGTGGTTTGTGGCGGCTTTGCCCAGCCAATCCGCGAAGGCTACGCCCGGGAAATCTATCTCCTTTGTTCCGGTGCCTTTATGAGCATTTACGCTGCTAACAACATTGCTAAAGCGATTCGACGCCTCTCACGGCGGGGTGAAACAGGACTGGCTGGCGTGATATGCAATAGCTCTGGCGATGAGCAGTTCGAAAACAAAGTCCTTACTGACTTTGCTCAGACCCTGGGGAGCAAGCTCGTCCATGTTGTCCCTCGCAGCCTGGTAATTCAAGCATGTGAAGTTGAGAGCAGAACGGTATTAGAGCATTCTCCCGACTCAGAAGAGGCAGAGGCATTCCGTGAGCTGGCCAGACGAGTGATGGATAATGACCGTCCGGTGATTCCCACGCCAGTGGAGGAGCTTTCCGAGCTTGAGGCTCTGCATCGGCAGCACCTGAAGAAATAGGTGGGGTAGCTGCCCACCAGAAGGACTGTGATGAAGTTAGATAACCCATTAGTGATAGCCGATATTATAGACCAGCATCCGTGCTTCTCCGAAATCGCATCCCATCGTTTTGGGAGGATACACCTGCCTGTTGCTCCTAAGTGTAATATTCAATGTAATTACTGCGAGAGAAAATACGATTGTGTCAATGAAAGTAGACCTGGTGTGACAAGCAAGGTCATTAGCCCCCAAGAGGCGGTGGGAAGGGTTAAGGAAGTGATAGAAAAATTTCCTAATATAAGGGTAGTAGGCATCGCCGGACCGGGAGACCCTCTATTTAATGAGGAGACTTTTGAAACCTTTCGCCTAATAAAGGATAGCTTCCCCTATTTACATCAATGCATGAGCACCAACGGACTACTGCTACCAGAAAAAGTAGAATCGGCAAAGCAATTAGGGGTAGATACTATGACCGTAACCTTAAATGCTGTTGACCCTTCCATAGGAGCAAAAATCTATTCCTTTATCCATTATTGGGGTAAAAAGCTAGAAGGGGTTGAAGCCGCGGAAGTGTTACTCAATAATCAATTGGCGGGGATTAAGATGGCTGTTAAAGAGGGAATAGTTGTCAAGGTAAACACTGTCATGATTCCTACCATAAATGACAATCATATCATTGAAGTAGCTAAAAAGATTAAAGGGCTTGGAGTTTACATGCAGAATATCATGCCTCTAATTCCTCTCTTCAAGTTTGCCCACCTTAGCACTCCTTCGCCTACTGACAGGAAAAGGTTACAGGGTGAATGTGCAAAAATCATTAAACAAATGACACATTGCCGACAATGCCGTGCCGATGCAGTAGGACTTTTGGGTAAAGACATGTCAACGCAATTATTTGGTTAAGCTTGCTTACAGAAGCTAGGATGTGACTAGCATATGGTGAAATTAGCCCGGCATTACTAAAGAGGCTGATATACAACAGCCGGCTACTTTGTTTTATGAAGATGTGCGGGGTAAAGCAGACGAGATGATTTCTGACCTTTTGAGCTAAATCGATGCCTATGATTTTCAGGAGCTAGTAGCGGGGGTTCTCGGAGCTATGGGATTCAAAACTCGCGTAAGTTCGCCGGGACGAGATTTAGGCGTCGACATCATTGCTCACCCGGACGCTCTCGGCTTCGAGACACCAAGAATCAAAGTGCAAGTTAAGCATAGGAAAGGACAGTCAGGGGCTCCAGAGGTACGCGCTTTAGCTGGAACCATACGGGAGAACGAGAATGGGTTATTTGTGTCTACCGGAGGTTTCACATCAGATGCTCTTAGGGAGCCAGAGAGGGGAGCAAAAATTACATTGATAGATCGAGGTCAATTTATCAATCTTCTTCTTGAGAACTACGAAAAACTGGACCCGCAGTATCAAGCTCTTGTACCTTTAAGAAAAGTCTATATCCCTGTCTCCCCAGGTTACGTACCACCAAAATAGCTTAAGATTAACACGTCGAGTAGCCAATGCATGTTTTGCCTAAAGAAAGCCTTTCTAGGTAACAAAGTAGCGTTTTGTTACTCAAACGATAAATACACAGGAAGCTACAAAGCTGACACCATCTTAAACAGATGATATAATCGGCCTTATGATTAATGTTTTGCCTTACAAAGGTATCAGTCAATTTGGCTCTGCTTATAAAATCATGGCTGAGAATGATACCCATGCTCCTGGTTCCGTAGATCAAGTACTTTATTGACGAGGAGGAAGACCGTTCAGCTTCAAATAAAGGATGCCAGGGGTACCTCCCCCCTCTTAGCTTTTCCACTCTATAACAATTCAAAAACCCCTCGATTACTCAATGATTTCTCTAAATATATCCCCACAATGTTCACCACTGATACCATCACCGTATTCAATTTCGTATTCAATCCTATCCCCAGCAAACTTATGTCATGGATCCGTTGAAGCTAATCCCTCATTGACCCGTTGAAGCTAGTCCACGGACTTAAGCTGGTGACCTGTTGTATATAATCCACAAACCTAGATTGTTCGAACAATCTTTTCCCCTCTAACTGAAGTTAAAATACTTGGCTGTCTCTCGTTGGTGCTTCTTACCCTCCACTAATGTTAGAGTAGGGTCTACCCGCCTGTTTCCGACCTTCCCGGAGCTTTAGCCGTGCTGGATAACTCCAACCCCATTTCAAAAGCATCCACTTCGGGAAGGTCCCCGGAACTTCTCGGGCAGACACAGGCTAGCCGGGGTCAGGTCATTGGTGGTGCCTTCCTCAATCATTCTTTTGTCCTTCATCTAACAGATGTGGCTCTGTGATATTCTCAAACTTGGACAGTCTTGGGACGAAGCGCAGATTTATTTGTCCGGTAGGGCCGTTACGGTGCTTGGCGATGATAATCTCAGCAATGCCTTCGGGGTATTCTTTATCTGGGTACTGGCTTTCCCACTCCTCTTTATTGATGTAGTAATCATCCCGATAAATAAAAACCACCCGAGCCCCATAGTCCTGGCATCTAGGCAACAGCATTGCTAAGTTTTTGTCCCGCCTCAAGTGCGTATAAGTTCCGAGCCTGTCGAAAAACCTACTTGGTATTTGTTCTCCGGTCTTTTAGAAGAGATTTCAAAGAGATGAAGGCTTCTATTCTGTTTTATAGATCATGAGTCTCCTTATTCTTCTCTGCTCTCCTCTGTTATCCATAGGCCAGCCTGGCCATCTTCCTGAAGTTATATCCGATACAGACCAGCTGCCATATCAGCCTCACTTTCTCCAGGCTCCGGTGCCGGAATCTCCTGAATCTAAATATATCCTTGATCTCCCCGAAGACGTGCTCTATCAGGCAAGCCCTATCCCTCATCCGCTGTTTCCCGTGTTCCCCTGACAGTTTGTCGGTCATCCGGGCTCTTAAGGCTAAGGTTTCGAAATATTCCCTCTTTACTCTGAAATCTCGGTAGGTACTTTTATTCCGGTAACACCTGGCTCTTAATGAGCAGTCCTTGCTCATGACAGTATCGAATATTATCCGAGCTGAAATAGCCGGCATCCACGCTGACCTCTGTCTGGGCCAGGGTTTCCCCAGTTCGGTCTTTTATCTCC
>CAYNFT010000076.1:0-10369 GCA_964396535.1 uncultured Dehalococcoidales bacterium | reverse complement strand
AGAAGCTCTGGGACACAAGAAGCCCGAGGAGACGGTAAAGATTGGTAAGAAAGAGCTCAGGGAGAGCTGGGAAAGCCTGCATACAGCTAAAACGGATAAAGTCGAGGTTGTCTTCTTCGGCTGCCCCCAAGTTAGCGTTAGCGATTTAGGGGAGATTGCACGACTATTGGAGGGCAAGAAAATAGCGGATGGCGTAAAACTTGTTGCATCTGCCGCAGAGGAGGTATATACCCTAGCCCAGCGTACAGGATACGTCGATATTATTGAAAAGGCCGGTGGTGCGATTGCTACCGGTATCTGTATCATGGGATTCCCCTATGCCCAGCTAGCGGTGCCGGCAACCACCGGAGCCACAAATTCGGCAAAAGCCGCTTCTTATCAGGCAAGGCGTGGGATTAACATTCAATACGGAAACTTCGAGAGTTGCATCAATGCAGCAATAACAGGAAAGTGGGGAGGTTAACAATATGATACTCAAAGGAAAGACAGTGAAGAAAGGACAGGTAGAAGGCGAGGCAATAGTCTCCCAAATACCCTTTTCATTCCTGGGTGATCTGGACCCGGCCACGGGGAATGTTGTTCCTATCGGGCACGATTTACAGGGACAAAGTATAGCCAACAAGATTTTTGTCTTTGCCACGGGAAAGGGCTCGACAGTAGGTCCCAATGTTGCCGCTAGGGCCAAGGAGGTTGGCAACGCGCCGGCGGGGATGATTTGTGTAGAGGTAGAACCCGTCATGGCCATGGTGGCAATAAGGAACGATATTCCAATGGTACACAAACTTGATCAAAATCCGCTGGAAGTAATCCAGACGGGGGACCATATAAAAATGGATGCCACTGAGGGCACTGTGGAGGTAACCAAGAAAGGCGGGTAATTGACAGTTGCAGCCTGGCTGCCATAATAAGTAGGCTGTTCGGATTTTCTTGAGGTTAGTTTTTCTCCTTCAGGAAATAGAAGATGCCTAAGGCTGTGGCAGCCAGGACTACCCAGAAAACGAAGGGTAAGCGCAGGCTAAAAGGAGCTAAGCTGTTGCCGATTGGCGGGGAAGCAAACTCACCAAGACGGGAAATGGTGTGAATCAGCCCTATAGCTGTTCTGGCATATATTGGCCCCACGCTATGCCTTCTCTATAGTCACGGTCGTTTGTAATCTCATCGTCAGTAGCGACGATAAAATCGATATCACTCTGTCGTAGGTCACAGTCACCAATGGCAAGTGAATCACCTAGATATATGCTAATAAAATAATCTCCTAAAATCGCTTTCACGCCCGATAGTAATTCGTGTAACACAACATTCACATCAGAGTATGGATTAGGACCACTGACCCCTCCAAGTCCAATGTTGACCACAGTTTTTCAATTCCCTCCAGATCTATCTTTGTGATATAGCTGATGTTGACTAGTTCTTGAAATTCACCAATGCGACTTTTTGTCGAACGCAGCAAGGTTGAACAAAACCGAGAATTGTGACAGAGGCATGTTTCCATCTATGCTCAAGATTAGAGTATAATAGCCATCATGTAGTGCCGAAATCCAAGAACACTGACTGCCTGACTATCGCTAGACAAAGACTCGAATCACGTTGTAGATGGGTCAAACAAAGAGGGTTAGATACTTGATAATTCTAAGCTGCTCTGACTTACATTGGTAAGTCAGAGAGTGGCATGGACAGCCGAGTGCTTCCCTTATGTCAAGTACGAGTTATGCTTATTCATCGGTGGGACAAGGAGACAACAATAGCAAATGATAGAAATAAGAATGCTGGGGAGAGGTGGACAAGGAGCATACATATCCGCCGAAATGTTGGCCGCTGCCTTCGTGAAGGAAGGTAAATACGCTACGGCGTTCCCTATGTTTGGTGGCGAACGACGAGGTGCACCAATCAGCGTTTTTGTCCGCTTTGACGATAAGCCAATACGGTTGCGGTCTCAGATATATTATCCCGATTGCTGTATAGTTACTGATCCCCTGCTTGCTCGTTCACCAGATGCACTGAAGGGATTAAAGCCAGGGGGAATTGTTGTTATGAACCTCCCGCGGATGCCAGAGGAAAAGCCTCACGACAACACAGGAGTGCTGGCAGTTGTAGACGCTACCGGCATCGCCTTAGAGGAAATAGGGCGTCCCATTACTAATACCGTTTTGCTAGGAGCACTTCTACATACCACAGGTTGGGTAACATTGGATTCTATCTTCGAAGCCTTTACAGCGTACTTCAGCGAAAAGCTTTTGGATGGCAATATCCGATGCGCTAAAAGGGGTTTTAAAGAGACTGAAGTTAAAAGATTTGGAGAAAAATAATGGTGCAATTTAAGTCTGAATATGAGGGGCCATGGGCAAGGCCAAAACCTACCCTGTTTGCTTACCCTACTGGTGAGTGGAGAAGCCAGCGTCCTGTAGTGAATCCAGCAAGATGTGGTCACTGCGGCATATGCTACCTTCAGTGCCCTGTTGGCTCTATCAAAGACATGGGCACCTACTGCCAAGCCGACCTGTCTTACTGTAAAGGATGTGGACTCTGTGCCAGGGAGTGCCCCAATGATGCCATTACAATGGTAAGAGAGGAGGCGAAATAAACGTGGCAACCAAAATCACCCCAAGAGTAGAGCAGGTAAGAGTATTCGATGGCAATAGAGCCTGTGCCTACGGCGTGCTGTTGTGCAAGCCAGATTTAGTGGCTTGCGTACCCATCACCCCAATGACTCCCATGGTGGAAGCAGTCTGGCAATACGTTGCTGATGGACGGTTGAACGCTGAACTTGTAGCCGCTGACGGGGAGATTAATGCCCTCAGTCATTGCATAGGTGCCTCCGCTGCCGGGGGACGTACCTTTATTGGCTCTGCATCTCAGGGACTGGCCTATATGTATGAAGCATATCTCAAGACATCGGGCAATAGACTTCCTGTTGTGATGGCACTGGCTACCAGAGAGAATGCTGCCCCCGATGGCGTTGTGTCGTCACACCAGGATTTTGTCACTGCCAGGGATGGCGGATGGATTCAGATAGTGTGTGAGGGAGTACAGGAAATCCTGGATACCATGATTATGGCCTACCGGCTGGCTGAGGACCCGGAAATCCTGCTCCCGGTTAATGTTTGTTTCGATGGTTACTACCTGTCTTACCTGACAGAGCGAATCGAACTGCCTTATGAAGAGGATGTAGATGCCTTCCTGGAGCCAGTAACCAGCGCCAACCGTCCCAGGTTATGTTTGGAAGATTCCTTGACCGTCCCCACCAATACCAGGGACGAACTGTTTGTTGAATGGCGCTATAAACATGCTGCCGCTCAACACAGAGCCAAGCAAAAAATAGACGAAATAGATAAAGAGTTTCAAGCCGCTTTTGGGAGAAGCTACGGTGGACAAATCGAGGAGTACCGGACAGAGGATGCTGACATAGTTATGGTCAGCATGGGAAGCCAGACCGGGGCTATAAGAGAGGTCGTCGACAGCAGGCGTGACAAAGGAGAGAAGATAGGGCTGGTTAAGGTGAGAGCCTTCAGGCCATTCCCCAGGGAGAGATTGGTTGCAGCCTTGGAAGGGAAAAAGGCCGTAGGCGTTATTGACCGGAACGTATGTTTTGGCTGGCAATCCGGCACTGTTTTTATGGAAGCAAAAGCTGTTCTCCAGGATTTACCGACACGGATTCCTGTTACAGGATTCATCGTCGGTATAGGCGGCACAGATTGCAGCCTGGAGATGGCTGAACGGGCAGTTAGTATCGCCCAATTAGCCGCCGAGGGTAAGCCCCACAAGGAAACTACCTGGCTAAATATTGAATAGAAGAGAATATTGTTTACCGAACCGAAAGACACTGGTAGAAAGGTAATACAAAATGGCAAAACTTTATAATACCTTGGTAAAAAGAAGGGACTGCCCGCCGGATTGCCGGGCCTGTGAAGAGGCATGTGCTGCGAAGCTAGGCTCAGTTGGACCGGTTATAAAGGCTGAAAATGTTCACAAAGTCGCCCGGTCAAAAACCATAACCTGTTATCAGTGCGCTCAGCCCTTGTGCCTGGAAGCCTGTCCTGTTGAGGCTATCGTTAAGAGCGAAGAGGACGGTGTAGTACGGGTCCTACGGGACGAGTGTATTAGCTGCGAAGCATGTGTTCCAGCGTGTTCATATGGGAACATGTTTTTCGACCCGGAAACGCAGGTTGCTTTCAAATGTGAGATGTGTGATGGTGACCCGGAATGCGTGAAGGCTTGCCCTTACGGGGTGTTAGAGTTCGTCAATGATACCGAAGCTATTCGCAGTTACCTGCGTACCGAGGATTTATTCACGCCGGGAGTAGGCTTATGCTCTGGCTGCGCCATTGAGACCATGTCTCGGTTTACCGGTAAGGTTCTGGGAGACAACGTCGTCCTCTTCGGAACTCCTGGCTGCTGCTCACGCATTACCCAGGGAATCGGGACTCAGGCTAGCGCACGGGTTCCCTGCTATTTCTGCCTTATGACCAACGCAGCATCAACCGCAGCCGGGGCTAAAAGATATTATCACAAAATAGGGCAGGACATTATGGCGGTAGCCATGGTTGGGGATGGTGCCACAGCCGATGTTGGTTTCGCCGGACTGTCGGGTGCCGCTGAAAGAGGGGAGAACATTATCTATATTTGTTTTGATAATGAAGCCTATATGGCCACCGGCATACAAAAGTCCGGTACTACCCCCTTTGCTGCCTGGACGTTTACTTCGCCGGTGGGAAAGTACAGGAAGGGAAGGACAGGACCTTCCAAGTATATGCCCCTGATTATGGCTGACCACGGGATACCTTATACGGCTACAGCCACACTCAGTCACCTAGAAGACTATGCCAGAAAACTGGAAAAAGCTAAAGAGGTGAAGGACGGACTGGTTTATATCCATATCTTCTCTCCCTGCTACACAGGATGGAGAGCAGCTGAGGACAGCTCTGTTGAAATAAGCCGGATGGCTGTAGAAACAAACTACTTTCCATTGTGGGAATGTGAGAGAGGAGAATACAGGTTGAACTACCAGCCAAAGAATCCTCTGCCTATCAAAGAATACACAAAATTAATGGGGCGATTTGGACATCTCAAAGAAGATGACACTGAAGCATTTCAGAGAATGGTGGATGAACGGTTCAGCCTGATTGAGTCCTTGACCAAACTAAAAGTATAAGACACAGCAATAAGGGAGTGCTTGAACACTCTCTTATTTATTACCCTCTAAACGTAGTTTTACCAGGACCATTTCTTCATGTCAGTTGATTATCCAGGCCCTAAATTGGCAGATGGAGCAACCGTTTGGCATTGTCCTCAAATATCTTCTTCTTGTCCGTATCACTGATTTGCATTTGCTCGATGGAATGCATGGTTTGCTTGGTATACCTATCTCCAAATTCGCTGTCAAAGGGGAAATCGGTAGCAAACAACATCTGGTCGGCGCCACAGAAGTCATAGCCGCACATTAAGCCAGGAGTGCTGCCATAAATTGCTGTATCGTAATAGAACATCTTAAAGTAGTCCATATGAGGTCTGGTAAGCCCTTGCGTGTATTTTGCCCCACGAAGTGTTACAGCATGGTCATACGACCCCTGCATTCTCTGCTCCAGGAACGGAATCATACCGCCGCAGTGATGGGTAATGATTTTCAGGTTCGGGTATTTCTCCAGGATTCCACTGAAGACGAATCGTGTCATGAAAGCCGCCGTCTCATAAGGCCAGCCAAGATTACTGAAAATCATGTACCGTGACCTGTTCTCAGTCCTGTAGTCGGCGTAGTCAGCAGTGCGGGTAGGGTGAACCCATATCGGCAAATCATATTGGGACATCTTCTCATAAATAGGCATAAACTCTGGCAGGTCAAGAGGTTTATCGTTCATCGGGGTAAGCAACTGCACACCTTTAAGGTTTAAGTCTTTTATTGCCCGGTCCAGTTCTACCAGAGCCGCATCTATGCTGTCCATCGGCAATGTAGCTGCAGCCGCAGGGAATTTATCCGGGTATTTAAGAACGAGCTCAGCCATCTCATCGTTAGCCAATCTCGCCAGCTCGATAGCCTTTTCACCCTGGGCAATAGCCTCGACAGGCGGCAGACCAAGAGTCAACGCATGACAAAGACCTTCATACTTGTCCATTATTTGAAATCTACGGTCCAGGTCATAGAGTGTTGGCAGACTATCTATGACATTCTTTAGATAGAAGTTATCGGGTGTTATCTTATAAAAAGCATCCTTGTATTTTTTCGGTAGAATATGGCAAAACATATCTATTTTCATTGCGCACGCCTCTCATTGACCTTAGATTATACCTTCTTGCTTCAGGCTGGAGACTTTATCCGGGTTGAAGCCCAGAAGCTCATAATACACATAATCATTGTGCTCACCAAGTTGAGGTGCATGGCTTCTGATGTTGCTCGGTGTTAATGAAAGTTTCATAGGGTTACCGGCTATGGGAATCTTGCCCAGCCCAGGATATTCTATATACTGTACCATATCGCGGGCCTGCACTTGAGGGTCAGTTAGCAACTGGTCTATTGTTTGTAATGGCTCGCATGGGACTCGGGCCTCTTCGCACAACTTGACCAGTTCATCAACTGTCCTTTCCGCAACCCACGGTCCAACTACCTCATTTATGATATCCGCATTGCGAAAGCGGTCCATGTCACTTCCGAATCTTGGGTCGTTAGCCATCTCCGGTCTGCCGAATTTCTCCGTAAATCTGCGCCAGATACTATTGGTGACTACAGAAAGCACTACCCAGCCATCTTTAGCTTCGAGACACGTATTATAGGAGTGAAAGCCGCGGTTTCCAATCTGTTTCCGTATCTCACCATAGAAATGGTAAAGTAGCAGAGTCCCCATTGACTGTGAAATAAAGGTTGCCGTATCGTATAGCGAAACGTCAATCGCCTGTCCTTTGCCTGTTTTCTGCCTGTGGTAAAGTGCATTCAAGACGGCTATAGTGGTGAACAATCCCGCAGCAACATCTACAAAGGGGATACCTGTTTTTATCGGGGGTTCGCCGGGAAAGCCTGTTATCACCATACCACCTGACCTGGCTTGCGCAGTACCGTCAAAGCCGGGTCTTTCTGCGTTCGGTCCGTATTGACCGTAGCCAGAGAGTGCTGCCACAATAATCCCTTCATTAATCTCTTTAAGGCGCTCGTAGTCCACTTCCGCGGCTATTGGCGCACCGGGAGTATAATTGTGAAGAAGGATGTCTGAGCGCTTGACCAACTCTCGGAGGATTTCCCTACCCTCCGGGGAATTTATACGTAGTGTAGCGCATTTTTTGCTGCGGCAGATAACTTTGTACAGCAGCGTTTCACCATCCGGGCCACACTGTCCCCAGCTCCTATCCGCCGCTCCCCTCGGTTCCTCAATTCTGATTACCTCGGCACCCAAATCCCCGAGAACCATGCCACAGAGTGGACAAGCCTGGAAACGGGATAAGTCAAGAACCCTTATACCTTCTAACGAGTCCAATTGTTCAAGCCTCCTTTCAGCCTAAATCCTCTGTCCTTTATCTCTTGCCTATTTTATGTTTAAACGCTCCATGCGTCAATGACACCTGCAAATAGTACCAAGAAGTACGGTACTTGTTGTGTGGTGGGCTGCATTATATAATAAATAGAACGCTTAGAATTCGGAACAGGAATATGGATTTTAACTTCACCGAAGAGCAGGAGATGCTAAGGGCATCGGCTCGTGATTTCCTGGAGAAGGAATGTACCGAGAGTGTCATCAGGGAGGTAGAGACAGGCGACCTGGGCTATTCTCCGGACCTGTGGAAGAAGATTGCCAACCTGGGCTGGCTGGGACTTGTCTACCCGGAGCAGTACGGCGGTACCGGCATGAACCTCATTGACCTTACTGTTCTCTATGAGGAGTTTGGCCAGGCGATGTTCCCCAGCCCGTACACGCCCACAATAGTGCTCGGCGGCTTGACAATTCTCGAAGCCGGTAATAACAAGCAGAAGTCTGACATACTGCCGAAGGTAATCGAAGGGAAGGCAATCATTGCCCTAGCTTTGAGCGAGCCGGAGCCGAACTGGGGAGGCATGGCGGAGGGTCCCGATGGTGTGACGATTACAGCTACCGCCGACGGCGATGACTACTTAATCGATGGCGTCAAGCTGTTTGTTCATTATGCTAACGTTGCCAGCACCTTCCTGGTTCCCGCCAGAACGAAGGCTGGCGACCATCCAGACGATGGCATAACGCTGTTTTTCGTTGATGCCGAGAGCCCCGGCATCAGTGTGACACGGCTTGGCACCATTCCTGGTGACAACCAGTGTGAGGTCATTTTCAACAATGTGCGCGTTCCCAAGGAAAACATTATTGGCGAGCTGCACGGCGGTTGGGCATCACTGTCGCGGTCTATGCAGATTGTGGCCATCGTGTTGGCCTCTCAGATGCTGGGGGCGGGGCAAGGGCTGCTCAAGCTTTCGGTAGAAGACTACGAGACCCGAATCCAGTCCGGCATACCCAGCGAAGTTAAACAGTACAACGAGGAATACCTTGCCCACTTGCGGCAGGACATCGAGGGTTGCCGTCGGACAATCTATATGGCTGCTAGGAAACTGGTTGAAGGCGAGCCATGCAACTTCGAAATGACCGTAGCTAAGGGCTGGAGCAGCTATGCTCATGAGAATGCCTGATTGCGGGCGCATCAGGTGTGCGAATCGTAATTTTCTTTGCTTTTCTGAGTACTGGGAGGGTCTGCCGGTTGAGCAACCCGGCCCTTATCTTCATCCTGAACATCCTGATGTACCCGCTTGGCTGTCATGAGAAAGAGAGGCAGAGAGTACTTCGCTGAAATCGGGAAGGAGGAGCGGGAGATGAAGCTATATTCTGGCATGGCTCCGGAATAAATGTAATATACGGATGGGTCGGTGCCAAATCCCGGGTGAAGTTGAACGGCTCCTTTTTCGTTGATTAACTTCGACACTTCGCTATCAGGGTCTTCCAGGTCACCGAAGAACCTGGCCTTCGCCGGGCAAATATTGACACAGGCTGGGGTCGCCTCCCAATCCACCCCCGGCTTCAACCCCTTCTTTACACCCTCGTCGATTCTATCCACACAGAAATCACACTTTACGACTATATCATTCTGAAGAGGGTATAGCATTTCCGCCAATTTCTCGTACTCGGTAGGACCCTGACCGGGGAAATATTCTTGCCTGTCGGAATAGAATGTGCGCATTTGATAAGGACAGGCATCTACGCAATTCTTGCAGCCGGTACACTTGTCCTGGTCCACCCAGACTATGCCATCCTCACGTTGTTGCGTGGCACCGGTCGGACAGGCCTCTACGCAGGCTGGCTCTTTACAGTGATTGCATAACACGGGATATGCGTGCTTTATTACATTGGGATAGGTGCCGGTTTCTGAAATCAGCAGCTTCCCCCATGTCATATCCGGGGGCAGGAAATGCTCCTGCTTACATTTTATTACACAGCCATAACACCCAACACACTTATTCAGGTCTATAACCATGCCGTATCTCATTTTGCAGACTCCACCTTGTAGGCCTTGACCTTTACACATATTTCGAAAGCACCGCAGAGTGGGTCGATGTGTTTATGGTCAGCCGGCAATAGCTCGTTGAAGTTTGTGCCTTTACCCAAAGCGATTGGCCGTCCCTTGGCCCAACCACCAAGCCCAACTACCGCTACCGCCTGACGGTGCACGAATCGGGATAGTTTCACATGTCCGGTTACCTTGTCCCCTCGGAAATTCTCCAGACAGACCGTATCACCATCGACAATGCCCCTTTCCTTGCCAGCTTCCGTGTGCATTACTATGTTATAGGTGTAGGGGTTGGTCTGGCTCAGTTCGTCTACCCAGGGATTCTCCGCGGAGAATCGCTGAGTGTGCAAAACGTCCCGGACGGAGACACCAACCAGGTCAAACTCCGAGTCGGGGGCTACATCGGTATACAGGGCTGCCGGGAAATAGCTGAGAAGGGCGGTATACTGGTCCCAGTCCATGTGGATTCCGATTTTTTCAGCCTTCTCCCGTACCACTTCCCGGTCATGTTCGTGAATCTCATAGTAGATGGGTATCCTGGCATCTACATAATATCTCCAGTAACATTCTTCGGGCTTCTTTTCCCAGGTCATCATTCCATGTTCCATAAACCATTCTAGGCCACGCCCATCACCGAAATAGAACTTCAACGACCGGTCGGTGAATTCGTAGCTCCTGATTCTCTCCTCGGGTCTAATAATGTCGAATTGGGTTGGTTTGGCTTCCACCTGTTCCCATTTCATGAGCTTGTTGGAGAACCAGTTCTCAAGGAAGTTGTTATACTGCTCCCTGATACCGACCCTGTCAGCCAGGTCAAAGAGTATATCCAGGGTACACCTTCTCTCATATTTGGGCTCGCAAACCG
>CAYNFT010000075.1:0-10483 GCA_964396535.1 uncultured Dehalococcoidales bacterium | reverse complement strand
CAAAATGGAGTTTTTAACCCTTCCTGCTTTGATTAACTCCAGGCTATTGACGAACCCCTCGCCGCCCAGCTCCAGATACCCAACTTCATCTACAATCAGAACGTCTGAATTAATTCCTTTGTCTATTGCTCTGATGCCAGAATCAATAACCTCAGGATTGAATGAATATCTGGGAGTTCGTGGGCCGTCAAATATATTATCAGCGCTGGCCAGGGTCGCCTTTTCTCCGGTTTGAATATCTAAAATGGTGAGGCTTTTATCCGGGGCTTTATATGTTAGAACGCCACCACAAGTATAGCCCAAACTGTGGACTATGTTTACCACCTTTTCACAAACCGTAGTTTTACCAATCCCTATGTCGCCAGTAACAATAATAACCATATTCTGGTTAAAGCCCGGCCAGTACGGCTACGGCGCTGATTGCCCAGCAAAGGCAGATAATAGCTACCGACGTCGCATAATAAACAGGCCTGCGTGCTAAAGACGGGAAAGCAATAGCTGCCAGCTTCTTACCCACCACATAGCCCAGGGGTGCCAGTACGCCAAAGAAAACCGACTGTATCACGCCGTGGCTGGCGATAAATTCAGGAATACTGCTAACTCCCATACGCTCAAAGAGGGGGGCATGCATTATGTATACATTGAAATAGCCATAGGCAGTAACGCTTATCAGACCGGCCAGAAACGCAGCCCAGACACCAACATAGACATTCTTCTCTATCCGATTCATCAAGAAAGCAACCACCAGGCTAAATGCCAGTGATTCCAGAATGATGGCCATGGCTGGATTTATGATATATACAGCGCTAACAGGTACAAATAAAAGCCAGGAATTGAGCCACTTAAACGAGGCAGCAACGATACCGATGCCCGGTAGCATGGCTGGCTTTCGATAAATAGCCAGTGCTGCACCCATGATAGCCATACCGATGCCACCCATTATAGCTCCCTTGTTGGGGAATATAATCATATTAAGAAAGCCACCCAGTGTAGACTCAAACAATCCCCAGATAGAGCCAAATACCAGAATCCCGATGATGAGTTGAATCACACCTTGCCAGCTACCGGAGCTGTCTTTATTATTTTTCATCTTGTATTTTATCTCCCGAATATTCTCTTATTTGGATTTTCTGTTCTCAACAGTATAGTCGTCCATAGTATCAATGTCAATGCAAACACCCTCACAGTTGACAGCCACTTCGAGCACGTCGCCAGAATACCGGTCAATTATTTCTCTGCCACCAATATCTCCCTTGAGCTTTAAGAGTTTGCTTTTGTATTTAATGTCGAAGATAACGGGATTTCCTCGTCTGCCCTGATAAACCGGGACAGCAATGCCTCTATTATGAGCCACAAATGCCTCCATTAAGCTATCGATAGTTTGACTATCAACAAAAGGCTGGTCACCCAGGGCAATTATAACTGCTTGGGCTTGGCTATCAATCAGGTTTAGTCCAGTTATTATGGATGTACTCATCCCCTGCCGGTAATCTGGATTTATTGCTATCTTAACTGGTTTATCGGCTATAGCTTTTCTTACTTCTTTAGCTCCATACCCCAGCACCACGATAATCTCACTTACTGCCGAATTCAAGAGGTTATCAATGGCCTGTTCTAAAATAGTACTCTGGCCAAGAGGCATTATTTGCTTTAGGCGACCCATGCGATTTGATTCACCAGCCGCCAATAGTATTGCTGGTATCATCATGGCTTCTTCTTAGAATTACAGGCTAATATCGCTCTTTTGACCAGTGTCTTTGCTATTTGAATCTTGTATTTATTGTCTGTTAATGGACACGCATCCGCAACTGCTGCCTCAGCAGCACCTTCGGCACTCGAATCATCAATCGGTTTATTTGTAATGTACTCCTCGGCCTTGGTTGGCCGGTAGGGCTGATTATATACCGAATTCAAGCATATCCTGGCCGTCTTAACTATTCCTCCTTCACTCTCTATTGCTGCGGCACAGTTAACTATCGGGAAGTCTATTGATTTCCTGATGGCAAACTTAATGAACTTTGACCTGATGCCAGCACCGGGTAGTGGGACCTCAATTTCTGCCACTATCTCATCGTCATCCAGAACCGTTGTCTTATCGCCTTCCACGGTAAAGAACTTTTCCGCTTCAATAACTCTCTTCGTGGTTTTGATTTTAGAGTCCAGAACTATCAACGCCGGGGCTAGGTCCGATGAATTAACTGCCACACATCCACAATTGAAACATCTATTTGCCTCTACCTCGACCTCGCTCAAGGTCAAGCCACCAACATCCTCAACATCCAGGCTCTTAATTCTCTCGGATACCGGGAGTTCCGGCGCATTAACTCTGCTTGTCTTCTTAAGATATGAATTGTTAAACTTCTCAGGGAGCTTAACAGCCTCCCTGTCCTTCTCTTTACTTTGTATTCCCGTCCCCCCAAGATATCGGTCTATAGAGCTTGCCGCTTTCCTTCCGGCAGCTATGGCTTCAACGACTGTTGACGGGCCAGTAACGAAATCCCCTCCAGCAAACACATTTTTACCCAAATAATGCCCGGAGGCAGCTACTTTCAGACGTCCTGTCTCATCAAGGAACTCGCCGGGGATAAGAGAAGTGTCTGGTTCTTCCCCGGTTGCTTTTATCACAGCATCAAACTCAGTTGCGAATCCGGAGCCCTCTATGGGTACTGGCCGGGGTCTTCCAGTCTCGTCTAAAGGCCCGAGTTCCATTCTTGTGCACTGAAGGACTATCCTGCCACCCTTTTCAGACACTTCCACTGGCAGGGTAAGGAACTGAATTTTGATACCTTCCTGCTCAGCCCTATCAACCTCCTCCTTTACGGCTGGCATCTCCGCCTTGCTACGCCGGTAAATAATCACAGGCTTAGCTCCAAGTCTCAACAGCGTCCTGGCGACATCTATAGCGACATTTCCTCCGCCTATCACAGCAACTTTCCTGCCGGGAACCTCTCTAATCCCTAGATTCAAATTTCTCAGGAACTCCGTGCCGGACATCATCAACTGCTCTCCCTTTATTCCCAATGGCATTTCTTTCCAGGCTCCGCAGGCCAGGAATACAGCATCAAAGCTGTTCATAAGCTCTTCCAATTTGGTATTCTTACCTACATTAGTACCAAGATTAAATTGTATTCCCACTCCCTCAAGAGCTTTAATCTGCCTCCTGACAACGTCCTTTGGCAGCCTGTACGGCGGTATACCATAGGTAAGCATTCCCCCTGGCTCTTCCATAGCCTCAAAGACGGTTACGCTGTGGCCAAGCATCCTGAGGTAATAGGCGGCCGAAAGGCCGGCCGGTCCAGAACCTACAATGGCTACGCTCTTTTTGGTCTCACTTTGCGGAGATTTAACCATCTCATCTGCATTTTCGAGGATATAATCACCCATGAAACGTTCGACACCCCTGATGGATATCGGCTCATCGAGATTACCTCGATTGCACTCGCTCTCGCAGTAATGGGGGCAGACTCTCCCCGTTATTGCCGGAAAAGGGTTGAAATTGAGCAGTATTTCGGCAGCTCCAGTCAGGTCGCCGTCTCTGATTTCGCTCAGGTATGAAGGTATATCCACGTTAGCCGGGCAATCTGTGGAGCAGGGTGTGCCATTTACTCTTGTGCCCCCGAATATTGAATGGTATCTCCCATCCCCGGTTAAAGCGTAGCACACTCTGCCACCTTTCCTCAGGCAGTGGAATATGTTGTCAGGAACCCAGTAGTACCAGCACCTGTTGCTTTGACAGATGTTGCCTCCTATACTGCCCGCCTCCCTGATATGTGGTGAAGCTGTCCTCTGCGCTGCCTCAGCCAGTATGCTATACCTGTCCTTTACCGTCCTGTCCTTGGCTATGTCCTCTAGCCTGGTTAGAGCGCCTATCCTCAGCGTCTTGCCTTCCTCTCTAATATAGTCCAGACCTGAAATAGTCTTGATATTTACTATGACCTCCGGGTACTCAGGCAATATGTTGTCCTTCATCTGGCCCAACAGGTCTGTGCCACCGGCGATGACCCTCGCCTTTCCCCCATGTTCCTTGAGGATTGATGTTGCTTCTTCTACTGAGGATACATTTATATGTTTGAATCTTCTCATTTCACAAACCGTGAACTTATGCTGGTACTTTGGCTAAAACGTGCACTAGTATTTGAACCCTGTGCTTCTCAGTCCTTTTCGACTTCCTACGCCTTCCCTAATGCCCTAAGGACTCTGTCTGGAGTCATCGGGAATTCATCAACCCATTTGCCTGTAGCATTATGTACGGCGGGGCCAATAAGTGCTGGAACGACGGTGGCTACGTCTTCACCTATACCAACGACCCCATAGGGGCCATAGCCCATTCCTGTTTCCACGAGGATAGTATCTATGGGTCCAACATCGAGCATGGTCGCAATTTTATAATTTAGAAGATTACCGTTAAGCATGATACCCGTCGTTGGGTCATGGACAACTTCCTCACTTCGACCCCTGCCCACTCCCATATAAGTACCACCATATTGCTGTCCTTCGCAGCCCTCCCAACTTATCACTTTACCAACATCGTTAACGTTTACTACCCTTGTTACTTCGACTTCCCCGGTTTCGGTATCCACCTCGACTTCCATAAAATGTGCCTGCCGGCACAGACGGAGACGTGCACCTGAGTAGGCCCCGCGTTGAACCTGCCAGGCGTATTCGAACATGGGCTCCCTGAAAGGATATCCAGTAGCTTGCTCGCCGGCGCCCATCGGCTCGCCGTGAGGTGAGAGAAGCGGGCCCATGGCACCAGAAGGCCCGACAAATTCTGCCAGCGTCTTCCTATTTGATGGATTCGCTTTCTCGTAGATTACACTATCTTTGATGTCCAGTTCCTCAGGTTTCTTGCCCGGGAAAGCAGGAGGAAAACTACCCAGTTGCGACGTCCCGGTGGGACTTGTAGCTGCTTCAAGAATCTTTCGCTTAAGGAGTCTGGCAGCATTTCTAATGGCAAAGCCATTGACAGACATATTGGTGGACGAATCAGGTGTCATGGGAAAGAAGCCGGTATCGATTTGTGGCCGGTAATAAACATCTTCCATACTCATCCCCAGTTCATCAGCAGCAATCTGACAATAAGCCGTTTCAGCATTAACTCCGACATCAGCGCGGCAACCCAAAATACTGGCGGTTCCATCATTGCGCTCGATACGTATCGCTATTTCACTCGACCCTGCCGAATCATCCCATTCATGTGTCCAGGTAAAGCCTACTCCGTGCATCTTATCGTTCGGAAGCTTCTTCGTTCCTGGTGCATGCCATTTCTCATCCCAGCCTATTGCCGCTTTCCCCTTCTCTACGCACTCCTTCAGGCTATCTCTAACCTGGAATCCCATCTCTGCCTTCCGCTCATTTAGCCACGTTATGTCATGTGCTTCAGCACCATCATTTTTAAGGGCAACATCTATCGGGTCAAGCCCTAGCGCATCCGACACGTGATTAAATACCAGAGTAAGACTATGGCAATTTGGGTTTTGTTCACAACGCGTCGGAACTGTTGGCCCCTTATTTACCTTCACGGCTTCTGTCTTCCCGTATACATTGGGGATTTTGGTATTATCAATAAGATGCTTGACAAAGCCGAACACCGGCATTGTCTGGTTGACAAGCACAGCTCTCCCTTTCACTGCTGTGATTGTCCCATCCAGTTTAGCTCCTACCTTAAAATTATATATCCCTTCATCCATTTCCCCGCCGTAGAAGTCTTCCCTCCTGTTAAAAGTCCACTTAACAGGCCTGCCCGTTCTTTTAGCTATGACCGCAGCACAATAGTGTCCACCCATATTCCAGCTCATCTGACTCCACCCACCAAAACTTGCCCCCTGATAAAGACAGTGGATTTGAATTTTGTTCATGGGTATACCACCAAACCAGGAAGCTACGGCACGTTTGCATATATGGGGACGCTGCTGCTTAACCCAGACCTCCGGGTACTCTCCATTCCATCTGAACACGCCACAGGGGCGCTCCGGCCCTATCCAGGTATTGAGACCCTGCCTGAACTTGAATTCAATTATCTTATCAGCCTCGGCAAAACCTTTCTCCACATCACCCTGCTCTTCTATAGCCGTAAGTTGTCCATAAAGATTACCATCAGGGTACGATTCAGGGTCGGCTAAAGGTGCATCTGGCTGCAATGCCTGCTCTGGGTCCAGGACAAAGGGACGTTCTTCCCACTCTACGTCTATTAGTGCCAGCGCCTGTTCAGCTATTTCCTCACTATCAGCAGCCACAGCAGCACCTACTTCTTCTCCCTGGAAGTGAGCTACTCTGGGAATAACTGGCTCGGCTGATGGTTCATGCCCACCCAGGTCCGCTGTAGGCGGTAGCTCCGGGTCGTCATATCTCAGTATAGCTCGTACGCCTGGCAACGCCTCGGCTTTGCTGGTATCCATGCTCTTTATTTCGGCATGAGGGTATGGGGAGGTAAGGAATCTCAAGTAGAGCATGCCTGGCAGTTGTACGTCCATCGTATATTTTGCGTGCCCAGTTGCCTTTTCATAGCCATCTATACGGCGTACACCCCGTTTCCCGATGTTACGGTACTCCTTCAAGGGATACTTATCCCTCTTTAGATTATCAAATAGCTCTTGGATTTTTTTCATTTCATCATTGTCCATATTCTCTACCCGCCGCTTAAATTTTTGCCTGCTTCCAGCACGGCTTTAATGTGTTGGGGATATGTGCCACACCGGCACAGATTGCCGGCAAGTGCCTCCTTCACTTCATCTTCTGTCGGGTTGGGGTTTTTGTCCAGCAAGGCCTTCGCCGTAACGATAAAACCAGGTGTACAGTAACCGCACTGCATGCAGCTATGCTTGACATATGCTTCAATAAGTGGGTGTCGTGCTCTGGCGATTCCTTCTACTGTCTCTATGGTCTTGCCATCACATTCTATAGCGAGTGTCATGCACGAGAGAACCGACCTCCCGTCCAGAATCACCGCACAGGCACCACAGGCTCCCTGGTCACAAAATTCTTTGGTTCCTGTCAAACCAAGTTCATCGTGGAGCACATATTGCAGGGTCCAGTTTGACTGCACCCCTACTTTATGTAACTCCCCGTTCACAACAAGATTTATTTCTGCCTCAGATATCGGGACTTTCTTGTCCGCTTGGGACATGTTCGATTAGTCTCCTTTCGGTTTCAGGTTGGAGAGTAACCTTTTCGTGCAGATTTATCTCTATCACTCGAGCAGCATCAGGGGATTTGAAGCAGGACCTTGATGTTATCTTCCTTATTATTAATCAGTTGCTCAAACCCCATTTCCACGGCATCTTTAAGCGGCACTTTTGAGGTAATCAGCCTGCTGGGGTCAATAGTCTTGTCTGCCAGCAGAGCAATGGCGGTCCTTGCCTCATCAACATAAATAGGGCTGCCTACCATTGTTTTTTGATTATACATAAGACTCAAAAAGTCAACCGAGCCAGGTTGGTCAAAGACTCCCATAATCACGGCAGTTCCAGCATTGCGAGCTAAATCCAGGGCAAGCTGAGGGGTATCCGGATGGCCCACACACTCAAAAGATACGTCCGCACCTAATCCAGCAGTAAGATTCTTAACCCGCTGGACTGGGTCTCCGTCGCTAAGATAGATAACCGTCGTAGCTCCTATAGCTCGCGCCCGTTCACCTCTGCCTTTATGCTTAGCCACGACATGGACTTCGGATGCTCCCGCAGCCCTGGTTGCTAACAGAGTACAGAGACCGATAATGCCGTCACCCACAATAGCCAATGTATCCCCGAGGCCAACCTTGCCCAGATGAACAGCATGAATGGCAACTGCCAGAGGCTCTACCAGAGCCCCAGCTTCGTCGGATACCGAATCAGGCAGCTTATAGAGTGCATAACTGGGAATAACAAGATATTCAGCCATGCAGCCATCTGCGTGTAGACCAGTAAAACCTAGGTTTAAGCAAACATTGTACATATACCTTTTACAGTAATAACATTCACCACAGACCCGGTAACCCACACCTGTTACCCGCTCGCCAACTTTGAAGCCAGTTACTCCCTCACCCACCTCCACTACCCTGCCGGCAAACTCGTGCCCTATTGTCAACGGTGCTTTGTTGATATCTATTATACAGGGACCAGCAACATATTCCTTCAAATCTGTACCGCAGATACCGGCGAGGTTAACTTTCACTTTTACCTGTCCTGGACCGGGAGACGGTTCAGGTATGTCTTCATAACGGAGGTCTTTTCTACCATACCATCTAAGTGCTTTCATGCATCACTCTCAAAAACCAATCATTCACTGCGATAAAGGGGCACACCAAGTAATTATTCAAAAACAGCTAGCTTTTGTCAAATCAGGTCATGGCTCGATTAACTAGCGGGGAAAGCTCACTTTGTTCTGGTAGAAAGCGTCGGCTCCGCCGCAAATAATGTAGAGGGCGGCTACTTATGCTATGTAACTTATCTTAGCGCCTCTGAGCTCAAGCCTCCTCCGTACCTCTGAGAGGTCAACCGCATCTTTGCGAAGGTTCACCCCCTGGCTTTCAAGTGTCTTCCTGAAGGTTGGGATATCCACCTGTCTGGGTGATATTCCCTGCTTTACTGCGATGGCTGCAGCAGTGCCAGCAGCCTGGCCAAAATGCATGCAGGGTACCATTTTCGTGAGTGAACTAAAAATTGCCAGTATACGTTACTGAAGTATATAGCCTCCGTCTATTATCAACTCGGTGCCGGTAATATAGCTGGATTCATCAGAAGCCAGGAAGAGAATGCCCTTAGCAACGTCCTCCGGCGTTCCGAGACGACCGAGCGGAATGTCACTGGCAGTCTCCTTAAAGAATGCCTCTGCTCCCTTGGGATTTCTTGCTCCTATCACCTTTAAGAGCGGAGTAAAAATATAACCGGGGTGAACTGAATTAGCCCTGATGTTATCCTTTGCGTAGTTGGTGGCATCTGATTTGGTCATTAACCGGACACCACCTTTGGCGGCATGATAAACAGGGTCCTCGCCACCAATAAGACCGAGCATCGAGGACATATTGACAATACTGCCACCACCCGACATCTGCATATATTTGATAACATACTTGGTACAGAAGAAAACTCCCTTGAGGTCAATATCTATAACCCTGTCCCACTCTTCTGTTGTTAGCTCATGAGTAGCTTTGGGAGGACCGGGGATTCCAGCGTTGTTGACCAGGATATTGATCCTCTTATAATTGTTATTAACGTCAGCGAAAACCTTCTCTACTTCCTTCTCATTAGTCACATTCATATGCCAGTAGTTAGCCACGCCACCATTATTCTTAATTTCGGCTACAACTTCTTTGCCAGCATCGTCGCTAATATCAGTTACCGCAACGTTTGCGCCTTCTTTTGCCAGAAGTAAACATGTCGCCTTCCCTATTCCGGACGCACCACCCGTTACGACAGCTACTTTACCTTTTACTCTATCCATTAATACCTCCTTAATAGATTAAGTAAAATTCATTTCATCAGGTTTGTATTTTCCTTCTACCAAATAGCGCTAGCTAGCTCACTCACTATGCTCTTTAGCAAAAATCGCTGCTCCCAGGGCAGCCGTTATCTGGGGTTCCTCTGGAGTTACCACCTTCTTTCCAAGCTCCTCTTCGAGGGCTTTGACCACCCCGATATTCCTGGCTACTCCTCCAGAGAAAACTATAAGCTCATCATAACCAATTTGCCCCGCAGTGCCCATACCAATTACTCTTTTGGCAATTGCTTTACTCATACCATAAGCTATATCCGCCTTAGCCTTATGTTCTGATATAAGAGAGATTATCTCTGACTCCGCAAACACGGTACAGATACTGCTAAGAGTGCAGGGGTTTTCAGATTTTAATGCCAGTGGGCCAAGCTCTTCGATAGGGAGGTTTATTATTCTCTCGGTTAAGACTTCTAAGAATCTTCCCGTCCCAGCAGCACACTTATCGTTCATCTCAAATCTAATAACCCTGCCTTCTTCATCCAGTTGCATTACTTTACTATCCTGTCCGCCGATATCGATAATTGTCCTGACGGTAGAGAATAAAAGCTTTGTCCCCTTAGCATGACAGACTATCTCAGGTAACACCTTATTAGAAGATGCAAACGCTCTCCGACCGTAACCGGTTGACACAATATACTTTATGGCATCCTCTGACTTCTGGATTTTATCCAGAGCCAGCTTGAGAACTTCGGCTCCGCTTTTCTCACGGTCATAGCTTGTTGGTATCAGAGAAAATGCCACAACTTCTTCTTGCTCATTAATAATTACCGCTTTCGTAGTAACTGAACCTATATCAATACCTACAAACATCGCTTTTTTTAGGCTTTCCGCATTTTCATTATTTCGCATATGCTTTCAATTCTTGTTCTCAAAGCTTCCAGGCTATAGTCTCTATCCTCCCAGTTGTCTCCCTCAATGTAGAATGTCGGTAATTTGGTCTTTTCCTCTACCATCCTAGCCAGTAATCGGTGACTGCTGCCCAGCCAGCGGTCAAAATCCATGAAACCAAAGA
>CAYNFT010000074.1:0-10649 GCA_964396535.1 uncultured Dehalococcoidales bacterium | reverse complement strand
GCCAAGTGGCTTGATGTTGAAATCGCCGTCTGTGAAGCCTGGGCTGATTTAGGTGTCATCCCCAGAAATGCGGTGCCTAAGATAAAGCTAGCCCGAGTTAATTTTAAACGAATGGAGGAGATTCTCAAAGAAACCCACCACGATATGACTGCCTTCCTCGGTTCCGTTGCCGACAGCCTGGGTAGCGAATCGCGTTTTATCCACCTCGGTCTTACCTCCTCTGACGTAATAGATACCGCCCTCAGCCTGCAACTGGTTGAAGCAGCCGAGATATTAACTCAGGATATAAAGGAGCTCATTTCGGTATTAGCCGAAAAGGCGATAAAGTATAAATACACTCCGATGATAGGTCGTACCCATGGTGTTCACGCCGAACCAACTTCCTTTGGCTTAAAGCTGGCGCTATGGTTTGAAGAGATGAATCGCAACAGGCTAAGGCTCAAGGAAGCCAAAAAAAACGTAGCTGTAGGCAAGATTTCGGGAGCAGTAGGAACCTATGCTACGCTATCTCCCACAGTTGAGGAGAAGGCTTGTGCCAAGCTAATGCTCACCCCCGCTCCGGTATCAAGCCAAGTTTTGCAGCGCGACCGCCACGCTCAATTTGTTACTACTTTGGCTATAATTTCCAGTTCACTGGAAAAGTTTGCTACCGAAATTAGAGGTCTTCAAAAAACCGAGACGCGAGAAGTAGAAGAACCCTTTGAGGCAGGCCAGACCGGTTCTTCAGCTATGCCCCACAAGCGGAACCCTGAACTCTGTGAACGAATCTGTGGCTTAGCCAGACTGGTAAGGGGCTACGCTCTAGCCTCAATGGAGAATATCGCCCTGTGGCATGAACGCGACATCAGCCACTCCTCTACCGAGCGCATTATCCTGCCCGACTCCTGTCTCCTGTTAGACTACTCGCTCGCCATTTTCACCTCGATAATGAAGGGATTACAGATTTATCCTCAACGGATGAAGCGCAACATGGAGCTCACCAAAGGCCTGATTTTCTCCCAGCGAGTAATGCTGGCTCTTATCGATAAAGGATTGAGCCGACAAGAAGCCTATGAACTGGTTCAGCGTAATGCCACGAAAGCATGGAAGGGGAACAGGAACTTTCTCAGTTTGCTAAAAGCTGACTCTGAGGTTACTGCCAGCCTGCCTCCAGGGGAGCTTGAACCGCTTTTTGATTATGAATACTACCTGCGCCATATAGATGATGTTTTTCAAAGGCTGGGTTTAACTGAAACCCAATGGAAGGAGACATTAAGTAGAGTCGAGCCCGAAGAGCTAGCTCCAAAATCGATTTAACCTGAGCGAATTATCCAAAGAATCGGCTTATATACAGTCTTATAAAAATATGTCTATCATATCTAAAATACGCCGCCTCATACAGAGCACTGGTGAAATCATTCCTAACGTTTATCAACTAACCAATAGGGGTGCCAATGTAATACTGATTGTTGAGGAAGAGCTGACACTTATTGATACCGGTCTTCGTGGTAGTTCACCTCAAATAATAGATTTCATCCATTACTTAGGACGTTCACCAAAAGAAATCGGCCTTATCATCCTTACCCATAACCATGTGGACCACATGGGTGGATTAGCTGAACTTAAACAGCAAACCTCAGCCGAAGTTGCCATTCATAAAGCTGATATAAGTGATAAGGATAATCAGCCATCCTATACTGCAACCGGGCAAAAGCCACCGCGCCCCCTTTCTTCCACCCTGCGCTCAGTCTTTGCCGTTAAATTCGACGATGTCGATATTCAGCTGGAGGGCGGTGAGGTACTTAAACCACTCGGGGGCCTTGAGGTTATTCATACCCCTGGGCATACCCCAGGCAGCATCAGCCTTTTCTCTCAGCAAAATAAGCTGCTTATTGCTGGTGATGCCCTGAGGAAACGCCGTAAAACCCTTCACCTTCCACCTAAAATGGCTAGCTCCAACCTAGCGCAAGCCGCGGAGTCAGTAGAAAAGATAGCTCAATTAGATTTTTCTATCCTATGTCTCGGGCATGGTCTACCACTATCCGACGATGTCCGCGCCAAGATACAGGACCTGATAGAAAGAAACAAGTATTGACAATACCCACCAAAACTGGTTATCATCAATACGCATAATGAGAGTTATTGCTGGTAAAGCCAAGGGGCACCGGCTTAAAGTACCAAAGAGAACTGTTACTCGCCCGGCAACAGATTTAGTAAAGGGGGCTATTTTTTCTATACTGGAAAACATAGCCAGTGATTGGGAGCAGGTACTTGATTTATTTTCTGGTAGCGGTTCTTTAGGTATTGAGGCTTTGAGTCGTGGTGCTGGTTGGGTTGATTTTGTTGAACGTGAGCCCAGATGTTGTGCTATAATTAGGGAGAATTTAGAAAAGACAAAGCTAACAGAACAGGCTCATATTTATTGTTGCAGTGTAGCTAAAGCTTTTTCCTTTCTTGATAAGGAGTATAGCATTATATTGATGGACCCACCCTATTCTGATTCGTCTATAGGCAACCTTGTAGAGCAACTGGGAACCTCTGAGTTAGTCGGGACAGACACGACTGTAGTAATAACCCACTCCCCTCACCTTCCACTGAATTCAACCTATGGCACATTAAATCTAATTAAGGAACACCGACACGGTGACAGTTGCATTGCAGTATATCGAAAGGAGGACAAGGCGTGACCATTGTTTTTTATCCGGGCACCTTTGACCCAATAACTAATGGGCATCTGGATATTGCCGCTAGAGCAGCTAAACTTTTCCAGAAGGTTATTATTGGAGTCTATGATACCCCAGCTAAAGATCTTCTATTTACTACGGAAGAGAGAGTGGATTTAACAAGACAATCGGTGGCTCACTTGCCCAATGTTGAGGTAGACGTTTTTAGTGGCTTAACTGTTGACTTTGCCGAGAAAGTGGGAGCACAGGCAATAGTACGCGGGCTGAGAATAGGCGCCGACTTTGAGTACGAGCGTGAGATGGCACTGATGAATAAGAATCTGTCTCCTGATATTGAGCTCGTTTGTTTGATGGCAAGCCTGCAGTACCAGTTCCTCAGCTCCGGTCGGTTGAAGGAAGTGGCCAGCCTAGGTGGTTATATTAACGACCTTGTCCCTAAAGCTGTTGCCGAAGCTTTGAAAAAGAAAGTCCCAAGCAAGGTATAGCTTATTCAGAAAAAATCACTAAGGAGTAAAGTAAGGAGGTATATTGTATGGCGTACAAGATTACGGATGAGTGCATTAGCTGTGGAGCCTGCGAGCCAGAGTGCCAAAATCAGGCAATCAGTGAGGGGGAAACAATCTATGTGATTGACCCCGATAAATGCACCGAGTGTGTGGGGAACTTTGATTCCCCCAAGTGTGCCGAAATCTGCCCCGTAGACGCCTGTGTAGCTGACCCAGACCATCAGGAGAGTCGCGAGCAGCTACTTGAAAAATGGAAGGGCTTGCATCCGGGCGAAACCCCGGCTACTACCTAGGATTAGTCCGGTTTCGTTTCCAGTAATAACGGGAGCTTTTCACTCAAAGAAAGAGCGTATCGCATTAAACTCGTCAGGGAGCAAAGCAAGTACTGATGGGAAGCGGTCATGTAATATGATTGCCAGATTGGATTCTTTGATAATTTCAGGCATGCCCAAGAAGTTGACCCAGATGGTTAGCAGGGCACCGCAGAGTATGGCTCCTAAGAATAAGCCAAACACAGCACCACCAAGGTGATTAACCCAGCCTAGCATCACTGCTGAGGCAGCCCACTTCAGTAGTGATGCTAGTACACTGGTAACTATCATCACCCCTATTAGTATGATGGCAAAGGCAACGCCATCGGCTACACTATCCTGTTGTATGAAGGTTAATCGCTCAGCCAGGGGAGCATAGCAGCGCCCAGCCAGAACTACGCCAACTATTAACCCAGCTAGAGATAACGCTGCCTTTATGATGCCGATTCTCAATCCAGTAAAGGTAGCAACAGCCACGACTACTAAGATGACTATATCAAGCCAGGGCATGATTCTTACTAACCTCTCCCACTTCTATTATATTATCCATAGTGTAAGGCATCAATGGGATTTAGTCTAGCCGCTCTCATTGCCGGGTAGATGCCAGAGGCAAGCCCAATAAAAATTGATACTGAGACCGCCAGAATCACGACATCTGGGGTGACCACTGCGCGAAGCGTAATCCCGCCGATATCTACCTGAGAAATTGCGACTGATAATAACCAACCGCCGATTATCCCAATACCACCGCCAACCAAGCTCAGTATTGCTGCCTCAACAAGAAATTGAAGCAGTATATCCCTGCGCTTAGCTCCTACTGCCTTACGGATACCTATCTCTCTGGTGCGCTCGGTTACCGAGACCAGCATAATATTCATAATGCCTATACCGCCAACCAGCAGCGAGATGCTGGCAATAGCCCCCAGAACGATGGTAAATATCCCGGTTACCTGCTCCAGCAAGCCGAGCATCTGCTCCATACTGATGATAGCAAAATCACTCTTTTCATCAGCGGCAATACGGTGGCGTCTCCTCAAGATGGCTTCAATCTCGTCTCTTGCCTCATCCATCAATTCAGCGCTGGCTACCTTAACAGCGATTGACTGAACCGCATCCTCCCCACCGGCGGTACGCTGCGTAAACAATTTGGTCTGAAAGGTTGTTATTGGTGTTACCACAATATTATCCAGGCTGATTCCCATAATCGCTCCGCCCTTAGGTTCGAGAACACCAACAACGGTGAAACGTTGTCCCTTCATTTTAACTCTCTGACCGGTAGGGTCATCTGAGCCAAACAGGTCTTCAGCAACAACGCTCCCCAATACTACCACCATATCCCGTGACGCTACATTCCTATCGGAAATAAACTGCCCCAAAGCCATGGAGTGATTGTACACCTGCTGATATTCAGGACCGGCTCCATGAATTATAGCCATCTTATTTTCACCATCATAGGTTACTTCAATAAGGTTCTCATTTACCGGGTCTACCGCCACTGCTGAGCGGATACGCTCCAGAGCTTCAGCATCGTCCAGGGTGAGGGTCGGCGTCATAAAAGAATACGTCATTCCAAGCATACTTCCTCCCTCAGGCGAGCTTGGGATTACAGTGAGTAGGTTGGTGCCCATCTGTTCAAAGGTGGAGGTAATCCTGGCTTGTGCTCCCCTCCCCACCGACATCAGGGTGATTACCGCACCAACCCCAATGATGATACCGAGCATGGTTAACGAGGAGCGCAGCTTGTTTGTTGATAGCGACCTGAGAGCAATAAACAAGGAATCGATTAGTTTCAACAGCAATCTCCCGATAGGCTAAAATTGGTTTTATGTTTTCTCACTAACCTTCTCATCACTCACAATCTGCCCGTCCAGAAGACGAATAGTGCGCTTGGTCTGTTCGGCAACATCCGCTTCATGAGTAACTATCACCACGGTGATACCGTCCTGGTTGAGCTGACGGAAAATAGAAATAATCTCAGCAGTCGCAACACTATCCAGATTGCCTGTAGGTTCATCGGCCAGAATGAGTGCTGGATTATTTACCAGAGCTCTGGCTATGACTACACGCTGCTGCTCGCCACCGGATAGTTCGGTGGGTTTATGTTTTGCCCTCGCCGCTAGCCCGACACGCTCTAATGCCTCCAAAGCCAGCTTCCGCCGGCTACGGCCACCACTGTAAATAAGAGGTAGCTCAACATTGGCTAAAGCGCTGGCTCGTGATAGTAGATTATACTCCTGAAAGACAAAACCAAGTTTGTTATTTCTTATCTCGGCCAGCCGATTATCATTAAGACGGCTGACATCAGACCCGGCAAATATATATTTTCCTGAAGTAGGCTTATCCAGGCAACCTATGATATTCATCAGGGTAGACTTGCCGGAACCTGAGGCGCCAATGATAGAAACAATCTCTCCCTGTTGAATATTAAGGCTGACTCCTCTTAAGGCCGGGACTTCTACCTTGCCCAGGCGGTAAATCTTGGTAATGTTCTCAAGTTCAATCATATCATTAACTCACGATAGCTAATCACTTCTGTATTTATTGCCCAAATAAACCCAGCCCAGAGGACTGGGATGTAGTTCGTCTTTCTACCACCACCTCTCCTTCATTAAGCCCGCTGATAATCTCGGTCTGAAAGCCATCGCTGATACCAATAACCACGGCTCTTTCTTCGTTTTCGCCGCCGACCATACTGACCTCGACCACGGTATCACCGTCACTATTCTGCTTAATAGCCCGGTCAGGCACCAGCAAGATATTTTCGCGCTCAGCGATTACGACATCAGCGGTGGCACTCATACCAGTTCGTAGTTCCACGCCCTCTGGTACATCAAAGTCAATTTTAACATCATACACAATCACACCGGCTTCCATCGCCGGCAACAGGCTAATGGAGCTAACCTCGCCCTCAAGTAGAAGAGTCGGCAGTGCGTCTAACTCAATAATAACTCTCTGCCCTGGTTTCACCTCGGTAACGTCTATCTCGTCCACCTGAACCTTCAATTCCATGCTTCCGGGGTCAATCAGGTAAACGATTGTGATAGCAGAAGAGACGGTATCCTTTTCATTAACACCTACCATGGCTATCACGCCATCAAATGGAGCGGTAATGGTTGCTTCACTAAGCTGCTTCTGAGCTTGCACTAGAGACTGGTTAGCTAATTCCAGTGATTGCTTGGCTAGCTCCAGAGACTGCTGGGCTACCTCTACCTGCAGACTCGCTATCGCTACCTCTGCTGTGTCAGTGCCAGATAGCATCGCCTCCAACCTAGCCTTAGCCGCTTTCAGCATTAACTGAGCATGGATTACTGCCCGCTGCCATAGTTCCTCACTTTCGCTCCCTGGCTCGGTGTCGGACAGCTCTGATAGAGCCTCATCCAGCTGCCTCTCGGCCTCATCTACATCAGCCTCTGCAATCTTAATATCTGAAACAGTATACAGGTCTTGAGTGTGCTGAAGGTTGTACTCAGCTGTTTGTAAAGCTACCTGTGCCTGGGTTACGGCTACCTCAGCCTGGGTCCGGGCTACCTGTGCCCGGGTTAAAGCCAGCTCCAGGGTATTGGTCTCCAGCTCAGCGAGCACATCACCCTTACTGACCTCATCACCTTCTTCGATATATATCTTATCTACCCTGCCAGCAACACCAAAGGCCAGCTTCATCTCATCAGAAACTTCTATGTTACCACTACCGCTGACGGTAACAGTCAAATCACCCCGCACCACCTCAACCAGCTCCTCAGTAACCTCCTCTTCCCCACCAAACGGATTACAGGATATAGAGCCGGCTAAAACCATACATAGCAGTAAAACGGTTATCATTCGCCAATTCTTCACCATAAAGCCTCCCTCAAGCAAATATAACGAAAAACACAGAAGATCACAACAGTTTTAGTCTTAATTCTGCCTGCCTGCATGCTTGCTTGCCTCTCATTTTGAACTGACCGTAAGCTACCGATATCGGAACGACTAATAATAAATATGAGGATACATACCTAATGCAAATAGGTCAATAAAGTGGCAATAATCTGAAGCAGGATGATGGCTACAAGTGGGGAAAAGTCCATCATGCCAACTCTGGGGATAATGCGGCGCAGCGGTGCCAGAATTGGTTCAGTGACTTGATATAGAATATTGGTCAGCATATTGGTTTGTCCCGGTGATACCCAGGACAGGACAGCCCTGATGAGAATAACTATGGCTAGTACCTCACACAAAACCCCAAGAAAGTCAAAGAAGAAGTTCACTTTTGCTCACCACCCAACTGCCTGGCTTTGTTATAGGCAGCGCTCACCGCCTGCATAACCAGATTATTAAATCCCCCTTTGTCCAGCTCGAGCAGAGCCTCGGCAGTAGTGCCGCCGGGGGAGGTAACCATCCTGCGCAACTCCGCAGGTTGCTTACCTGACTTTTGAATAAGGTGACCTGAGCCAAGCATCGTCTGCAACACCATCTCCTGTGCCATATCGCGTGAAAGACCGATATGCACCGCAGCTTCAACGAGAGCCTCAACGAAAAGGAAGAAGTAAGCCGGGCCACTGCCACTCACCGCGGTAGCCATGTCAATATATTTTTCATCATCAACATATATTTCCCTGCCTATAGTGCCGAGAATAGAACCTGCCCATCCTCTTTGCTGCTCGGTTACTTCGGCAGTAGCCGTCCATACGCTCATACCTTCGCCAATCTGAGCCGGCGTATTGGGCATAACCCGAACCACACGATTATGATTCAGTCCTGCGGAAAGAGTTTGAATAGTTGCCCCGGCAACGATAGACAGCACCAGTTGCTTTGGCTCAATCTGCCTACCAAGCCCATTCATTACCTCGGCCAAATTCTGAGGTTTGATGGCAAGCACCACAACATCAGCACTAGCTACAGCCTGCCGGTTATCGCTCGTTATAGTTACTCCGTATTTCTGCTGGAGCTGCTGGCGGCGGCTCTCGCTTATATCGCTAACGGAGATATCTCCGGGTGAACTCAGCCCTTTATCCAGAACGGCTGATAGCATTGCCTCCCCCATATTCCCCCCCCCGATGAATGCTATTTTCATGGTATCAGTCCTTAAATTTGGTCAATAATGGAACCAGCTTTTTACTCAGGTCACCATAGTCTTGATATCTAATAACATTGTCCGCCAGGCCGGCAACAGTATTTGCCACTTTCTTATCCGCCTGACAGATACATATAACAGGGACACTCTTGGCATGCGCATATCCAGCCTCAACGCCGACACCAATTGGCCAATCGGTGACATCGGCAATAACTAGGTCAGATTGCTCAATCTGATTCAAAGTTATGCTCATCATTTCTTCAGGTTTGAACTCTATCTCACCCCATTTCTCTGCGTCTCGTCTAAAACAGTACACTACTACACCTGCATCTTCAATAGCCGCTATTATTTCTTCAACATCCTGCCTGTTCCTGTCATCCTCCCAAAATTTTATGCTGAGAAAGGCTCTCACTTTAGCGTACCACCAGATTTACCAGTTTGCCTGGCACATATATCGTTTTAAGCATCTCCTTGCCTTCCAGGTAAGCCTTTACCCGCTGACTCTCCGTTGCCTGTTCTTTAGCCTCAGCCTCAGTGATTGATGCCGGGACCGTAATCCGGTCGCGTAATTTACCATTTACTTGAATCACCAGGGTAATCTCTTCTTCCTTAGCCAGTTCTTCATCCCACTCAGGCCAGCTTTGATTATGAATACTGTAGTCGCGCCCTGTCTGCTGCCACAACTCCTCAGCCAAGTGGGGAGCAGTTGGTGCCAGAAGCAGGAGCAGGTTTTCTATAGCCCCTTCCCAGGCTGATTCGGTCACCTGACCTGCTTCCTTTACCTTAGCCAGGTAGTTGGTAAACTCCATGAGTGCCGCTACCATAGTGTTAAATCGCATCTTCTCCAGGTCATTGGTTACCTTCCTGATGGTCTGGTGAATAGTACGCTGCAACTCAATATGGTCTTTTCCCTCAGTAAGCCTGTCTCCGGCTTCTATCTTCACCTGATACGATTCCAGCACCAGGTTCCAAACCCGGTTAAGCCAGCGGCTGACGCCGCTGATGCCACTATCATTCCACTCCCCACCCTGCTCCCAGGGTCCGATAAACATAAGGTAAGCCCTAACCGTATCTGCCCCCAGTTCGGAAACATACTCATCCGGGGTAACCACATTCCCCCGTGATTTACTCATCTTCTGGTGCTCAGCAATAATATGACCTTGGTTAAATAGTCGAGTAAACGGCTCGTCAAAGTTAACCAACCCCATGTCCCTGATTGCCTTGAAGAAGAAGCGGACGTAGAGAAGATGCATCACAGCGTGTTCGGCACCCCCTGTGTAAAGGTCAACCGGCATCCAGTACTTTATCTTGTCAGGCTCAAAAGCAGCAGTATCACAATGGGGGCTGACATAGCGCAAAAAATACCACGAGGAACAGACAAAGGTATCCATAGTGTCTGTCTCCCGTTTAGCCGGGGCTGAACACCGTGGGCAGGTGGTGTTGACAAACGGTTCACAATACTTCAGGGGAGACTCACCGGTGGGTTTGAACTCTGTATCCTCGGGTAGCAACACCGGCAGGTCTTCCTCGGGAACAGGAACAATACCACATTTATCACAGTAAATCATAGGTATCGGTGCTCCCCAGTATCGTTGGCGGGAAATAAGCCAATCGCGAAGTCGGTAAGTTATAGTTCGTCCTCCCCAGCCTTTCTCCGATAGGTAATCAGAGACAGCCTCTATACCCTGCTGGCTGGGAAGTCCATTAAACTGTGCTGAATTTACCATAGTGCCTGGCTCAGTATATGCCTCTTCCAGTTCTTCTTCCTGCCATCCGGGTGGAGCTATCACCACTCTAATCGGCAGGTCATACTTCTTGGCAAAAGCAAAGTCACGGTCATCATGCGCTGGAACTGCCATTACAGCGCCAGTTCCATAGCTCAGCAGCACGTAGTCAGCAATCCAGATAGGTACCTTTTCTCCATTAAGCCTGTTTATCACATAAGCCCCGGTAAACACCCCATCCTTTTCCTTCTCTGTTGACAGGCGCTCTATCTCAGTCTGCTGTCGTGACCGGACAATATAATCTTCAACCTCAGCCTTCCTATCAGGGGTTGTCAGCCTTGCCACCAGCGGGTGCTCTGGAGCCAGAACCATAAAGGTAACACCGAAGGTAGTAT
>CAYNFT010000073.1:6880-10882 GCA_964396535.1 uncultured Dehalococcoidales bacterium | reverse complement strand
CCTCGTACCCGGCGAACATGGCAAGAACAAATACGTAAAAGAGAAATATCATATCCTGACCCATATCAACACTCTCCTTCTAATGCTTAAACATCTACACGGTCTTTCTGTTCTATTCCTAGGCTACCATATCCTTGTAAATACCGCACACCTCGCCCTGATGAGTAATACAGCAATCATTGACGATTGCATCCTCAAAGTTCAGGTCCAGTTTACCTTCCTTTATCATCAGTAGCAGGAGCCCGGATATATTTCGGGAATACAGCTGGCTTGCCTGCATTGCCATCTCACTGGGCAGGTTCAGTGGTCCACAGATAGTAACTCCGTGTTTTACCACTTCCTCCCCGGGTTCGGTAAGCTCACAGTTGCCACCTGTTTCTGCGGCAAGGTCAACAATCACAGAACCCGCCTTCATTCCGCTAACCATCTCTTTCGTAATCAAAATGGGAGCATCCCTACCCGGAACAAGGGCTGTGGTGATGACTATATCAGATGCCTCGGTATGCTTTTGAATCAGCTCTCTTTCCCGCTGCTGAGTATCTTCGGAGAGCTCCTTGGCGTAGCCACCTTTGTCCTCGGTATCTTTGGCTATTTCTTCAAGCTCAACGAAAGTAGCTCCAAGGCTTTCAACCTGTTCTTTAACCACCGGGCGGACATCGAAGGCTTCGACTACGGCTCCAAGGCGGTGCGCTGTGGCAATAGCTTGTAGGCCGGCAACGCCTGCTCCAAGTACCAGCACCTTGGCTGGCGGCATGGTAGCCGCTGCTGTCATCATCATGGGCAGGTATTTGCCCAGCTTATTGGCTCCAATTAGCACAGCTTTATATCCTGATATCGAACTCATAGAGGAAAGAGCGTCCATCCTTTGCGCGCGAGCAATACGAGGAATAGCATCCATACTGAAAGCGGTGATTTTCTTCTTCGCCAGACTCTTTACCAAATCGTGGTTGACCAAGGGTTGCAGGAGAGCAATAACTACTGAACCCTCAGCCACCATATCTAGTTCTTCCTTACCCAGAGCCTCGTTGAATACAGGTTTTTGTAACTTGAGGATAATATCGCTCCCCTCGAAGAGAGCGGCAGTATCAGACACCAGAATGCAACCAGCCTTCTCATACATGCTGTCGAGCAAAGAGGCCGCTTCACCGGCCCCCGATTCAATCATTACTTCCGCACCGGCTTCTATTAGCTTGGTGGCTCCCTCTGGGGATAAAGCTACTCGGTGCTCGTTTGGCACTATTTCTTTAGGAACTCCTACCTTCATAAATTTGCTCCTTGAGGCTTATTTACTTGGATATGGGCATAGGCAAATGGAAATTTTAATAAATTATATTGCATCAGGCTACTTGACTCTGGGAATACCAACATCTGGAACGGTGATGAAGCGAAGCCAACCGATTCTGGGATGTCACTAGATTCTGAGGCATGCCTTAGATTCAAAATTAATCTTCCTACTAGTAAGCAGCGTATAAATTACCTGCCAGCACTGATTATAATCTTAGAAACGTGTTTCGTCAATGGTTAATCCCACCTATTTTACGCAGCAATACCGTATTCGCCTGACGGTAATTGTGACATAATTCGTAATATTGAAGAATGCCAGTACAAAGAGTAAAATACTGGAAAATGCTTTACCTGTGGCTGGTATTAGCAAAATCAAAAGGAGAAATAAAAATGGCAGAGAATCCTGCTGAACTGGAGAAACTGGTTGCTGTCGCCACCGATTTAGTTCTTCCTGCCAAAGTACGGATTGATACCATCAAATTTATTGCCAATTTAGCTACTCGTGAGGCACTTCTTGCCTTATTGGAGCTGGCGGCTAATGAGCAGTTGACCAAGGGAGAAAGAGAACTGGCGCTTAAATACGCCAGGGGAATAATAAAGTCGGAACGTCAATAATCTCCCCATTCGTTTAAAAGGGTGGGTAATTATAGGCTGATGAGTATTGACATTGGCATTATAGGGCTAGCTAAAAGCGGCAGGACAGCCATTTTTAACGCCTTAACTGGAGGGGAAGGCACTGGAAAATACAGCCAGGAAGGGTCAGCTCCCCATATTGGAACGGCTAAGGTCCCAGAACCTCGCCTTGCGGTGTTAGCCGATATGCTTCACCCCAAGAAGGTAGTCCCTGCTTCGGCAACCTACATTGATGTAGGTGCTTCAGTTAAGGATATGGCCAAGGACAAGGGCATAGGTGGTCAATTGCTGACTCAACTCAGCAATGTTGAAGCTCTTATAAATGTAGTCCGAGCTTTTAGCGATGAAAGCATACCCCATGTTGAAGGCAGCCTGGATGTGGAGCGAGATATCGCTAATATGAATTTAGAGCTTACCTTTTCTGACTTGGCGCTACTGGAAAGAAGACTGAAAAGGCTAGAGGTATCTTTAAAGGGAGCTAAGCCGCCTGAGCGCTCAGTTCTCCTCCGAGAGCAAGAGATAATAGAGAAGATTAAGGCCGAATTAGAGAAAGATGTGCCCGTTCGTGAACTGGTACTGACTGATGAGGAAACTAAAGCCTTGTCTAGCTATCAATTGCTCTCTGCCAAGCCGCTGCTGGTAGTAGTCAATATCGGGGAAGACCAGTTACCTCAGGCAGAATCTCTGGCGGCAGAGCTAGACTCGCGTTATTCCCAGCAGAAGTGCCGCGTTACCAGCATTTGCGGTGAGCTGGAAATGGAGCTGGCTCAATTAGATGATAACGCTGCCGAGGAATTAAGCGCCGAATATGGTATAAAGGAATCCGGGGCTGACCGCATTATTAAACTTTCCTATGAGCTACTGGGATTAATCTCTTTTTTCACTACCGCCTCGTCTGAAGTTAAAGCCTGGTCTATTCAGGGCAATACTGAGGCGGTTAAAGCCGCTGGTAAAATTCACTCTGATATGGAAAGGGGCTTCATTAGGGCAGAGGTAATCAGTTACAATGACCTGGTTAAGTGTGGTAGCCTGGCTGAAGCCCGGAAGAGGGGACTTCTGCGACTGGAGGGGAAGAGCTACATAGTACAGGATGGTGATGTAATTACCTTCCTGTTTAACGTCTAGGTTGAGAGTCAGGCGTGGTAAGCAGTATGCTGTCATCAGCAAACTGTTCTCCACTGGCTCGCTCGAACGCAGTCACGAGGTCGTTGATGGTGAGGTTACTTCTCTGCTCCTGACTTAAATCAACTACAATTCTACCCTTATGCATCATAACTAGTCTGTTACCGTAGCGCAGGGCTATCTCCATATTATGTGTAACCATTATACCGGTCATCTTCTCTCGCTGCATAATCATTTCGCTTAAATCAAGCACTATCTGAGCTGTCTTGGGGTCTAGTGTAGCTATATGCTCATCAAGCAGCAGCAGTGAAAGTTTATTCATAGTGGCCATCACCAGAGCCAGAGCCTGCCTTTGTCCGCCTGAAAGCGTGCCTACCGGGGTATTCAACCTGTCTTCTAACCCTAAGCCTAGTGGAGCTAAAGCTGAGCGGAATAGCTCTCGGCGCTGTTTGTTAGTAGCTATGCTCAGCCCCCGTCCTTGCCCGCGTAGTATAGCCATAGCCAGGTTCTCCTCTAAAGTCATCTTGGCTGCAGTGCCTGTATGAGGGTCCTGATATACTCTACCAATATACTGAGCACGCTTATGTTCACTGAGATTGGTAATATCTTTACCATTAACAATAATCTTGCCACCTCTTTCCGGCGGGTAGACGCCGGCAATAACATTAAGGAGTGTAGTTTTTCCAGCGCCGTTACTACCAATAATAGTAATAAAGTCCTCACTGTTGATATCCAGATTAATATTATCCAGCGCTGTAACCTCATCTACGGTGCCTCTGGAGAAAATTTTGCTTACTCCCCTGAGTTGCAGTAAACCTTGATTTTCACTCATTTAAATTGCACCTCTACATCCTCACTGCTGGTGGTATCCACTCATGCCGTAATTTCTTCTGTATGTATGGGATTGCCAGGGCTACGATTACAAGGAGCGCCGTAACCAGCTTCAAATTACTGGCGCTTACC
>CAYNFT010000073.1:0-6870 GCA_964396535.1 uncultured Dehalococcoidales bacterium | reverse complement strand
TAAGGGCAATGCCTAAGAATAGGCGATAGGCAAAAGTGCCACCTACCACTGCAAAAAGAATAGACGTGATACCCCGGGGACGAAATATTCCCTCACCGATTATTACCGACGCCAGGCCCATTACAATCATTCCTATTCCTATGCCTACATCAGAGAATCCTGAATTTTGAGCTACCAGGGCGCCAGAGAGAGCAACGAGCCCATTGGAGATGGAAACACCAAGTATTGTGGTCATATTGGTGTCAGCTCCCAGGCCGCGAACCATCTGCTCATTGTCACCCGTTGCTCTAAGTGCCAGACCAATCTCGGTGCGCAGAAACCAGTTCAAAATGGCAAGTATGATACAGGTAATAACTACCATAAATATAAGTGAAAGTATAACACCAGTTTTAATTCCCAAAAACTGGGAGAATTGTTCAAAGACTGTTATCTCACGGAGTAGAGGGATATTAGCCCGCCCCATAATCATTAAATTTATAGAATAGAGGGCTACCATCATGAGTATGCCGGCCAGCAGAGCATTTATCCTGAGCTTGGTGTTAAGTAGTGAGGTTCCCAGTCCGGCACATAGACCGGCCCCCAGTGCTGCTATCGTTGCCAGCCAGGGGTTTGCGCCGTTTACGATTAGAATAGCAGCCACAGCACCACCTAGCGGGAAGCTACCATCCACGGTGAGGTCGGGGAAGGCAAGCACACGAAAGGTGATGTATACACCTATTGCCACGAGGCCGTAGACCAGCCCTTCATAAAACGAAACTGACAACAGGTGACCTACAACATCCAAACGTGTGCTTCCTCCCTTCTAACGTAAGAAGAATAAACATGTTAGTATATTGGAGTAATTATTTTAATAGCGTAGTTCTGTATATACTCTTAATGCCTTATCAAGGACTTCCTGAGGTATGGTTACTCCATAAACCTCCGCCGCTTTAGTATTCACTGTATAGCTGAAGGTCTTGCCCAGCTCAACGTCGATATCAGCAGCCTTTTCTCCCTTCAGTATCTTAACCGCCATCTCACCCGTCTGATAGCCTACATCATAGTAGTCAAATCCCAAACAGGCTATTCCACCCCTCTCAATTGATGGGTCATCAGAAGGGAAGAGAGGTATTGTATTATCTTCGCAGACTTTAATCAATGCCTCAAGACCGGATACTACAGTGTTATCGGTGCCTACCCAGATGGCATCTACTTTGCCTACCAGAGACTGGGCTGCCGTCTGAACATCAGCGCTGGTAGATACTGTCACCTCTATTACCTCAATGCCCAATGGAGGGCATACCTCCTTGAGCTTATCGGCTAGCACCACCGAGTTTACCTCACCAGCGTTATAAATAGTACCCAGCTTTTTTAAATCAGGGACTATCTGACGAATCAGGTCAACAGTGCTATCCATCTCAATCATGTCACTGGTTCCAGTAACATTTTCATCTGGGTGGACCCAATCGCTCACCAACCCAGCAGCTACGGGGTCGGTGATGGCGCAGAAGAGGACGGGAATATCTGTCCCTTCGGCTGCGTTCACGCATTGCTGACTGATACGGGTACCGAAGCTGAAGATTAAATCAACCTTATCATTAACAAATTTCTGGGCAATGGTCTGCTCGGCGGTTGCATCACCCTCGGGATTTTGATAGTCGTATTTAACGTCGCTCCTGGTGAGTCCTTCAGGGCAGGTTTCCCCAGTTTGCACGAACCCGGCATCGGACAGGGCATCTATAAAACCAAGCCTGCCGGCATCAGCGGCGGGGTGAGTGGCAAACTGAGTTAAGCCGATTTTATACTCTGCTTCTTGACCACAGCCGCCCACCGGGAGTATTGTCAAGGCTAATGCTAGCACCAAACAAACACCGACCAGTCTTTTTAATAGTCCTTTGTTTTTCACACCAAAACCTCCTGTAAAGATTTTGACAATAGGATCTCAAATAACTTGAATTATGTATCTCACCTCCTTTCGTAGCGACCAATCAGTTATTTATCATACCACCTTCACTCGATTTTATCTATACGGCTGATAAGGATGGCGGTTTGTTGTTTGTCATAGAATATAGCGGTTAATAAACGCCGGCGAACTTAAGAAGCATGCGGAGGCCGACTAAAAGAAGAGCAGTAGCCAAAAGGCGCGTAATAAGTCTGTTTTTCGCCCTGCGGGATAATACGGCACCTAACTGAGCTCCAGGGATAGCCGCGGCAGATACAACCATTGCCGGTACAATCAAAATGTTGCCCAAGAAAAAATGCGAAACACTACCGAAAAAGGCGGAAATCGCCAGCACGAAGTGGGAAGTTGCCGTTGCTATATGGACAGGAAACCCGATAAGGAAAATGAGAGTGGGTACATGGATAATCCCTCCGCCGATGCCCAGTAAGCTGGAAATAATCCCGATGAAAAAACTTATGATAATACCCGTCCCCTCTTTAGGACGATAACTAAAAACCTCACTCCGAAAATCGACCAGGGTACGTGTGTTTCTTTGCTCATCCTTGCCTTTCTGATGTGGTTCCACGCGCAGGAAAATAAATATCGCCATAGCCGTTAGTAAAAGAGCAAACACCAGTTCCAGTATCTGAGAAGTAAAGTATCTACTAAGCCAGGCTCCAAGCCAGGCTCCGGGCAAAGTAGCTAAGGCAAACTTCCATCCTGCCCTGATGTCGACCCGCTTTTGACGTAGATAAGAGATACTTCCAGAAAGAGCATTAAAGAAAACAGCACAAAGTGAAGTGCCAACCGCCTGCTGAGGGCTTAAGTGTAAAAAGAGAAGAAAGGCAGGAACAAAGATGACGCCTCCACCTATACCAATCATTGTGCCAAAAGTGCCAGCGAAGAGTCCTATCCCTGCCAGTAGTGCTATCTCGGCTCCTGACACGTATTCTAGTCCTTTCTCTGATAAAGCTGGCTGCGTTAGGTGGAATTACAGCCTTCATTTTACTCGTTCCTGAACAGCGGTTCAACCAACCCTATCCCCCTTTATCCTCCTTCCCCTGAAGGGGAAGGGGGAGGAATATGAAAAGAGGGGCGCTAGCCCCTCTTAAACACCCGTTCATTTACCTTTAAGATATTTTGGCAATTCTCGCTAATTCACTTGGTAGAGCGGATTGTACAGTAGCTAGAACTTTTCTTTGAGAAAAAGGGGTTGGTATCTGACTTACAGAGTCTACTCTCAGAACAGTTGTAGGAAAGACAGAACTTATGGGGGCTGACTTTTAATATCGCTATCATTTGAGAAATTGTTGGTTAAGACACAACATGACTAAATCGCTGCAAACCTGAAGAGAATGGCAGACTGATTTGCTATCCATCGTCTACTGCGATATATTATCTTCATAATGGGAGACTTGGCCAAAGGAAGAGCCACGGTTATCGACAGGGGTGATACTCTACAAATTATTATTCCTGGGAAGAAACACCCCCTTGCAATATTTATGAGCATATTTTTTTGCGTGTTTCTAATAGGTGGTTGGTCTACTGCTTTAGTAACAGTCATAAAACATATCTTAGAAGCTATATCCAAAGGTGATACAACGAACCTTACTTTTATACTGACATGGCTAATTGGGTGGACTATCGGCGGAATCTTTTTCCTGATAATTATTCTCTGGATTTGGGTAAGGAAAGAAACAATTACACTTTCACAAAATATATTAAGAATAGAAAGAAAGGTTTTAGGAATCGGAAAATCAAGGAGGTATTCTCTGCCTGATGTAAAAAACTGCAGATTAAATACAAGCGCAGGAAGCCGAAATGTGGGGTGGGGCTTTGGGAGTTGGTCAGGAGGGTTTGACTTCTGGGGTTTCAGCTCTGCTGCTCTAGCGTTTGATTACGGTATGAGGATTATTAGATTTGCATATGAGATTGATGAACCAGAGGCAAATTACTTACTAGGTTTGTTCCAGCAAAGGGGCATTGATGTTAGCCCATCTCCAGAAGTTGAAAGAAGATTAAAGAAGTCGGAAACTGAGCTACCCTATAAAGATACAGGTGTTGAAAAAACAGGGTGGGCCGGCTCCTGATGATAGCATTGATAATTGTTATTGGTATGACAATGTTATGGCAATTCTTGCCTGAACCAGCGACAACTCCTTCGACTAACCTTATGTTTGAGGATGATTTTGATGACGCCGATTCCGGATGGCCCACAAGATATGATGAAAGAGCCGAATTTGTGTACAAGGAAAGCGAATATCATATGCAAGTAAATGAGGTTGGTCATCTAACTTATGTTAGTAACTCAGACGCCGGTCCATTCTCAGATTTCACTCTCCAGATTGATGCTAGGCTGGTCAGCGGAACTGAGCGCACTGATTACGGAATAGCTTTTCGTCGTCAAGACCGTGATAATTTCTACCTTTTCAGTATTTCACCAGAAGGTAATTACGCTGTGGTGAAACAAGTTAAGGGTGAGTGGTACCCCCTGGAAACCGGAAACTCAACCTTTATCAGAGGAGGCAATAACACAAACAAACTCAGAGTAATTTGTAATGGGTCTGAGATTCAGTTATATGTCAATGAAAACCATATCACTACTATTACAGACGCTTCGCTAAATGAAGGATACGTAGGAATGATGGTAGGAGTGCGAGAGCAGCCTTACGGACGTGCAGCATTCGATAGCCTTAAAGTGAGTAGAGACTAGAACGCCTTGGACTGCACCCCTATGACTGGACAGTTAGAGTTAGGAGAGTCTAGCGGGGTGACAGCATTAAGGATAATCAGGCATAATGGGAATATTGTTACCACATTGTGAACTCGGAATACGCCGCTTTCAGAAAAAGGAGTATCAATCTGAAGCCAGTTTGAGGTAATAATATTACCAAAATTGGTAGAGCAAGTTGGATTCGAACTGGGCGGGAGTTTTAGAGGGCGGGAACTCTCTTTTAGTTACCCTCCCCCTCTCCCTTGGCCGAGAGGTACGAAAGGCAAAACTTTCGTGCATGTTTTCCCTCTAGGTCCTCGTAAAAGCACTCCAGAATCTCTCCACGAGCCTATCAAGAGAAAAAACCTATTCTGAGGACAATTGTAGCATTGTTGGTTTAGAGCCGCAAAGAACTGCCTATCTAGATGTTAGTTCTTAGGAAAGATGAAGGGAGAGCAGATTGGGTGAACTCTTTGTTATAAGTGATGAGTTTCAGAAGAAATTACACCCTAAGGCGTTAGAAGTCTTCAATAACTGGAGTGTTGATATTCTGAATCAAACCAAAGTTGAGGAATTTAGTCCTGATGACCAGGAATTTTTGTCAGCCTATGACATAATTAAGCTTAAACGCATTTATGAGGTTTCTGAATGCCTAAATAAATGCGTGGATATTAAAGATGGGGATAAACTTTATGATGTCTATTTCGGTGACATTTTCTTTAGCAAAGGGATTATATCTCAACTTAAAAGAGACTTACTTAATATTGAATGTGATATTGTTCCTCCATTAAAAAAGATTTACGAGGGTAGAGTAGCAAAGGCTAAGGAAGAGGAAAGAAAAAGGGTAGAGGAGGAAAAACGCAAGGAAGAGGAAGCGAGGGAGGAGCAAAGGAAGCGGGAGGAGGAAGAGAGGAAGCAGACAAAAAAGGCAAAGGAAGAACAAAAGAGAAGGGAGGAACTGGCCGAGGCAGAGCGGAGAAAGAAAGAAGACGAAGAAAAGTGGTGGGCTGCCTACAAAGCATTAAACATACCTGCCGATGATGCCTTCAAATATCTCAAAACTGAGGAACATGAGAGGTTCGTAGATAGCATCCTCGGGGCTGTGGATGCATACTTGGATAAAAAAGAATCCTACATCCTCGATAGCAGGGCCGATACCTATTTGCTTTGGATTAACGAAATTAATAAAAGACAAGAGGAAGCAAGGCAAAAAATCGCAGCTAATATCACAGCCCAGGAATATAACAGAGAACTCAACAAGGAAATAACGAAACTGAGGTCTAAACTTGACCCTCGAAAGAAAAACCTTTCAACTTACTTCCAAGTGGAAATTCAAGATAAGCGATATACCGGTCATAACTTTGATTATGTCCTCGATGATGAGCAGGAGCAGGGTTTCGATGCTACTTTGGTCAGAGTCGCCAATGATAAACTGAAACAGATTATACCGCCAGACTTGTTAGAATTCATTGAAATTCCATGCACATATTACAGGCTTTACTTACCACTGCCTTCGATTAGCTATAGTTTTGAGGGGATACCATGCCTCGATTTTTCCTTTGAGATTTTCGCTACTGCTTATGCAGAGGTCTTATTAAAACCAAAGGTAAAAAAATTTAGCATCTGCAGCTTTAACTTACCAGCGGAAAAAGAAGGAAATGTTTTGGTACCGCTAGAGGAGCCAAAACTCCTGGGGTACTTCTATATTCTACTTACCCCGGAGGACCTCGACAGCTATACCTTCTGGCGAGGCATCCCTTTAGTTCTTCTAAGTTGGTTACTCGGGGGTGGGACAAAGCCCCCGGGTATTACAATTTCAGAAGCCTCAGACAATAGCATTATATATAAAGTCCAAAAATTCAAAGAAGAAGTTGCAATCCCTGATAGTTTTGCGAGGTATCTAAGAGGCATAGGCACTATTGAGGAAATGGTTGTCAGAGGTATCATAACTGAGAAGGTCGCGAGTATCATCAAAAGTGAATTAGGTAAACAAAAGGCTTCACCATTAGATAATACGAGATCGAGAAATAGTAAAAAAGCAAAGGCATTTCAGCTATTTAGTGAGGGTAAAAGGCCGAGTGACTCCGAAGTCAAAACGCTGGGCATTAAACCTGAGTCAGCTTATCGCTATTATCAACAATGGAAAAAACTAGTTATAGTAGGTAATAATCGTATTTGATCATAGTAGTATTATGGTAGTAAATCATAGTACCTCAATCATAGTAAAATCATAGTA
>CAYNFT010000072.1:0-10942 GCA_964396535.1 uncultured Dehalococcoidales bacterium | reverse complement strand
TTGTCTGGATGCTGGTCAGTTGCTTGATGGCATTATCGCTGGTGATGGCATCCTGCGGCCCGGCAGAGAAAGAGGAAGAAGTGGAGGTGGGGGAGGAGGAAGTAGTAGTAACAGAAGAAGAAGTGGAGGAAGAGGTGGTGGAGGAGGAAGAGGGACTGCTGCCTCCAGAGGTGCCAAAATATGGAGGAATTCTCTACAGGGCAGGAGCAACAGACCCGATGGGCTTCGACGAGGCTTACACAGTCCATCCAAATGTTTCTAGCGCTTTTCTCACTCAAGACGAGTTAATGAGAGAAGACTGGGCAAAGGGGCCAGCGGGCACCGACGAAACTAGCTGGCTGCACGGTTTTGTTGGCCGTATCGAGCTGGAGACTGGCTCCCTTGCTGAAAGCTGGGAGCTGCCCGATGATACGACCATCATCTATCATATCCGCCCAGGGTGTTACTGGCACGATAAGGCACCGGTAAACGGGAGGGAGTTTACCGCCGAAGATGCGGCTTATAGCTTAGAGCGGAATTTCATGACTCCCACAGCCTATCTTTACGGCGCTTATACAAGGGATGGGTACAACCCGACATCCTTTACGGCACTTGACAAGTACACACTTGAAGTCAAGGCTCCACAGTTGCAAGGGTTGATGGTACTGGTATGCGGTGAATTTCAGTGGATGTGGCCGAAAGAGATGATAGAACTACACGGCGACATGAAAGACTGGAAGAATTCCTGCGGAACAGGGCCATTTATGCTGACAGATTATGTTGTTAGCAGTTCGATGGTCTACGAAAGGAACCCCAACTGGTGGCATTACGACCCCCTGCACCCGGAGAACCAGTTACCCTATATAGATGGCATTAAGTCTATGATTATACCCGACACATCCAGCCGACTGGCGGCGCTGCGAACAGGCAAGATTGATGAATATGTGGCGGTTGACTGGGAAAACGCAGCGCAGTTAATCGAGCAGCGCCCCGAGTTAGAGTATGTAGAAGATTATGGGGTACAGTCCATAGCCTTCAGGATAGACAAGCCGGAGCTGCCTTTCCAGGACATCAATGTACGGCGGGCACTGGCGCTGGCAGTAAACCGAGAGGAGATAGTAGAGGACTATTATGGTGGTAAAGGCATCATATACTGCTATCCCTACCTGCCCCAACCGGAGTACGCGCCGTATTACGTCCCGTTTGAGGAACTGTCTGACCTGGCCAAGGAGGCGTATGCCTATGACCCTGAAAAGGCAAGGCAACTTCTAACTGATGCCGGGTACCCCACTGGCTTTAAGACCAACGTGGTTTGCACTTCGACCAGTGTGGACTTCCTGTCAATAATCAGAGAGTATTTCCTCGATATCGGTGTTGACATGGAGATTCAAATGCTGGAAAGTGGCGCGTTCATGAGTCTTTCGAGGGGTAGAAAGCACGAGCAGGGAATCATAAGGCACAGCTTGATGATTGAGTTCCCCTTCAGGCTGCTTGAGTGGCGTATAGAGAGTTTCGATAACCATGCCTACTTCGATAGCGAGCGTATCAGGACGTCCTACGAAATAATCAGTGCTAACGTTGGCATAGACGATACTGTGGTTGCCCGAGAGCTGAAGGGGCTGGTGCCGTACATGCTCGAGCAGTACCTCCAGGTATGGTGCTGCGCTTATCCGATATATCACATGTGGTGGCCCTGGATGCAGAACTACCACGGTGAAAAAGAAATGGGTTACTTTAACCCTAGTCATTACCCTCACTACTGCTGGCTAGACGAGGCACTGAAGAAATCCATGGGATACTAAGCCTGGCATCTCTAAAAGACAGTCGAATAGAAAAGGGGGCTGGAGAGCTCAAATCCTCCAGCCCCCTTTTATTAGATTTTGGAACAAAATATTCTTTCACGAAGAGGTGAAAGAAGCTTTTGACTGACGAGCAAAAAAGGATGTACGAGGGCGAATATGGAGCCGGTATGCAAAAAGCTCTGACCATGGTTGCGATAATGAACGATATTCCAATGATGCACAAACTCGATAAAAATCCGCTAGAAGTAATCCAGACTGGAGACTATGTTATAATGAACGCCACCGAGGTCATTGTCGAGGTAATAAAAACCGTTAGCTGAATGATATATTTTAGGGGCGTACAGGGAGTCTCCAATGGACGAGCACCTGAAAAATAACCGAGAACTTTGGAACGAGTTGACTCCGATTCACGCGCGGTCGGAGTTCTACGATGTCGAAGGATTTAAGAATGGCAGATGCACCCTGAAACCTATTGAACTTGAAGAGCTTGGCGACGTAGCCGGGAAGTCCCTCCTTCACCTGCAGTGCCACTTCGGACTGGATACGCTTTCCTGGGCACGGTTGGGCGTAAAGACAACTGGAATCGATTTTTCAGAGGAGGCTATCAATCTTGCCCGCCGACTGAGCCGGGAGACAGGCATCAAGGCAGACTTCATTTGCTCCGATATCTATAAATTGCCTGATGTTCTGGACGAAAAATTCGACATTGTCTTCACTTCATACGGTGTTCTCTGCTGGCTCCCTGACCTGACAAAGTGGGCGGAAATAACAAGCCAATTCTTGGGGCCAGGTGGAACCTTATATATGGTTGAAGACCACCCCTTCGCAGTTGTCTTTGACGATTCAAAAGACGCCGCCGAATTGAAGGTTGCCTACTCATACTTCCACACGCCAGAACCTATAAAATGGGAACCAGAGGGTTCTTACGCCGACGGAAATGCAAAGGTTTCCCACCCTTCTTATGAATGGACTCACAGTCTGGGTGACGTTCTCAACGCACTAATTCACGCCGGGCTGAGAATTGAGTTTGTCCACGAGTTTCCTCTATGTGCCTGGTGCCGATTCCCGTCCATGGAACAAGACGAGGCTGGATGGTGGAGAATAAAAGGCGATAATATCCCGCTCACTTTTTCGCTAATGGCTACTAAAACCTAGTTATCTCAGTTTATGTCCTGTGTCCTTCAGGAAATAGAAGCCAGATAAAGCCGCAGCAGCCAGGGCTGCCCAGAACACAAAGGGCAAGCGCAGATTAATACCAGCCAAACTGTTGCCGATTGGCGGGGAAACGCACTCACCCAGCCGGGAAATGGTGTGAACCAGCCCAATAGCTGTTCCGGCGTATACTGGTCCCACGCCTTTTGTCTCTATAATCATGGTCGTCTGGACTGCCATAAACCCATCACGGACCAAGCCTGCTATTACCACTGCAGCCCACACTCCCGCACCAGTGGTTACTGATAACAGACCCACACCAATAACGGTCATTAGCGCAGTAGTAAAAAGAACCACTTTCCTCGAGCCAAGCCTGTCGGATAATAAGGCAATTGGAACAGTAGCAATCGTACTGGCTGCGTGGAAGGTCGTTAATGCACCGGAGGCACTGGCCGGTGTCCATCCAATATCCTCCAGATAGACTGGAAGGTAACCAAGCATTCCCTGAACACAGCTTATCTGACCCAATACGATAAGGCCAATAATCCACATACGCTTATTGCGGACTAACTGTGATAGTGACTGCCGAAGTGGCACTGTATTTGTAGAATCGGTCGATGAATAAACATTACTGGGCGCACTCCGGCTCAGGAGCCAGAGGAAGCTGATGGCAACAGAGACGGCACCATATAGGAATAACACATTCCTCCAGCTACCAAGCAAAGGCGAGAGTATCGTGGCGCTAATCATTGACCCCACCATAAAACCCATTCCCATGCTCATTGAAAGAACTCCGTTTGCCAGTCCGAGGCGCCGTCCTGAAAACCAGACGCTACAGGCCTTTATCATGCCAGGCGCTACGACTGTCATAACAAGACCGTACAGGAACATAGTTGCCGATAAAGTAAAAAAGTTGTCTGATAATCCTCTCAGGAGACCGGCCAGTCCTGTTAAGAAGCAGCCTGCAGTGAGCATGCGTTTTGCCCCGAAGCGGTCAGCCAGCAAGCCACCAATTAAAACAACAAACGCACCAGACAGCGGAATTGTCCCCCAGACCGTACCTATCTGGACCAGACTTAAATTAAGGTCCTTTGATATCTCCTTGAAGAGGACCGGCATGCACATCGTTGGCATAGCAAAGACAAGTGCAGAAGTCAGGGCTATCAGGGTAAGTATATACCACCGGTAGTTTGACCCATTACTTTTGCCATCAACAATGCCCATTGTGAAAACGTCTCTCAATAGTAAAAGGCAAGGAGCCAGACAATATCTCCTTGCCCCTATTCTCCAGAACTATATTCTTGCCAGTATCTACCTGCTCAATATCCTGCAAAAACTGAAAGCCCGGATTGTTTAATTATCTTCCTGGCACATTCCCCAAAAAGACGGCTAAAAAAGTCCTTGCGACTGTCGGCAAACCCAACCACCTCCCACCTCCAGCTTCAACTGGGACGGTTTGCTAGCTTGATTGGTGTGTCATGAACAATTCTGCTTATGTAGTCGCCGACCTGGCAGAGTAATCATCAATAGCACTTAATTTATGATTCGTCTTTTTCTTCTGTTTTTCCCTCTATTGACGAAGAGCGGTCACGCAGCCAGCGATGAATCTCGTCCAATGCTGGTGGTGCCACGCTAAATACCTCTATATCAGGGGGAAATTGTACCCTGTGACCTTCCCGGATGAAGAGTATCGCTACCTCATTATCCTTAAGTGTCTCGTCTATCCTTGTGGCGATATGCTCATACCTCTTTCTCGAAGCTTCCGCGAAGAAATCAGAGACTGTCTTAGCCACTTTTTGACTGATAAACCCCAAAAGAAGATGCCTCTCCCAGTCCATGCTCTCCTCAGCCAGTTCTGAATCCTCGACTGCCTCGACCTGAGCAATGCTCTGGCACTTATCCCTGGCAAGCTGACAGCTAGATGGGTTTAATCTCTCCAGGACCTTCAAGCCCTCTTCACCAGCTATGGTGATTGATTCGTGGTAAATCCGGTTGACCTCCCCTATTTTTGACTCCAGGTTAGCTATGTGCTCCCTCACCTGCTGCCAGTAGAGATTGAACTTCTCAACATATTCGTTGGGGGCACTCTCCCACGAGTATAAAAGAGGGACGAGGCATAGCTTTCTCTTGTTCTCGAACTCTCTTGCTTCTGGTTTTTCTATTTTGCCTAATTCCTCTGCCATCCCTATCTTTACTTAACCTTTTCCAAAAACTCTTCTTATATCCGCGTGGAGATTACCGCCTAATTCGGCGACGGCTTTGTATCTGATTTTATTAAGTTCGTTTTGTTTTTCTGCAAATTCACTGCTCGAATATAGCTTTTCAGGGTGCAGATAAATATCATCAACAACCCGAATCGCTGCCGGCGTCTGAAATCCAGTAGGAGAATCTCTCCAATCTTCAAACCCCCCTCTTAGCAAGGAATCCAATATCCCCATGGTGAATTCTAACCTTATATCTCTGTAATGCTCTCCTTCACCGATTCCCCCGGTATTTAGCAAATAGAAATTTAGGTGAGGAAGGCCTTTTACTATTTCATAAAAGATATTGGCGTGCTCGGCTAAATCACCAGCGACAAAGGGGTCATAGAAAAACTCGCTTCTGATTGTTCCAGCCTTAGTTGGGTCACCAGCCGAAGATTCCATCGCCTGTCCCAAAACCATCAGGGCTACCGCCTGCTCACGGGTTAGTTTTGATATTGCCGGAATTAACGGCCCTCTGGTAATAATAATCAGATTATCAATCCTATCCACATCAATATAAGGGCTGGCATGCATGAAATCTCTTCTAAGTATGACTGCTCTACCGTTTGATGTTCTCTGGAAATTGTAAAAATCAAAATCTCCGTCCTCAGTCACATAAACATTTTCACAGACTGTTTCCGGTTTTAATAAACCATAGAATATTTCGGGCTGGTCTCCAGGATTAACGCCTTCCGTTTTGACAAATACCCCCCCAGCTTCAAATCCGTGAAAAGAACCATCGGGCATGAGTGTCCCTCCATCGTCCTGTATCAGCCACGATTTCTCATTACCCTTCCTGGCCGATATCCGGCAGGTGGTAGTTGTCTTACCGTTGGCACTTAAGGCAACCAGCAAGGTTCTCACGGTCCTGTAGTCCCCGTGCACTGATTGAAGATAGTCTTCTCTACAGCCAGCGTGTAAGAAGACGCCTCCTCTTCTAGTCTTAGCTGCCCAGTCTTCGGCGGCGAAAACGCCTTTCTTATACTCACCTATGTAGTTGCCGTTCCTGATTATCTTGACAAACCTTCCGTCAGGCAGCATCGCCAATCTTATGGTGATATCTTTCTCAGGAAGCGGCTTGTTACTGTTAGCTTTATAAGCTTCATCAGCGAAAAATATGATTTGATAAGTTGGTTCTTTGACCTCGCCCTTAGGAGGTATAAAAAGGTTCCCTCCGCCATAGGCGAGATGGACAAAACGCTCAGGAACAATCAGCCTGACCGTTATGTCACTGTTTACATTACCCACAATTTTATCAATTGAAATCAATCGTTCTTTGGCCAGAGCTCTTTCGCACTGTGCCAGCAGCTCCATTTCTTTCTTACCAAAGGAATGGTCAACGCTATTCTTGGTGAACATAGCAGACCTGGAGGTAGGTTCACTTTCAGCAACAAAATTCCCATACTTTGTTTTCCTGACCCCGGGTTGCTTTTCCATAAGCAGTCTCATTGATTCAGTAGAGGGGTTATTTGTTAGTCGGTCTTCCTCTATTGCCTTTTCTCTGATTCTGTCAGCAGTCTGAATAAACTGGTTTAGATTAAACTCTGGCACTTTAAATCTCCATCCTTTGTAAGTTTTTGTAATCTCGTTCTAAATTATAGCACATATATGCTACAATGGGTTACGTTCCCAGTTGACGCCTGGTTTTTAGTTAAAATCTGCATGGTGGTAACAGTCTTTATGATTCGTAAATGCCAATCTGATGAAACTGAAAGGATACACTTTATCATCAACGAAGCGGCTAAAGCCTATGAAGGTGTTATACCGTCTGACCGTTATCATCAGCCTTATATGCCTATGGATGAACTTAAGCAGGAAATGAAGCGCATGGACTTCCTTGGCTGGGAAGTGAACACAGAGCTTGTCGGGGTAATAGGGTTAGAGCCGATTAAGGATGTTACCCTTATCCGCCATGCTTATGTATTACCCCAGTGGCAGCAACAGGGCATAGGCAGTAAGCTCCTGAATCACGTTGAGGGTCTGGTTACTACTTCTCGCCTGCTGGTGGGGACATGGGCTGATGCTCACTGGGCAATTGATTTCTACCAGAAACACGGCTTTACCCTTCTACCCGACAAGGATGAGCTTTTACAAACCTACTGGGATATTCCCCAGCGCCAGATTGAGACCTCGGTGGTTCTGGGGATGGATGTGGGGGCAACCCAGCCCCACCCCTAGTTAAATGTTCTGTCCCTTCTGGTCAGAAACCCCTATATCTCAGCTTCCAGCAGTGTGGTCGTATCCTGGACACCCTGAACGCCGCGGACTTCGCCAACGACTATCTTGGTTAGCTCAAAGAGGGTCTTGGCTTCAGCTACGGCGATTGCGTCCCACTGTCCGAAGACGAGGTTTACTTCCCGGACTCCATTGGTGGCTCGAATCTGGGACAGAGCATCGGATTCCAGTCCTGGAACCAGCTTGATAAGAAGATAACCCTTTACCATATAGAAATATTATATTCCCTTGCTGGTTTTGCTGGCAAGCGAAAAACAAATTATTTATTTTAACCTCACCCCCTGTATCCCCCTCTCCTTAAAAGGAGAGGGGGAAGTATGTTGGAAGAGAGGCTTCGCCTCTCTTCCTTACTCACTCTCTGTTTCCAGTGATAGATTGAAAGAGAGGTGGTGCTGGGGGTGGAGGGCAATTTTAATAGCGTATGATTAGTAGGACATCGATTCTAGATATTCCTACCTTCCTTTAAGTTGCTGTAGAGCTGATTAACAATATTTTCATAATCTTTGTAGTAGGGTAAATCAGTTATCTGGGCAATATTAAGCTCGTTATATTTGTGACTAACCTTAACAATGTCAGTACAAAATAATTGGGGCTTAGCCTGCAAATATTTCTCTTCATTCATAAATTCATCAATTCCAAAAATGAGAATTGTACTTGGTTTACCAAACCTGTCCTTGAGGTCTCGAATTATATGGGCTTGAGACAGGTGGATATTATGCTCCTTGCAGGATTCTACAATTTTTCTCTTGTTTTCTGTTGACATATTGGCACCAAGTATAATAGACGAAACGCAATCCCAGTCAAATGGAAACCGATAGACGCCGACATCTATGTAGGGGTAGTTTTTTGGGGATGGCTGATAATCTGGAGAGTCTGCCAATGGTCTAAGCATTCGATACTCATCTTCATATTCCCAACGTGAAGTCTTCTTAAAAAAGAGTTCATTATGGAGAACTTCTACTGGTATTTCATGGTTTTTATCTACAAGGTCGTCAAGGCAAATGGAATAATCGTCAACATATTCAACTTTCCGCACAGGATACTGGTCACCTGCTTTTGATTTCATGAAGGGATGGCTATAAAAATCATTCTTGAACTCAATTACGAATCCTCTATGGCCATTTGCATATTGGCTCCACATATCAAATGAATCTGGTATCTTGGTGAGTGATAATATACCGTATTCGTTTATCTGGGACTCGATTATCTGAACGCGGAAGAAAAACTCGATACTTGGGAATACATTACCGTCAAGGTCGTAGAAGCAGTAACTATTTGTATTGCCCTGAAACCGCATCGTTGGGTTGAATTCAAGAGGATCATTCAACGCTCGGGGTTGCGTGAATCTAACCTTTTGTTCCTTAAAAATCCCCTCCATAACTTCGTCTTTATCGCTAAAATACTTGAAATATGAATCATATTCGCGACTAGCAATCTGTTCTTGTCGTCGAGCTATAACTTGTCTAATATCTTCAGTACTTTCCATATTTACACTCTATACATTGTTCCTAAGGTTTTGTCAACGATGCTAACCAAAATTAGCGATAATTTGCTAACGGAAGAAACACAATAAAGCAACAATAGACGGTTTTCAGCTATTCAGCCATCTCCCCCCATACCCCATCTTTATATATTTCCATTAGTTTTACGGGTGTGAGCTTATTGGTTAAATCTTTGGTGCTTTTAGTATATATTTTGATATAGTTGCCGGTGTGGCCGGACCAGATGCCGCCGGACTGTTTTTCCCATAATACGCTCATAGACCTGCCTAAGAACCTTTGACTATAGTCTTGGGCACATTCCCTGGCTAAAGCCCGTAGATTTTGATTTCGTTGCGTCTTGACACTATCTGGCACGCGGGTTGGCGTCCGTGCGGCTTCGGTTCCCCGACGCGGGGAGTAAGGAAAGACGTGAATTCGGGCAAATCCCATCTGGCGACAGAACTCATAGCTTTCTTCAAACTCCTCCTCAGTCTCGCCGGGAAAGCCGACAATAATATCGGTGGTGATGGCAACATCGGGCACCAGAGCCCGAATTAAGGATACTGCTTCCCGATAATCGCCAGCGCAGTAGCGCCGCTTCATCCGCCTGAGCACAGCATCACTGCCACTCTGCAGGGAGAGGTGAAAGTGGGGACACAGCCTCTGGTCATGCCATAGCCCGATAAGTTCGGGGGAGATTTGCTGGGGCTGGAGGGAGGAGAGGCGTAACCTGGTCACACCAGTCTCAATCAGGATATGTTCAAGCAAACTCTTTAGACCAGTGCCGTTGTAATTATACGAACCAATCTCAGTTCCGGTTAATACCACCTCCTTAGCGCCACTGGCCACCCGATGCCTGACCTCAGTTATAACCTGGTCCACGGGCAGGCATTTCTCCCTTCCCCGCACCAGCGGAATAATACAGTAGGAGCAAAAGTTGTTACAGCCATCCTGAACCTTGATGAAGGCACGAGTCCTGAATACAGATTCATAGTCAGTAGCGTAGTCTCCCTGAACGGAGGTTGGGTTTCGTAGGCAACCAGACTCTTCTAACAGTTGCCGCAAATGGGGTTTCTCATTGTTACCCGCGACCAGACTAACCCCCTCAATCTGAGCCAGCTCCTGGGGCACCCGTTGAGCATAGCAACCCGTAGCCACCACCAGAGCATTGGCGTTTCGGCGATGAGCCAGTCTGAGCAAGTGGCGTGATTTGACGTCGGCGATATGAGTAACCGTGCAGGTGTTCAGTATGTAGATGTCAGCCTCATCTACGGAAGATACCAGTATATGTCCCGCCTCAACAAATTGCCTAGCTAAAAGCTCTGTCTCCGCCTGGTTTAGTTTACAGCCTAAAGTTTCTAAAGCAATCTTCATACTTGCAATTTTTACCCACCTTACCACAGTAAGTAAACACACGCCATTCGAGATTGTTTACCAACCCCATCCCCCTAACCCCCTTCCCCTTGATAAAGGGAAGGGGGGAAACTTCTTAAAGGGGCTTCGCCCCTTTTAATCCCCTTGCTAAATAACCTCCCTCATTCCTAGATTGACTCCCCATCTGTAAATACATTATACTAATCCTGATTTCAAGCTAGCAAACTAAGGCGGTAACTTTGGTAAATAATCTCACTAATAGAGTAGTGGTATGCGGGATAGGCTGTTTCTGTCCGCTTGGCCTGGATATGGCTACCACCTGGAAAAATCTTATTGCCGGCAAGTCCGGCATAGACCGCATAACCCTCTTTGATGCCGAGAACTTCGAGACCAGGATAGCCGGCGAGGTAAAGGGATTTGAGCCTACCAACTATATGGAACGCAAGGAAGCCCGCCGTATGGACCGCTTCTCCCAACTGTCAGTTGCTGCTGCCATGCAGGCAGTGAAACAATCTCGAATTGAAATCATTTGATGTCTCATCCTCTTTTTTTTCTATACACAAAGCATCTATTAAATTATTTATAAGAGGATTGAATTTTGAGGGATTTTCCTTAACATACTTCTCAACTATCTCCTGCTCCAGCCTCTCCATATCTTCTATCTCAAAATCAATTT
>CAYNFT010000071.1:0-11024 GCA_964396535.1 uncultured Dehalococcoidales bacterium | reverse complement strand
GAAAAGCTATCGAGTTAGGGATGACTCTTATTGATACTGCAGAAATGTATGCTGCTGGACATGCTGAAGAGCTTGTTGGCGAAGCGATTAAACCTTTCCCCCGGGAGCAACTTTTCATTGTTACAAAGATATCGCCCCATAATTTGCATTATGCCGATGTAATTAAAGCGGCTGAAAAGAGTCTCAAAAGGCTTCAGACAGGTTGGCTGGACCTCTATTTGATACATCATCCAAATCCCCAGGTCCCTTTGAAAGAGACGATACCAGCTATGGAGAATCTGGTTGAACAGAATTTGGTGAGGTTTATTGGCGTGAGTAATTTTAACGTAAGCCAGATGGAAGAAGCGCGAAGTTGCTTTTCTAAAAATGAAATTGTGGTGAACCAGGTTGAATACAGTTTACTTGCGAGAAGTATTGAGAGAGACGTCCTTCCTTACTGCGTAGAGCATCGGATAACCGTTATGGCCCACAGGCCCCTGGCAAGGGGTGAATTATCGAGAAACAAATTCTTACAAGAAATTGGCAAAAGATACGAAAAAACCGCAGCTCAGGTGGCACTCAACTGGCTCGTGGCCAAGGAACAGGTTATCGCCATACCAAAAGCTCTCAATCTGGAACACCTGGAACAGAATGCTGGGGCAGTTGGATGGCGCTTATCTAAAGATGACGTGGAGCAGATATCCTCTTATTTTCACTAGAAACAATGGTATAATAAAATTAATACGAAGAAATAAATAGTCTAATCTATCAAGGCTGGGGGTGGTGATTTGATGAGGTCGTCTAACCGCTGGTTATGTGCTTTCGGTATTACCATCGGGGTTCTTGTTATAGTTGCTGTAGTGCTGGTCTTGACCATGACCGGTGAAGGCGCTGTGACCCTGTTACCTGAAGATACGCCTGAGGGCACGGTGCAGAGATATTTCCTGGCTATCGAGGCTAAAGACTATGAGAAGGCGTATAGCTATCTATCTCCTTCAGCCATCGCAGAACAGACCTACTATAATTCCTACGAAAAATGGAGTCAGGCATTCATTCAGCGCCGGCAAACGAATGCGTGGAAGGCTACGCTGGGAGAATCGCCAGTAACAGATGACAGGGCTATGGTAGCCGTGACCATCGATGTCTTCAGACCCGATACTCCTTTTGAAAATCCGGTACGTACTCGCCATTACGTCTTCCAGCTCAAGAAGGAAGGAACCTCATGGAGTATTATTGCACCTGTCTATCCATTGTATTTATATTAGTAGACAGTATGAGGAGGGTAAAATGAGTACTGTTAAGAGGGTTTTTTTCTATACGGTATCCTTCGTCACCCTGGGAACGTCCGCCGGTGGTGTGGGCATGCTATTAGCCCTCTGCTTCGACATTCTCATTAAAGGGGAGACCTGGAGGGGTTTTGCCAGGGGACAACTCAGCCTCGGGCTGGCTATGCTAATTATAGGCGGTGTGCTCTGGTTCCTTTTCTGGAGAACTATCCGGAGGCAGGTCTCTGAGAATCCTGCCGAAATAAGGTCAGAGATACGGAAGCTGTTCCTGAACGTGACGCAGGGAGTGGCAGCGCTGGTAGGACTTACTGCTGCTGTGGGTTTCTTAAGATGGCTGATGGCTGGTGCGTCTCTGGACCGTTTCCCGTCGGCAGAACTAACCATGCTAATAGTAACTGCGGGCATATGGTATTACCACTGGCGGGTGGAAGAGAAAGAAGGGCAGCCTTCACCGGAGGCGAAGACAATGAGGCGCTGCTACGTTTACGCGCTGTCGGGCTTCGGTCTGGTATCTCTGGCCAGCGGTCTGATACAACTGGTCAATGCTGCCATATTTTGCCTGCCCGTCTGGGGAGGCGATGCAGTTCACGGTGGATTCTGGAACTATGGAGTCCAAGACAATGTAGGCTGGATATTAATCGGTGGCTCAACCTGGGCTTTCCACTGGTTCTACATGGCAAGAGGAGACTATGATTCTACCCTCCGCCAGGTCTATATGTATCTCCTGGCTATACTGGGTGGGGCAATGGCTGGACTGGTAGCCTTAACTACCTCTTTATTTTATGTATTCAGATTTGCCTTTGGCGGTGTGAGTACTGCCGGAGACAGATACTTCCTGTTCCTTGGCTGGACGATTCCCACCATGCTTGTTGCTGCCGCTATCTGGACCTATCACCAGAAAACGGTGCAAGAAGAAGCGGCTCAGCTACGCGAGAGGATGCTTTCTGCCCGGCGAGTCTACCTATACCTCATGTCGTTTATTGGCCTAGGCACTTTGATTGCTGGCCTGATAACTTTGCTGGGAATCCTGTTGAACCTGTGGATTAACGCAGCCAGTAGTGGAGCGGTGGTTACATCAGGGTGGTGGCACGACCAGTTAAGCGTATGTCTGGCACTGCTGATAGTGGGTACACCCCTGTGGCTGTTTTACTGGAGGGGGGTGCTTCAGATGGCGGCTGAGGGTGACGTGGCGGAGCGCGGGGCGAGGTCACGGCGTATTTTCCTGTACGCTATACTGGGGATAGCGGTAATAACGCTGGCAGCGGACCTGGTCTACATTATCTATCAGATACTGAATAGCTTGCTTCAAGGAACGTCTGGGGTAAACATCCTGCGTAATTTAAACTGGAGTTTGCAGACTATGCTTATATCCCTGCCGGTGCTGATATATCACTGGCGTATCCTGCGGCAGGACCAACGTCTTGGGGCAGAGAAGCTACCGCTACGGAAGACAGTTACTCTAATGTGCGCTGAGCCGTCAGCAAGCTTGGTTTACAGGATTGAAGAAAAGCTTGGCTATCATATACGCCTGTTACGCTGTCTCGGTCAGGCGCCTGAGGACATACCTTCCCTGTCTGATGAAGAAGTCGAGGCGGTGGCTAGCGATATACAGGCAGCACCTAGCAGTAAGGTTATGCTGGTTGTCGCTGGGGGTAAAATAATAGTGCTGCCCTACGAGGAGAAATAACCTTGCTGAGGAGGTAGTCGGGCTTCGCCTTTACCCTTACCCCCTGGCTCCTTTTGCTGTTTGAAGTAAGAGTATGACCAGAGAGCTAAAATACGTTACTTTCACAACCGATATGGGTTGGGTAGGAATACAGGCTTCAACGAAGGGACTGCTAGCCGCAACCTTACCCCAGCGTTCAGCCGAGGAAGCAAATCGGCTATTAGGTAATAGTGTAAATCAGGCTACGTGGGCTCCTCACCAGTTTGCTGACTTAGTGGAACGCCTCAAGGACTACTTCAGTGGCAGAAAGGTATCCTTTCCTGATGGGCTTGACCTTTCGGGGGCTACGGCCTTTCAGCGTGAGGTATGGCAGATAACCAGGCTTATCCCTTATGGTGAAACCAGGAGTTACCTCTGGGTGGCTAAGCAGATTAAAAAGCCTGGAGCGGTTCGGGCAGTAGGACAAGCCCTGGGTAGAAATCCTCTGGCCATTATCATCCCCTGTCATCGGGTAGTAGCCAGCGATGGCAAGCTCGGCGGCTTCGGTGGGGGAGTGGAGATGAAGAGACATCTTCTTTGTTTGGAGGCATCGGCTAATATTAGATGAAGCTATGATTTCTTGTTCTTTTTCTTCCTCAGGTCGCTTGCAGGGGCTAAATCTTTAGAATAACGGACTTTGCTATCAGACACCTTTCTTATTTTGAAGTTCAAAAAATCCAATCCGTATTTCTTTATCATTCCTTCATCAGCGAAGCTATAGTATCTGTTGCCGCCTATTATGATATGGTCTAGCACCTTGATTTGAATAATTTCGCCGACAAAGACCAGGTCTCTGGTGAACTGTTTATCGCTCTTGCTGGGAGAGGGGTCACCTGAAGGGTGGTTATGGACAAAGATTATGGCGGCGGCACCATTCGTAATGGCACCTTCTACAATCTCGCGGGGACGGATTGGAATGCTTTCCAGCGTGCCTTCAAAGAGGTCAACTGTGTCAATAATCTGGTTTCGGCTATTTAGATAGATAGCCTTTAATACCTCTTTCTTAAGGTCCCGCATTGAGTAGTAGAGATAATCAAAGACCTCTTCAGATGATTTATAAAAAGACTGCTCCACAATCTTCCTCTTAAGAATCTCCGCAGGTAACTCTCGGAGAAGTTTAACACAGAACATACAGTTGGGGGTAATTCCAACTCGCTCTAGCTCCTGAGGAGAAGCGGAGAGGAATCCGCCGAAGTCTTTGAATTCTGCAAGGCACTCTTTTGCCAGCTTCCGAGACTCCCGGTAGGTTAAGACTAGGCTCATGAGTAGTTCAATGATTTGTCGGTCGTTAAAGCCCTCAAAACCTGACCTGACGAACCTTTCCTGTAGAGACCCTAGATGTCGCTCTCTTGCTGATGAGGCTAAACTCATGTTAGAATCTCCTTATCTACCTTGAGCGGTTACTATAGCATTGCGCCCAGGTGTCCATATTCTGGAAAATTGTCAGATGTCCTAACTATCATATACGTAGCATATCGTAACACTTTTGTCAACATATAAGTCATTTATTGCGACAATTGGATATATATGTTTTAGAACACGGTTCTTCCTCGGCAACTTTCCTATTTACCTCTCTCTTTGGCTGTCTCTTTTAATTCAACGAAAAATGTAGCTCCTTTTCCGGGTTTGCTTTTAGCGTAAATCCTGCCACCATGCTCGGTCACAATGCCATGACAGGCGCTGAGTCCCAGGCCGGTGCCATCTCTCTCCCCTCTGGTGGTGAAAAATGGGTCGAAGACCCTGTCAAGGTTTTCGGCTAGAATCCCGGGGCCATCATCAGCAAAGGAAATTCTTATATGGTCTTTTATCTTCTGAGTTTTGATGGTGAGCTTTCCACCACCGTTTGCTTCAGTCATTGCCTGCTCAGCATTGAGAATGATGTTCAAGAAGACTTGCTGAATTTGACCAAAATCGCCAATTATTTTTGGTATGTAGGGAGTAAGCTCTACCACAAGTTCAATATTGTCTATTCTTAATTCATAGTCCCTTAATTCCAGAGTCCTTCCCAGAATCTCGTTTATGTCCAGATATTCCTTCTTTGGCTCACGGCGGCGGGCAAAGGTCCGGAGATTCTCCACCACTCTGGCTGCCCGTTGAGCTTCGCTATGAATCCTCTCCAAATCCTGGCTGATTTCCTCATCGGTACTTTTCCTCAACAGGCGCTCGGAAAATCCCATTATCCCGGTAAGAGGATTATTTATCTCGTGGGCAACGCCGGCTGCCAGCTCACCAATAGAGGCAAACCGATTGCATATATTAAGCTCCTGTTGCAGCTCTTTTTCCCTCTCCTGAGCCTGCTTGCGCTCAGTGATGTCCCTGATAAAAACAACATTGGCACGTTCACCCTTGTATATCGTGTAGGCACTGGTAATTTCAATGGGAACCTCGGTGCCATCTTTTCTGATAGTGGCCATCTCAAAAAGCCCTGGAATAATTTCACCGCTCATCTTTCTTTTGTGTCTTGTTAGAGAAGCCTCGCGGTCTTCAGAGTGAAGGAGGTCAAAAAAGGACATACCGAGCAGTTCCTTTCTGGAGTAGCCGGTGATACGGGGCCACTCATCGCTAACAAAGACTTGGACGGCGTCTACACCGTCCTTGTCCTGCAACATGATAATAGCCTCCCCAACACTACCCCCCAGATTCATCAGGGCGCGATATCTCTCCTCTGACTCCTGTAGCGCTTCCTCCATCCGCTTGTGCTCGGTGATATCCATGAAGTTAGCCAGAGTTGCTCGTTTCCCATTATAGTAAATAGAGGCAACTGTCTCCATCGACCACTTAATCTCACCAGCCTTGTTAGTAACCCTGAACTCGTAAGGGGAAAGGCGGTTTCCCTTCAACATTTGTATTGCGTTTTCCCTGGCTCTCACCCTATCTTCAGGATTGACAAGCTCCCAGGGGTTCATATTTAACAGTTCATCTTCGCTAAAGCCGGTTAATTTCCGGAACTGGGAATTAACAAAGCAAAACTTACCGTCCTGAAAAATATAAACACCAACCGGCGAGCTTTCCGCCAGAGTCCTGTAAAGCTCCTCTGCCTGCCTGCTCTCGGTGATGTCACGCCATATTGTGAGAATGAAATCTCTCCCGCCAATATAAATAGCCCTAGCGCTCACTTGGATGTCTCGTATCTCGCCGCCCTTTGTCCTATGGCGTGTTTCAAAGACGTCGCTTCCCTCTTCAACGACCTTCTCTATATGCCTCTTGACTTCCTCGGTAGACTCAATGGCTTCAATGTCAGATAACTTGAGCTTGGCGAATTCCTCACGGCTATAGCCGAGGCTCTCGTGTGCCTTATTATTGAATTTCACCAGCGCTCCATTTTCTGTATCAATAAGCACAACTGAGTCTGCCGCTTGCTCGAAGATAGCGCGGTATCTTTCTTCCGACTCCCGTAGCGCCTCCTCTGCTCGCTTGCGTTCGGTGATGTCACGTTCAACACTCAGGGTGAATATACTGTTGCCTGACCAAATCACGCGAGAATGTATTTCCACAGGAAATGTAGAGCCGTCTTTGCGAGTATGAGAGGATTCAAATACAGCCACGCCTTTTTCTGTCAGTTCTTTAATCCTTGACTCGAGAAGTTTGCCCAATAACTGATGGTCCACTTGCTCGATTTTCATCCCTATCAATTCTTCGCTGCTATAGCCGTGAGACCTGCAGAATTTTTTATTTGCATAGACGATATTTCCATCTGCATCGAGTAGACTGATTGAATCACCGGTACTGTCCAGAAGCTGGGCTTTCAGTCTTAATTCCTCCTCTGCCTCTTTGCTCTCAGTAATGTCCCTGACAATACCCACATAAAACGCTTCCTCCCCTTGTTTCCAGCCTCCAAGGGAAATGTCGGCAGTGAACTGGCTGCCGTCTTTCCTCAGACCGGAAAATTCATGAGTTGTTCCGCTGGGTAGAGGCATATCCTCTGAATTTAACTGCTCCATTCCTTTTTGAAAAGCAGTTCTAAACTGTTCTGGCATCAAGACAGTCAGATGTTTATTTAGAATCTCGTCCTCGGTGTAGCCAAAAGTAGTCTGCGCAGCCTTGTTCCATGAAACAATATTTGCCTTGCTATCTATCAGAATAATGCCATCTTTTGCCGCATCTGAGATAGTGGTATACATTTGCTCGCTTTTTTGCAGCTTTTGCTCTGCTCGCCAGCGCTTGATGTCTGATACTGCTAACTCGCTAACCCGTCGGCGCAAATCTACCAGTTCATTTTTTAGTTGTTCTCTTTCCTTAGTTTCATCGGGAGTCATAATTCAACCCTCTCAATAAAAGTTCATCACTTTCGCTGAGTGATACGCAAAAAACTATTGACAGCCGTAATAATGTCCGATTCACCGAAAGGCTTATTCATAAGCCCAAAAGGACCCTGAGCCAGAGCCCGCCTCATCATGCCACTATCTGGATAGCCGGTTATGATAGTTACCGGTAATCTGGGCTTGATAGCCTTTAACCGGCCAAGGAAGTCGTCACCAACCATTCCAGGCATCTTGAGGTCAAGAAAAACCAGGTCGAAATCCTGTTTTTTCACCAGTTCCAATCCTTTAAAACCGCTCTCAACAGCTATCACTGTGTGCCCTAACTCCTCCAGGGTCTCCTTGAATAGTTCCCGAACCACCTCCTCGTCATCAACAACAAGGATATTTGCCTTTGTACCGACCGAATGTCGTTTTAACCACTCATCAATTACCGTCTTCTCGAATCTCCACTGGTGGCCCACCTTGGTTGCTGGGATACTACCTCGCTTTAGTAATCTGTATATGGTCTTTTCAGTAACCCGTAAGTAACGAGTCACCTCCTCAACAGTCATAAGCTCTGTCATAGCACTCCATTCCACCAATTTTCGGGTAGCATTTACACTTGGATGGTACCATTGTCCCCTAAAGTCCACAAAAGTCAGGTAAAGTACACTGTAGTCCTTTATCTCTCTATCGGCAAGGTTGTTGCTGCGAGTTGTTTAGCTTTTAACCTGTCTGTGTCCTTAGGAAGTCTGTCAAACTTGTTTTTTCATCTAATTCCTGCTTTATAGGTATGAAAGATCCAGTTGTTAAAAAAATTTTTACTGTTGGAATTCAATGATGGGAGGCTTAAATCGCGCAAAAGGCAATGTGTGCCGACAAAAGTAACGCCAATCGGGGGGCAACGGCTTCGGTTTTGTGATTATGGGTGCCAGGGAAGCTCGGAGGAAGGTAATTTAGCTCGGTACACTCTTCGTTTAGCTTCGGAGACTCCCTTTATTTTCAGGTTTAAGAAATCCAGTTCGTATTCCTCAATCAGTCCCTGACTGGCAAAGCTGAAGAATTTGTTATTGCCGATTATGACGTGGTCTAGGACCCTAATCCGCATGATACTCCCGGCATAGACCAGGTCTTTGGTTAGCTCTTTGTCACTCTTACTGGGCTCGGGGTTGCCTGAGTGGTGGTTATGGACAAAAATTAGTGAAGCAGCACTATTTTTAATGGCGCTTTCCACAACCTCACGGGGGGAGACCGAACTGCTATTTATTGTTCCTTCGAAGAGGTCATCAGTTTCAATAATCTGGTTCTGGCTATTTAGATAAATAACCTTGAATACCTCCTTTTTGAGGTCTCGCATTGAGTGGTAAAGGTAATCAAAAATCTCCTGGGCGGACCTGTATATGGGCTTATCAATAATTTTTTCTTTAAGGAATTCTCTGGCTACTTCCTGCACCAGCTTGATGCCAAAGGCACTATGAGCGCCAATGCCTTCGATTTTTTGCAGTTCTTCGGGGGGAGCTTCCAGAACTCCTCTCATAGTCTTGAATCTCTTAATTGCCTCTTTTGCCTGTTGTTTACAGTCCTTACGGGGTGTTCCTAGGCTCAGGAGCAGCTCAATAATTTCGTAGTCATGGAAACCCTTAAGACTCGACTTCATAAATTTTTCTCGCAGCCTTTTCCTGTGTCCTTCTGAAGTATCAGCTGAAGGCATTTGTATTTTCCTCTTTACCTATTCTAACACTAGGGAATAACGGTTTCTAGCCTTAGCATTTCTTCTCCCAATAGCTCTACTAGTTGCTGACGAAGCTCAGGACAGTAGCTGGTGTTGGATAGCCTTAGGCTATCCACTTTCTCGCCATTTTCAATACGCAGGATAACCTCGTCCTCTCCAGAGAAGTCTTTGATAATCTCGTTCAATTTACGCAGACGGGCTATGTCATCCTCCTCATTACTGGTCTGGGTCAGGCTGATTACCAGTCGCTGGTTTTTGATTGGGAGAGACTCAGGCGGAGTCTCTTCAACTGTTTGCGGCACCTCCTCAGGCGGGGCAGCGATGGTTTCTTCAGTCCGGGCAGCCGGTATCTCGTAGTGGTAAGCCCGGTTGATATTGAGCTGTACTGAATCATCCCTGCCGATTCTGACCGTCGCCTCAAGCTGAAGCAGGTTCCCCTCCTGCCACAGCTCTCTGTTATTCTCGTAGACCTTGGGCCACACCGTAGCTTCAACACTACCGCTGATGTCTTCTACTGTTGCCTTAACAAACCACCGGTTGTCCTTGCGGGTCATCAGCTGAGTAACGCTGGCTACTTCACCAGCTACGGTAATATTTTCCCCGTTCATTTCAGTGTCAATCGTACCGCACAGGGTTACACCGGGGTTTTGCTTACTGGGGTCAAAAAGCTTCCTAGAGAAAGGAACCCCCATTAATTCTTTCTCCCAGCTTGCCCTCTCTCTATCCGTGGCACCAGCGGGTTCCATATCGAGACTGGGCATGGGCAATGCCGTTGTCTCTCCCCACAGGTCGAACATGGTGGATTGGCCTGTTTCCCGTAAACGTTGCTCCCGTTGGGCTAAAGACAGGATATTATTCATGTTGTGGAGTAGCGTGCCCTGGTTACCTAGAGAATCGAAGGCTCCGGCCTTGAGCAAGCTCTCCATCGCCCGCTTGTTTAGCCCGTGCAGGTCACAGCGGCGGCAAAAATCTTCAATAGATTTGAACTTGCCTCCTTTATCTCGCTCGGTAATAATCGGCTCTACAGCTCCAAGCCCTACATTCTTGATGGCGGCTAGCCCAAAGCGAATAACTGGAGTATGGTTATCACTCTGCTCTATAGAAAAGCTGGCCTGACTATGCTGTATATCAGGCTGTAGTACGGTAATATCTAAACGACGGCATTCGGCAACAGCGTTAGCTACCTTCTCTGGTTGACCTGCATTAGCAATCAGAAAAGCGGTAATATATTCTATGGCGTAGTTCGCCTTAAGATAGGCAGTCTGATAGGCAATAAGAGCATAGCTAACCGCGTGAGCCTTGTTGAATGCATAGCCGGAGAATGGCTCGATAAGAGCAAAGACTTCAGAAGCTACCTCAGCAGAAAAACCCTTTCTCTTGGCACCAGCAATGAAATTTCGTTTTTCCTTCCTCATGACCTCAGGAATTTTCTTTCCCATTGCCTTTCTGAAGATGTCAGCCTGACCCAGGCTATAGCCAGCGAAGGCCTGCACGATGAACAGCACCTGTTCTTGATAGACAATTACCCCGTAAGTTTCCTCAAGAATATCAGCCAGAGCGGGATTGGGATAGTGGATATCCTCTTCACCATGCTTACCTTTAATGAAGGTGGGAATGTGCTCCATAGGTCCGGGACGGTAGAGGGCTACCATAGCGGCGATGTCACTGAAGTTGGTTGGTTTAAGCTCCTTGATGTAGCGGCGCATGCCGGCTCCCTCCAGTTGGAAGACGCCGGTAGTTTCGCCCGATGAGAGCAGGTCAAAAGTCTTAGCATCATCCATCGGGATATGCTGGAGGTCGATATCAATGCCACGATTCTGAGAAATAATCTCCTTTGCCTTACCCAAAATGGTTAGGTTGGCCAGACCAAGAAAGTCCATCTTCAAAAGGCCAATCTGAGCGATATCCTCCATGCTAAACTGAGTCATAACAGTAGCTTCACCGTTAGCCTTGCTGGCTCGCTGTAGGGGAACATATCTGGTAAGAGGTTCTCTGGATATAACCACACCGGCAGCGTGAGTACTGGCATGGCGGGCAATGCCCTCTACTCTCTTGGCTGAATCAATCAGGTTGCGTATGGT
>CAYNFT010000070.1:0-11094 GCA_964396535.1 uncultured Dehalococcoidales bacterium | reverse complement strand
GAGGTGATTTGCGTCATAAATTCACGGTTGTAGTCCAGAGCTTCGCGGGGATGTGTCAGAGTAATGTCCATAGTACCTCTGGTAGCAACCGCTTTAAGGTTCTTAGAGCCCAGCACGGCTCCCATTCCAGTCCTGCCGGCGGAGTTTTTCAATCCGGTCATCACATTGGCGAACCGTACCAGCTTTTCACCAGCCGGTCCTATGGTCAGTACTTTTATATCTCTATCGCCAAGCTCCTCTCGAAGGGCTAGTTGCGAGTCGAGGATATACTTTCCCCATATATTCTTGGCGTCTCTTATCTCAATTTCACCATTGTGTACCCAGAGATAGATCGGATTCGGCGCCTTTCCGGTTATGACAAGGTGGTCGAATCCTGCCCATCTCAACTCCGGGGCAAAGAAGCCACCGCCGTTAGAGCTCCCGTAAAAGTTTGTAAGTGGTGACTTGGCACAAACGTGTACACGGCATGCTGCAGACGCTGGTGTGCCTACCAGAAGACCAGCGCTCACTATGGCTACGTTTTCTGGGCCGAGAGCGTCAACTCCCGGTTTCAGGTGATTGTATAATAGATAAGCATCGAGCCCTCTGCTGCCGACATACTTTTTACGAAATTCAACAGGTATCTTCTTGGTGTCGATTTTGCCGCTGGTAAGGTCAATATACGCTATCTTTCTGTTAAGCGCCATCTTCTCTATTTCTCCCCTTGCTCTTTTTTCATTATTTCCTCAGTTAATTTGCTGTTAGTCTCCCATACGGGTCCGCGTATCCTGGGGAAATTAGCCCCCATATTCCAGGATAATCTCCATTCAAACCCACAATTGGGGCAAGCTGCAGTCTTAGCTCCTGAAGGAAATGAAATTCTCTCGTAGCATTGCAGGCACCTCACGGAGCCCATGCTTCTGGTTTTCATGAGACTGTGCATTGTGGTCTCTTTTTCGTTTGCCAAAATAACCTCCTCTTTAATCGAATCAATTCACCTTCCCAAGCAAATATTACCAAACCCTCCTGAAGGCTGTCAAACCAGTGGTATTAAGATTGTTTATCAACTGTTACTGCTTTACAGTGGGGGGATGGGTTAGTAAACGACCCGGTAAGGGGGGACTATTGAAAAACTAAAAAATCTATACTAAAATGTGAGGTGAGGTGTCATAGGATGGCTGGTGAAATACCTCTCGAGCAACCGGAGGGTATGGAAAGCAATATCGGGGTATTTGAGGAAGCAGTCGCTAGGGCTGAGAGGCTGGGCAGGGTGGCTAGGGAGGCGGCGGAGGTGTCTAGCAAGACCTCTCAGGATGCGCTGAAACGGGCTGAGGAGATAAGCAGGGAAACTAAGGAGGCAGCTGAGACGTCAGCAAAGGCGGCTCAGGAGGCGATAACTATGGCTGAGCAAATAGGTAGGGAGGCTAGGGAAACGGCTGAGTCTTCGATAAAAGCAGCCCGGGAAGCAATCAGCACGGCCGAGGAGGCAGCCAGAGCACCGAAGGAAGCGGCTGAGGCTGTAGTAAAAAAATTCGAGGAAGCAATAGCCCGGGTTGAGGAAATAAGTAAACAAGCTGGAGAGACGGCAGAGGCTGCACTAAGGGCATCCCAGGGAGGCTTAAGCCGGGCTGAGAAAGCAGGCAAGGAAGCACAGGAAAGGGCGGGAATATCAGTTAGAGTCTCTAAGGAAACGACAAGCAAAGCTGAAGAAACGGGCAAAGCAGCTAAGAGGGCAGCTGAGGAATCAGCCACAGCGGCCAGAGAGGCAATAATCAGGAGCGAGAAAGTAAGTAAGGAGGCGGCTGAGTTAGCAACCATAGCAGCCAGAGAGGCGATAAGTAAAGCTGAGAAGGCGAGCAGGGAAGCTAAGGAGGCGGCTGAGGTGTCAATTGGTGCCTCTCGAGAGGCGGTAAGTAAGGCGGAAAAAGTAACTATGTCAACTAGGGAAACAGTCGAAGCATCGGCTAGGGCAGCTCAAGAAGCGGCAAGCCGGGCTGAGGAGATAAGCAAGGAAGCCAAGGAGGCAGCCGAGACATCAGCAAGGTCGGCTCAGGAAGCGGTAAACAGGGCTGGGGAAATAAGCAGGGAAGCCAGGGAGGTGGTTGAAGGGGTTCTCAAAGCATCCCAAGAGGGATTAAGTAGGGCTGAGGAGATGAGTCGACAGGCCAGAGAGATAGCGGAGGCATCGGTAAAAGCGGCTCAAGAAGCAGTGAGTAAGGCTGAGGAAATCGGCAAGACGGCGAGAGAGGTGGCTGAGGTATCGGCTAGAGCTGCCGAGGAAGGGTTTGAGGCCTCAATAAAGGCCTCCAGTGAGGTAGTAGCCAGAGCCGAGGAAATAGGTAAGAAATCTCAGGAAATGGCTGAAGCATCAACTAAAGCCTTCGAGGAGGCTATGAGCCGGGCAGAAGCAACAACCAAGGTGGTTCGGGAGACGGCCGAAGCATTGGCTAAGGCAGCTCAGGATGCAGTTGAGGTATCAATTAAAGCCTCCAAGCAGGCGATTGAGACAGCAGTAAGAGCTTCCCAAGAGGCGATAAGTAGGGCTGAGGAAATAAGTAAATTAGCCAACGAGACGGCTGAGACATCAACAAGGGCAGTAGCGGCATCGACTGAGGCATCGACTAAAGCAGCTAAAGACATTGCTGATGCGTTGAAAAGGGAAGCCAGGAAGACTGCTGAGGAATCGGTAAAAGCAGCCAAGGAGGCTACTGAGGCATCGACACGGGCTGCCAGGGAGGCAGCTGAGGTATCAATAAGAGCTTTCGAGGAAGCAATAAACAGGGCGGAAGCGACTGGTAAATTATCTAAGGAGACAGTTGACGCATCGATAAAAGCCTTCGAGAAAGCAATCAGCGGGGCTGAAAAAGAAGGTAAACCAGCTGATAAGGCCGATAAGATATCGGTAGGAGCCTTGGACGAGGATGCAAGCAGGGCTGAAGAAACTGATATTATAAGTAAAGAAAGAGAGTCTGAAGAAGCTAAAGGAAAAATTGAGTCACGTTTGGAGTTCTTGGCAAAAATGTATGAGCAGAGGAAAGCCAAGCAAGGTGAAGAGGAGACCATGACAGAAAAGACTACGACAGAAGATGAAGAGATAACCGAGGAGTAGCCTAGGTTGATTAGGCGAATATGACTAGAAAGTGTATTATATCATAGATGGAACAGGAAATCCCAGTTTAAAGGAGGTGTCCTGTGGTGAATCCAAGGGGGCAAGCCAAAAAAATGGAAAAGGAAACCGAAGGGCAGGCTGTGAAGCCACCGGAAGAGGTTCAGGAGCAAGTAAAGGAGTCCCAGGTGGAAGCTGAACAGGTGGTAATGAAACCGCTTGATGAAGTTCTAGGGCAGGCCCAGAAAGCCTACACAGCCTATACGGATGCTACACGGGAAGTGTCGAGGATTTATCGAGAGAACGAGATGCATGTAGCTGAGGCTTATAGAAGGGCTGAGCAGCAAGCTAACCTTGCTTGTGAAGAAGGTATCAAGCAAGCCTTAAAAGCCCGTGAGCAGGCAGAACAGCGAGCCAGAGAAGCTTACCAAAAGGCTAGAGAGCAAGCCGAAAAAGCCAGTGAGGAGGCCGTAGCCGAAGCCTTAAAAATTCGTGATGAAACCTTAGTTAAAGCCTGGCAACTCCGTGAGGAAACTGTAGCGCAAGCTTGGGATATCTATTCCAAGGTTGTGAGATAACAGGGGAACTCATACAAGTAGATTATTCAACAAGACGGGCCTGACCAATTAGAGTAACGATGGTATATCCTTTAAAGAACCATCAAGTGCTGTGTCGGTTTGTATTCCTTCTTGCCTCTTTTGAATAGTAGAGATAAGGCTAATCGTTTTGGTAAAGTAGTTTCTGATTTTAGCCACGTCGCTAAGCTCGGACAGGATTAGCGAGACATCCAGCGAGCCCTTATCTCTGGGGTAATCGCCACTCCTTATTATTGTGTCCGGAGCTAGATTTTTTAGATGCATTCCCATATCTTTAATCAGATCCATATTCATTTCTTTAGCTGGTGCTGCGACAAGATATAAAGCTCTCCTTGAATCGGCAGGATTGCCGTGTACTGATAGCCTGCTTATAGCTTCGTCCATAGCTTGAACCCCTTTTTGGGTTTCAACTACTTTCTTTCTGAAGTCCCGTGTCCGCTCGAATAGAAATCTGAGAAATGAAAGGTAAGAAGTACTATGGCCGATTATTGTCCAGCCTACCAGGGTCTGTATTATATCACCGGCATCAAGTAGCTTTGCCCCGATGTATTTGGGTTTTTTCTCTTCGCCAGCACAGAGTAAGTTGTAAAATGGCTCAGCTATTAGAGAGTTGATCTTAGTCAAGTTGTTTATAAGTGAGGCGTTCTTCCTAATATACCTTTGATTATCGATAATGATTATGGCATCAGCCACTAAGTAGCTGGATTTAAGACATGTGGCTGCGTTGTATATCGTTCTTTCCTCTGTTTCTTCTTCATGCTCAAAGGGAAGAACAGTAAGATTGTATACCGGCTTATCTATAAAGCGCTCCTTGATGTAGTGCGTCATTATTGGTATAGCTCCGGAGCCGGTACCGCCAGCAGCGCCAGCGATGAGTAAGAAGGCATCTGCCTCGGGTAATCGTTTGGTTGTTCTTATAGCATCTATAACCTTATCGGCATCTTCCTTGGCTACTTCGGCGCCAAGCTCATTTATCTTGCCGACCCCATGCCCACCGGTCTTTCGACCTCCGATGAGGATTCGATGCTCATAATCAGGCTTTATGCGTTTTAGCCCGCTTAAATCAGCGATATCCGTATTGACGGCGAAGGCACCGATAACTATCTCAATGCCGCGCTGACTGGCTGCTTTTCTATTCATGCGGGCGAACTCATCAGCAATTCTGCCGCCACATTGTCCCAGCCCTACAACCACTAATTTCATTTCTCACCTTTATGCGAGGTAACTGTGTTAATTATACATAATCCTTAATAGAATATCAGTTTTTTGTTTATTGGTGCAAGTGATTGGTGGTTATAAACCTTTATTAGCAACATAAGCAGCGAGGTCAGCTAAACGGCAGCTATAGCCCCATTCATTATCATACCAGGCAATCACCTTGACCATAGTATCCTCGATAACCATAGTGCTGAGTGCATCGACAATAGAGCTTGCTGGATTACCCTTGAAATCCATACTGACCAGCTCCTCCTGACAGTATTCCAGTATTCCAGTTAAAGGGCCCTCAGCCGCTGTCTTAAAGGCCTGGTTTACCTGCTCTTTAGTAACCTCTTTAGCCAGCTCGGCAACGAAGTCAACTACAGATACGGTAACTGTAGGAACCCTGATGGCTAAACCGTCAACCTTACCTTTGAGTTCGGGAATAATCTCACCGACTAATCTGGCGGCACCGGTAGTGGTAGGAATCATGTTCATGCCAGCGGTGCGGGCCCGTCGCAGGTCTTTATGAACCGTGTCCAGGATTTTCTGGTCGTTAGTATAGGCATGAATGGTGGTCATTAATCCCTTGTTTACTCCGAAGCTCTGGTGCAGTACTTTGACTACCGGGGCGATACAGTTGGTGGTGCAGGAGGCGTTGGATATAATATTGTGCTTATCTGGGATGTACTTGTCTTCGTTGACGCCAAGGACGATGGTTACATCTTCATTACGGGCTGGAGCCGAAATAAGCACTTTCTTGGCGCCACCCTTAAGGTGGTCTGCTGCCTTGGTAGCATCAGTAAATAGTCCGGTTGATTCAATCACTACCTCTATACCGTAATCCCGCCAGGCTATGTTGGCGGGGTCGCGTTCTGCAAGCACCTTTATCTTTTTATCGTCAACGGTTATTGAATCCTCCGAGGATTCTACTTTACCCGGATAAGCACCATAGGTACTATCCCATTTTAGTAGATGAGCGTTGGTTTTGGTATCGGTGAGGTCATTAACCGCCACTACCTCCAATTCACCACTGTGGTATTGATTGATTGACCTGAGGGTTAGTCTGCCGATACGCCCGAAGCCATTGATACCTATTTTGGTTGTCATCTATACCTCCTCCATGATTGTTAGATAGCTCTATTTTACCACTTTTAGCCCATCAGGTATGCTGATAGTATATGATACTATTTCTGGGAAATTTGTCCACCTTTCCATCAACTTCCGTTGCTTTTAGGTGAGCCAGCGTTTCTGATACGGCCATTCTCTTGTCCCACGGAGCTAAATTTTGGAATCTGACACCACCGAGCTCTGGCATCCAGGTAATTTCGTTGGATATCTGGTAGGCTGTCTTAGGTTCGGTCTTTAGTGCCTCCAGAATTTCTGAAATCCTTTGTTGATGGTGTAAGATGATTTCATCAACCCTGTTTTGTAGATTGGTGAAGATATGCTCATGTGCCGGTAGAACAAGATTGACATCTAATTGTCTTACTTTGTTCAGGGAGTTGAGGAAATCACCTAACGGATTATCCTCAGACTGAGGCTGTAGGCTGATATTTGGGGTAGTAATAGGCAGGACATGGTCTCCGGCAAATAAGATTTTTTGAGTTGGTTCATATAGGCAGATATGTCCTGTAGAATGTCCTGGAGTCCACACTACTTGGAGGTTGAACACTCCAGCAGGAATTGTTTCGTCACCACGGAGGGTAATATCGGGTGGGGTAGGGCCGGCAGGCCTTTGCCTGCCGCCAAATGCTGGCCGGGGTGTGGGGAACTCGTCGGCAGGTATTCCGGTGCTGTGAAACCACTCTTCGGTCTGGCGGAGAGTTTCTTCCATATTTGTGTGTCTGGTAGTGTGAAGGTTTGCTTCTAGGTAATGGAGGCTAACCTTAGCTTGTGAGTGTTGTTTTAACCTGCTGACCAAGCCATAGTGGTCGCCGTGGGCATGGGTGGCTATTATCTGAGAGATGTCTTTAAGGTCAATCCCAATCTCAGCCAGTTGCTTTGTCAGGGATTGGAACGCCTCTTCACTATTCCAGCCAGCATCAATGAGGAGATACCCGTCATCTCCCTGAATCAAATAGATATTGGTGTATTCCAGAGGGTTGTTCGGGATTGGTATTTTTAGCTGGTGAATACCTGGTATAATCTCAGTCATTTTTCCGTCCTTTCAAAGATATCTTAATCAGCCTTTCCTATCTCTTCAAGTTTTGAAATGCTCCTGTGCCGGCAAAATCAGCCTTTTGCCCCAGTTCTTCTTCTATGCGGAGGAGACGGTTATACTTGGCAGTGCGCTCGGAGCGGCAGGGAGCGCCGGCTTTAATTTGACCTGTATTCAGGCCTACAGCCAGGTCAGCAATGGTGGTATCTTCTGTCTCACCTGAACGGTGACTTACTACTGCTGTCCAGCCAGCCTGATGTGCCATTTTAATAGCGGCTATTGTCTCGGTGAGGGTGCCAATCTGGTTGGGTTTGATGAGGATGGAATTGGATGCTTTTAGCTCAATGCCTTTGCTTAAGCGGTTGACATTGGTGGTATAGAGGTCATCGCCGACAAGCTGGACTGTACTGCCCAATTTTTTAGTCAGTAGCTGCCAGCCGTCCCAGTCATCTTCGGCCATTCCATCCTCAAGGCTGATAATAGGGTAGGCTGAAGCCCACTCAACATAGTAATCTACCATTTTATTAGTGCTTAGCGAAACGCCTTCTCTGGTTAGGACATATTGACCATCTTGGTAGAATTCACTGGCTGCCGGGTCCAGAGCAATAAAGCAGTCCCTGCCTGGCTTATAGCCTGCTTTTTCAATAGCTGATAGGATTGCTTCTATCGCCTGTTTATTTGATGATAGAGAAGGGGCAAAGCCGCCCTCATCTCCGACATTGGTATTCAGTCCTTTGTCCTTAAGCACTTTTTTCAGGGAGTGGTAGACTTCAGTGCCCATTTGCAGGGCTTGACGGAAGCTGCTGGCTCCGGCAGGCACTACCATAAACTCCTGTAAATCTGTTGAGCCGGCAGCGTGCTTACCTCCGTTGAGGATGTTCATCATCGGTACGGGCAGGGTGTATTTGTCGGCTTGGCCCAGGTAGTGATATAGAGGGACACCGGCCGAATTTGCCGAGGCATGAGCTACGGCTAAGGACACTCCCAGAATGGCATTCGCACCCAGGCGTGATTTATTCTCTGTACCATCAAGCCCGGTTAGCTTATGGTCAATAGCTTCCTGCTCGGTGACCGGCATCCCGGCTAAAGCAGCAGCGATGTCCTGATTCACATTGTTTACGGCACGCAGCACGCCGAGCCCGTTAAACCTTGACTCCCCGTCCCGGAGCTCCACCGCCTCGTACCTGCCAGTGCTGGCTCCGGAGGGCACAGCCGCCCGGCCTGTTGCGCCATCAGATAGCTCTACCTCAACCTCCAGAGTAGGGTTGCCTCTGGAATCCAGGATTTCTCTGGCTCTAATCTTGCTAATGGTTGACACTTTTCCTCCACAGTTTAAGTTGGTCAGGCTATCAGTCTCAAGTTATATTAAGGGCTTTGTTTACCGCCTCGGTCGGGTTTTTCACCAGGATAATTGAATTATCCTGCTTATCATTTCTGGACAGCGACCAGGTGTTCAAGCCGATAACAGGAATACCATTTTGCAGGGCGTGGGCTATCTCGGACAGGGTGCCATAGCTGCCACCAACGGCAATTACAGCCTGAGCTGATTTTACTACAGCGACATTTCTGGCATAACCTATGCCAGTAACTATGGGAATCTGGACATAGGGATTGGCTGCTTTGGGGCTGTCCCCGGGGAGAATGCCTACAGTGGTTCCGCCTTCCGAGCTAGCGCCCCGGCAGGCTGCTTCCATAACCCCGCCCAGGCCACCACAGACCAGGATAGCTCCCTGCCTGGCTAGCTCACGACCTACCTCCTCGGCAAGCCTGGCTTCTTCCGGTGAGGGTTCACTACCACCAATAACGGCAATAATCTTCTTTCTTTTCTCCGCCATCTTTTAAAGTCGTTTGCTATGATTATCTTACTTTAATCAGTATAGCCATTATATCATCTGAATCTGAATGTTGACAAAGAATGAACCCTTCGGGCTTGAGCCCTCTAGGGCGAAGCCTCACCCCCTTAATCCCCCTCTTCTTTGAAGAAGAGGGGGAGATAAATAAAAAGAGGGGCGGAAGCCCCTCTTAAACGCCCTTCCGGTTCGAACCTAACTTGCGCTACCAATTTTGAAGCTAAAAAGCCCCTGAAATCTTAAAGAAATCGGGGACTTTTTAATTGAGGGCAAGTTGCACAATGGATAGAGTTAATAAAGCTGCAGTTAGTGCGATAAGCCCCCATGTTAATCTAGATAAGACGATTGAGTGTGTAACCAGAGTTTTGGTATGGAAAAACCCGAAACCCATAAACCGTTCCGAATCGAGCATCCACGGTTTATTTAGTCCACCTTTTTCTATAAACAGGTATATAGCCCCCAGTTCACCGATGACCTCTTCGATTTCTTTCTTTTCTTTTTCCGTTAGATATTTGTCGATTTCCTCCTTTTCCTTTTCTGTTAAAGCCATTTGAAACCTCCATTTATTCAGGTATGCTTATATTAGGATACATTCTGCCATCAATATCACACCAATGAGGAATTGACCTATGAAGCTGCGGGGCTTTCCGGGCTACAACTCTGTGTCCGCTGTCTCCCCCAATATACAAATTATGTTCCCTGCACAAATTAGCCCAATATCCCTTTGGAAGCTTATCACTTGTCGATTGAATAGATTCACCACGTTCTGCAGGCATCAGAGCTATAACGTGTGATAGGCGCTCACGTAGCTCCCTTAGCTCTTTCTGGATAGGTTCTATTTTTAATTCAAGGTCACTAATCTTTGCTTCCAGCCTCTTTTTTTCATTCTCTAAATCAAATAACATCTTCTTGACTCCTCCTTCTACTTCTTCTTCTGTATATAATATACCAGAAGCAGCAGTACATTGTCAAGTATTTAATGACATTATTTTTATCCTTTTAGTAGAGGGAGGCTATGGGGGATCAAGAGGGGTGCTAGCCCCTCTTTTTTATATTCCCCCTTCCCTTAATTTAAGGGAAGGGGGTCGGGGGGATGGGTTACTATAAATTCTACAAAATGCGACAAAATATTGTTGACTGGTTTAGAACATATGTGCTACTTTAGCAATGTGAGATTTAGTTTGGAGAGCGCGTTATGGAACTGGATAAGAGCGATGATGCTATGCACGAAAATAGCAAGGATTCTACTGAGGAGCTGAATGAAGAGCTGGATTTGCCACCGGAGTATTGCCACTACAAAGATGAAGGATGTGAGTTTGCCGATTCCTGTCTCGAATGCCCCTTTCCGGAGTGTATCTATGATGAGCCCGGAGGCAAGCAGCGCTGGTTGAAGAGATTGCGAGCCAGAGAGATGGCAAGGCTTTTTACCGTTGATGGAAAGGGAGTAAAGGAACTGGCAAAGATGTTTGGCATTAGCCAGCGCACTGTACAGAGAGCACTAAAGACCACCTTAGAAAACTCAACCGGGAGAGGTCAAAAGAATGAACGAAGATTTTAACCCTTTAGAGTTGAGCCGCCGTGATATGGAGAGGCTTAAGAGATATGGAGAACTCCTCGATTTCTATCATGGCGTCCACTGGGAAGGCAGGGAGAGACGGGGTGAGAAACGCCTGACCTTTAACTACGCCAAGGTCTTCATTGATAAGGTTACCTCATACCTGATGTCCGGCGTTCATTTTGCTGTTGAGCCTGCCGAAGAAACGGATGAGGCTAGAGCCAGTGCTGAGAAAGCAGAGGCAGCCTTATATCAGGTGTATGAGGATAACAACCTGGAACAGCTTGACTTTGAGACCGAGATTGATTGTGCCATCCTCGGTGATGCCTGCTATAAGGTTATCTGGGACCAGGAGGCAAAACGTGTCAGCATTACTGCCCCCGATATTCAGGGCATCTATACCTGGTGGGTGGGAGACGATACCTCGAAGGTGTGGCGGTTAGCCTCAAAATACAGTCTCTCCCAGGAAATGATTGAAAACCTCTATCAGGTAAAAGCCAGAAACAAGACGGCTAACGTTGTTGAGGTCTGGACAGTTCAGGGCTTCGAGCTATGGATTGATGATGTTCAGGTGGAGAAGAAACCCAATCCCTATGGTTTCATACCGTTCGTTATTTACCCTAACCTGAGAGAGCCGAAGAAGTTCTGGG
>CAYNFT010000069.1:4520-11314 GCA_964396535.1 uncultured Dehalococcoidales bacterium | reverse complement strand
CTGCTCGTAATGACCGGATAAGGCTTGCTTTGTCTCGAGCTATTGCCACCTACAGGTCAAACACAAACAATGCCTTAACGAAGTTCCCTCACACCATCAAGATGGCGGAGGAAGTCAGGGAGATAAAAGCCAGAGCTGTCGGTGAGATGGAGAAGCTTGCCCAAGAGGCATGTGAAGCCATTGAGTCTAACAAGGGGAAGGCTTATATCGCCAGAACAGCCGATGAAGCACTGAAAATTATTGAGGACCTGGTAGGGAAGGACAAGCTAATCGTCAAAGGCAAAAGCATGACTAGTGAGGAGATTGAATTACGAGAGCACCTGGAAGAACTGGGCAACGAGGTTTACGAAACCGATACGGGGGAGTTCATAATTCAAAAACTTAATTCAAGGCCGATGCATATCCTCTCACCAGCGATTCACGTCCCCAGAGAGGATGTTGCCAAGCTCCTCTCAGAGATTACAGGGGAGGAGCTACCGCCAGATGACATCGGGAGGATGGTAGCAACTGCCAGAAAGCTACTCAGAGAAAAATTTTTCCAGGCAGACATTGGCATGAGCGGAGCCAACGTGGTCGCTGCTGATACCGGAACTCTATTCCTTATTGAGAATGAGGGAAATATTAACCTGGCTACTGGGGCACCGCCGGTTTACATAGCCCTGGTGGGTATGGAGAAATTAGTCCCGACCCTTGGTGATGCTTATAAGGTTGCCGAAGTAACCTGGAGATATGCCAATTATACTGTTCCCTCCTATGTCAGCCTGATATCTGGCCCAAGTAAGACCGGCGACATTGAGAAGATGACTACCTATGGAGCCCACGGTCCAAAAGAGTTCCACGTTATCTTTATGGACGATGGAAGGGCTGAGCTGGCTAAACACCCCTTATTGCGTCAGGCGTTGTACTGCCTGAGATGCGGTGGCTGTCTTTATGAATGTCCTGTCTTTGCTGTAACTGCGGGTCATTTTGGCGATAAGTATTTTGCCGGCGTTGGTGCTGTCTGGGCAGCGATGATTAGCCACAATATAGAAAAAGCAGCTTCAATAGCCTATACCTGTCTGACCTGCGGCCGGTGCAAGGTAAGATGCCCTATGCAGATTAATACCCCGGAAATGATAGTCGAGCTAAGAAGATTGATAGCCGAGGGGTCTTAAGTTTGTTTGGAAAAGTAATAGGAAGGGGCAAAGCCCCTTCCTATACAGGTCTTCGCCATATCCTTTGAGGGAGAGATAAAGGGTCGAAGTCCCTCTATCAAAATTTGTTGCCCTGCTTCAAAAGAGAAAGACGCTAAAGGAGAGTTTAAGAGAGGCGCGGAGTCATATCTAAAAAGATATATTACTGGGGAAGCTCGAAGGGGTGAAGCCAGTTTTATCAGCAAGGCGTTAAAGAGGGACGAAGTCCCTCTTATGAAACTACTTCCCCTTCCCCTTGCCAAGGGGAAGGGGATAAAGGGGATAGGGTTATATAATTAAGGAATGAGAGATATAGATTGCAGGCAGATAACCAAAACCGTCTCCAATCTATTCCAGGAGGCCTGCGTCTACCTTCCTGAAGACATTCTGGCTGCTATAAAACGGGCCAGAGAGAGCGAGGAATCACCAGCGGCAAAAGATGTGCTGAATAGCATATTGAAGAACGCTGAAATCGCCTCGGAAGAAAAAATCCCTCTCTGCCAGGATACGGGTGCGGCGGTGGTTTTTTTGGAGCTGGGTCAGGACATACATATAATCGGTGGAGACCTTTACTCGGCGATAAATGAGGGGGTACGCCAGGGATATGGTGAAGGTTTTCTCCGTAAATCTATGGTGAGCCAGCCTTATTCTGCTAGGGTGAATACCAAAGATAACACGCCAGCCATTGTTCATACTGATATAGTCCCCGGCGATAAGCTTAAGATTACCGTAATGCCTAAGGGCGCTGGTACCGAGAACATGACCCGCCTGGCTATGCTGTCACCGGCGCACGGTCGTCAAGGGATAATAGATTTTGTGGTAAATGCTGTGGATGAGGCTGGCAGTAATCCCTGTCCTCCCGTTATTGTTGGCGTAGGCATAGGGGGAACTGCCGAACAAACCTTAATGCTGGCTAAGAAAGCATTGTTGCGGGAAGTGGGCAAACCTAATCTGGATGCTGAGGTTGCTGAAATGGAAAAGGAAATTCTCAAACAAATCAACAACCTGGGCATTGGCCCAATGGGATATGGCGGCAGGACAACTGCTCTGGCGGTTCATGTAGAGGTTTTTCCTGCCCATATTGCCAGCCTGCCGGTGGCTGTTAACCTTCAATGTCACAGTGCCAGGCACAAAGAGGTGGTTCTTTAATGGTCAGGAAGGTTGCTCTTCCATTTACTGATGAGACCCTGGAAGAGATTAAAGTTGGGGACAACGTCTTGCTTACTGGTGTCATGTATGCTGCTCGTGATGCTGCCCATAAGAAGATGATTGAAGCCTTAGATCAGGGTGAGCCTTTACCATTTGATATTAAGGGGCAAACAATATACTATATGGGTCCTTCTCCAGCCAGAACAGGTCAGGTTATCGGCTCCGCCGGACCTACCACCAGTGGTCGCATGGATGTATACTCATCCTGCTTGATAGCTGAGGGACTGAGGGGTATGATTGGTAAGGGTGCACGTTCACAGGCTGTAAAAGATGCTATGAAAAAGTACGGAGCGGTGTACCTTGCAGCTATCGGCGGTACCGGTGCTCTCATCTCCAGGAGCATAAAGAAATCAGAGGTAATAGCCTATGAAGAGCTTGGAGCTGAGGCAGTTCGTCGGCTGGAAGTGGAAGATTTTCCGGCTACAGTGATAAATGATATTTATGGCGGAGATCTTTACCAGGAAGGAAAAGCGAAGTACAGGATAGAGAGCGTTTAAGGGGGTTAAAAGGGCAAAGCCCCCTGATTAACAATGAGGAGTATAAGAGGGTGCAAAGCCCCTGAGTAACAGTGAGGAATTTAAGAGGGGCGAAGCCCCTCTCAGAAAATGCTTCCCCTTCCCCTTAGCAAGGGGAAGGGGATTAAGGGGATGGGGTTATTAAACAATCCAAAGAGAGGCTAGAAGTGGATCGTAGCAACCCGATGAAACAGTATGATTACGTTATAGTGGGCAGTGGTATTGCCGGGCTTTATACTGCCCTGCTGGCTAAGGAGCAAGGAAGTGTGCTCGTCATAACCAAAGGCAGTATTGATGACTGCAATACTAAGTATGCCCAGGGGGGTATTGCTGCTCCTATAGGCAGGGATGATTCTCCGGAGCTGCATTTCCGAGATACTATAGCTGCTGGAGACGGCTTGTGTGATGAGGAAGCGGTGCGTATCATGGTAAATGAAGCTCCTGACCGCATCACTGAACTGGTTAATTTTGGGGTGCCCTTTGATACTCTTGAAGGAGAGATTACCCTGACCAGGGAGGCGGCTCACAGTGTGCCTCGCATTCTGCATGCTGGTGGTGATGCTACTGGCGAACACATTGAAGTCACTCTCAGCAATCAGATACGCGCATCGAGAATCCAGGTACTTGAGGATTCCCTGGCCACCGAAATCTTGGTAGAAAAGGGAAAGGTTAAGGGCATAAAAGTCCTTGATTGCCGCACTGGCTCGGTTGGGGAATTTGACTGCCGCTTCTTGATTTTAGCTACTGGCGGTGGTGGGCAGTTATTCAAGTTCAATACCAACTCTGATATAGCTACAGGTGATGGTATAGCTCTAGCCTTTAATGCCGGGGCAGAGATTACTGATATGGAGTTCTATCAGTTCCATCCCACTGCCCTCCACATGCCCGGGGTAACCCCTTTTCTTATCTCTGAAGCCGTCAGGGGTGAAGGTGGGATACTGCTTAATGTAGAAGGTCGCCGTTTTATGCCTGACTACACGCCAGATGCTGACCTAGCACCACGAGATATTGTAGCCCGCAGCATATTATATGAGATGGACAAAACAGGCTCAGATAAGGTCTTCATTGACGTTACGCACCTGCCGCCACGCACTATTACCACCCGATTCCCGCACATATACCGCTTCTGCCTGGAGCATGGTTTGAATATTACCCAGGAGTTGATACCGGTTGCGCCAGCAGCTCACTACATGATTGGCGGTGTAAAGACTAATAGCTGGGGAGAGACAAATATAGCTGGACTGTTTGCCTGTGGTGAGACTGCCTGCACTGCTATTCATGGAGCTAATAGACTAGCTTCGAATTCGCTGCTTGAGGCGGTTGTGTTCAGTCAGAGAATTGTTGAGAAGACCAGCGAGGGAATCAACAGCGTAGCGCCGGTTACCGGTCGAGAGGTGGATGTTTATTGTTTACTCAGCCAGAAACAGGGTTTACAGGCTGTGCCAGCACCCAGTCTTTCTGCTCTGCAAATGCTCCACTGGGAGAAAGTTGGCATTTTACGTGGCAAGGAAGGCTTAACTCAAGCGGCTGATATACTGGCTGCCTGGCAGAAGTCGTTGCCCCAGCCTGCAGACCGCCCCTCCTACGAGCTGAGTAATTTGATATTGACCGGTCGGTTAGTGACTGAGGCAGCCCTCCTTAGAGAAGAGAGCCGGGGAGCGCATTTCAGGTCTGATTTCCCCCAGAGCTCACCCCAATGGCAACATCATATCATCTTTACCAAGGGTTAAGGCAATCTACAGAGGCTATAGCCTTGAAAAACGCAGCCCGTTTTTTGAATGCCTAAGCGTGCTATATTACATTAGCAAGTGGCGACTTATCCAAAACACTCCCAACCGAAGCATTTCAGGACAGCCTAAGCCTCGTTTTCAGGTGCTCAATAGTCACTCTATCCCCCGGTTAAAGTCAATATCACCAACCGTAATTCCTAGAGCCTCGGAAATACAGCAGCCTGATGGGGAGCTTATCCCGCAGGTAGTCGGCTGACAGCTCCAGACTCTCTATTTCTGCCGGCTCGAGGTAGGCTTTAGCAAAAGAGACTGAAACTACATAAAAGTATTGCCTGTTACCCATCTTTTGGGGGATTGTCTCTTAAGCTTCATCAACTTACCATAGACCTAAACAGCAACAGACTTCAATAATTAAAAGGAGATGAGTAGAATGGATGAGTTGAACGAAGCAGATTTACTGGAAATAAGGCAGGCTTTAGAAAGAGATTCACTCATAGAAGCACTTAATGTTATGGAAAGAACCTTGGAAAGGCTCGGCTATAAGCGAGTGGACAGAGTATCGCAATTCGACATATATCTATCGAACGTGGTAGATACGCCAGAGTTGAGTGCTCGCGTATAGCTAAAAGTATAGCAAAAAATAGTAAAGCAAGTGGAAAATGGAGGTAAGTCATGGTAACACTCGATTTAGCTGTATACCCCGAGACTCAAATAAAAACAGTAAGTATAGACGATACGGCTTGGTTGTTAGATGTTGAGATAGATACAATTCTGTTGTGGGTAGATAGAGGAATAATAGAAGCATTCGATACTGATAGTAGCCGTAATATGGAATTTAGGCGTGAAGATGTTGCCGACCTTCTGGAGTTGTTTGGTGCATAAAAGAAGTAGTTCATCTTCCTGAGACGTGCACTATAAATATTCAGAATCTATTTAATAGAAATCATACCATGCTTAATGGCTATTACCACCGCCTCGGTACGGTCATTAGCATTCAATTTAGTCAAAATTTTACTAACAAAATCTTTAACGGTGTTTATACTAATGCCAAGCTCAAGCGCAATTTGCTTATTGGAAAAGCCTTGAGCCACACAATTAAGAATTTGTGTCTCTCTAGACGTAAGCTGCTCCATAAAGGTTGTAGCTTGTTCATTAGGTTCTTGTCTGAGATTTGCCAACTCTTCAGCATAGAAACCCTCGAATAATTGCTTGCCCCTTCTCCGTCCCATTAACCAGGCCACAGCTAATCCAAGAATTGCCACAGGTGCTACAATTTTAGTATCAATTTCCAGCGAAACTAATATGATGACGATAGCCAAAACAGCAAATAAAAAAATAACAATGTTATGATCCCACTTTGTAGTATCTGTCTTACTATTTGCTATCTGCATAGCAAGACGTTCTATTCCTTGACTTGATTGCTTTATATCTTCAGATTCGTCCATGTTGTTCTATCTTAAACCTGCCCTCAATGATTATACCATTCAACTGTGCTTCTTTATAGCCAATATAGCCAATGGAAGAGAATATGTTAGTGGTCTTTAGCTGTGTAGTCAGTAAAAGTGGAATTCATGTAGCGTCCCTGGAGGGATTCGAACTCACAACTGCTGCTTAGAAGGTATTGGACTAATAGGCTAAGAAGACGATTCTTTCATTCTGTAAATCGCGGAGCGCCTGGCACAGCGTCGAGCAATGGTGGTCTTACCGGTGCGATTTCGGGAGCGTCAGGAACAACAGGCAGAAGCAAATGTGATGGGTATTTTGCGTTATGGTAGATAGAAACCTCATTTTTCATGGGCAATAAAGGCGTTTCTACATACTGAGAAGAGCTATCCCAGGTGGAGTAAAGCGCGTCATCGCTGGCGACTTTGAGCCATATTCGACGCCCTTTTTTGAAAGTCTTAAATACAGGCTGAAGCTCAATCTGAAACTCATATACTGTGTTTGGCTTCAAATCAGCCGGTTTCTGGAAGGAATGCCATGGCATTCCTGGTCTGGACATGCTCTCATCAAGCTCTCTGAATTTGGCTTTGAAAGAACCCCAACTCCAGATTTGGACCTCAGGCGGTGTCCACGGGTCATTCACTTCTGGTTTGATTTCAGGATTACCGGTTACGGGGTTAAGAGGTATGCCGTCAGGTACCATCTCCCCCATCTTTACGAAAAAT
>CAYNFT010000069.1:0-4510 GCA_964396535.1 uncultured Dehalococcoidales bacterium | reverse complement strand
AATGACCAATCAGTAGTAACCTCTTCTGCCGTCGAGGCGTATAAAGTGAAGCTGACCGGACCCCACACCCTGATATCCTCTTCGAGGGGTGGCGATATATAAGCTAAATACCGTGGCTGGCTGAGTGTTGGAGTGGTGTCGGTTATTCCGTATGAGGTTATCATGGCGGTTCTTAGACTGATGTTATGATAGATATCCGGTTTATCCTTTTCCTCCGGCGGCTCCCTGTTGATTAATTCATATGCCTCTGTCAGTTCGGTTTTTGCGTGCAGGTAAAATTTAGTCCATTGCGTACGCGCCAGCGGGTATTCGTTTTCGTATCGCCATTGTCCGGTACCGTTATCATAGATGGCTATTTCTGGCTCATCCATAATACCGGTATCAATGCCTTTCAACCAGCAGTCTAACCATCTCAATATGTGCTGGTTAAACGAAGTCGTTTCAAATATCCATGGCTGGTAGTTCTCGTTAGTCCAAGGCGTAATTACCAGTTTCTTCAGCGACTTGATATTGGCATAGGACCTTAAGTGATAAATAGCGTGTAACCGATTAGGGGTTTGCACAATATTCAGTACCGGAGCTTTTATCTGGTCTGTCTTTTTCCAACCACCGCCGTGCTCCCACCAGAATGGGCCATCTTCGGTATTGGCAAAGATTTCAGCAATAACGTTCATAGGCGGTTCCTTGCCCGAAACAGGCCCCGGCCAAATCGCCGCGTTTATCATCCCTGAGACCAAGCCCAGGACGAACGGTCTGCGTAATACGCCCCCTGGATAGCAAAGACCCCTGTAGTTATCCGTTGTACCGAGTACGACCAGAGCTTTAAGATGGGGAGGGTTTAGCGGAGCCGTTATCCATTGCATGACGCCGTATCCGGAGGCTCCCATCATAGCCACATTGCCATTGCACCATGGCTGCTTGGCAATCCACTCTACCATATCATAACCGTCTTCTGCTGCAACTGAACCGTGAAAGCTGAATTTTCCTTCATTGAAACCACTACCCCTTTCTGCAGCTTGAACACATACATATCCATTTGGACAGTAGAAAGCAGGCTTGGCACTCTCAAAGAAGCGTTCTTTCTGGAATGGTGAGTAGGCAAGAATCGCAGGCCACGGTCCCTTCCCCGTAGCTGGCTTGTAGACATCTAGGGCAACCTTCACGCCGTCTCGCATCGGGATGAGGGTGTTTTTCTCAAGGGTAACTCCCGGAGGTAAAGGGGCAGGATAGACGACATCATAGTTTTTTCTTTCCATCTTCAACCTCCATCGCATGACTACATAAGTATCATTTTAAATATTCTTATTGAATAAGATGGCAAAGTCAAGTGTCCAAGGTCCAAGTAGGTAGAGACGGTTTATGCTATACATGCCCTGTTTCACACGGGTGGTTTACTTGAATTGGATAGTAGGCTGTGTTTTAATTAGGGTCACCAGCGCCATATAACAAAAATAAAGAAAGGAGATACAGGAAAATGGCTGAGACAAAATACGGGAAGTACTTTTTCACATATGAGGCCAGGCCGGAGGAAATAGAACGTGGGCGTACAGGTATTGCCCGTGTGGATAGTAGTGCTGTTGAAGGATGCAACTTCTATTGGGTTCACTGGAACCTTCCCCGACCTTCTAGCCCCTCTGCTGACACCGTTAGCGTAGGACACCCGCCACACATACACAAGGATGCTGAAATACTCATACTCATTGGAACAAACCCGGATGATCCAACGGACCTGGGAGCAGAGGTGGAGTTACAAATGGGTCCGGAGAGGGAAAAACATACAATCACTAAGTCCACAGTGGTCTATATCCCGCCAAATTGTATACATTGCCCGTACATCATTAAAAGAACAGATAGGCCCTGGATATTTGTGGAAATTAATCAAGGTCCCCTTCATACCGAAAAACTATTTCCGCAGATATTGACTGATGAAGAAAGAGCTTCAGTAGATTGGTCAAGGTGGAAGGAGGAAGGTTATTAACTAAGGGTGAAATCACATTAAATTATTAAACTGAGCTGCTTCGTTTCTTATGTCATGGCTTCAGCGTGCCAGATTCTATCGTTTATTCCCTGGGTCATGGTCCCGCTCCTTCCTTAATCGCTAATCTACTGCTTTCAGATTGCAGGAGCAAGCCCCGAAGTGTCCATTACCTTAACTGGTCTCCATACAAGGGGGTCGATGGGTTCCTGGAAAGTTACCGTTTTGGTCCTGGCAGCGGTACTGGTAACCCTAAGGTTCCGCCTTATGGGGAATGACCGATAAAAATGCCCACCAGCCACCATGCCCCGCGCATTCAGGATATACAACATTTTTTTGTTCTCCCTATTGACAAGAATGCCCATCGTGGTTATAATTCATGATAGCGAAATTAAAACGCCATATAATAAAATGACATATAAGACCTTAAGCTCACGTAAACGTACTATCCGTCCGCAGTCAGCGATGCTGACCCTTTACGGGGACTATCTTCTTAATCGCGGGGACGAGGTTGGAATCGGGAGTTTGATAAAGCTGTTTGGCAACTTCGGCCTGTCCGAACAGGCCGTGAGGTCGGCGGTATCGCGGATGTGTCGTGCCGGTCTGCTGAAGGTCAGAAGCAAAGGACGAAAAAGCTACTACTCGCTGACCGAGAACGGGCACAACTTGCTTACCACAGGGGCGCAACGTATCTTTGTACGAAAGAACACTAGCTGGGATGGAACCTGGAATATTGTAACCTATTCCATTCCTGAGCAGAAGCGGAAGATGAGGGACACGCTGCGCCGTGAGTTAGGCTGGATGGGCTATGGAGCACTGGGAGGGGCTACTTTCATTTCACCCTATGATTTGACCCGGGAAGTGATAGAGCTTGCGGAAAAGCTTGGCGTCATTGAGCATATTCAAATCTTCCAGGCCAGACAGCAGGGCCTTACCGATGCCAGGAAAGTAGTATCGACGTGCTGGGACCTGGGCCGGATACATGAGAAGTACGACAGTTTTATGGCGGAATACCAGCCCAGATTTGAGAACTGGCTGCGGCACCTTCAGGCCGGTGAGCCTGTCGAGGCCAGTGAGTACTTTGTGGAAAGATTTGCCCTTATTCACGAATACCGCAAGTTACCGTTTTTTGACCCTGATTTACCTGAGGAACTGTTACCTGAGAACTGGTTGCGCTCCAAGGCCGCAGCCCTCTTCAATGAATATCACGACCTGCTCACTGAAAAAGCCAATGAGTATTTTAACTCGGTGTTAGAAGCATATTAAATATAAGTTAAGGAGTGATGAATGGAAGCATCAGAAATACTAAAACAATTCAATGATGTCTGGCAGTTGCGGCATGAGTATGCCAAGGATTGGAAGAAGAGAACAGGAGGGAAGGTAATTGGCGGTATGTGTACATACGTGCCGGAGGAACTTCTCTATGCGGCAAATATCCTTCCTGTTCGCATTCTAGGTGGTCATGAGGCGCCTACCCTCGCCACACCGCACATGTTTGACATGTGGTGCCCTTTCTCCCGCGACTGCCTAAGCCAGGGGCTGAAGGGGAAATACAACGACTACCTAGATGGACTAATTGAATCCAACGCCTGCCTTCATATGCGCCAGGCATATGGCGCCTGGGAAATCCATGTACCGACCCCCTGGTTCTACTGGTTCGTCATGCCTAATGCTGTGCGCAGCCCCAGAGCCAAGGTTTTCCTGCGCGGAGAGCTGGATGAATTCAAAAAAGCTCTTGAAGAATTAACTGGGAAAACCATAACTGACGAAGACATAGACAGAGGCATAGACATCATGAACACCAATCGGCGCCTGATGAAGCAGGTCTATGAATTCCGAAAACAGGATAACCCGCCTATCACCGGCACCGAGGCTATGACAATGGTCTGGGCAAGCCAGCTTATGGATAAGAGAGAGCACAACGAGCTATTAAAGCAACTCCTTGAGGCACTCCCTGACCGTAAGCTTGACCGGGAGACAGGAGTCCGGCTGATGATTATTGGTAGCGAGGACGATGACCGGGAGTTCTTAGAAATGGTGGAAGCAATAGGAGCCACCTTCGTCATCGAGGACCATTGCACCGGCTCAAGATACTTCTGGAATGAAGTCATTCCAGAGAATGACAGGCTTCAGGCTATTGCTAACCGCTATTGCGACCGTGTACCCTGTCCCAACAAGGACTGGGGGATGGAAGACTGTTCTAGGACGCGCTTTCCATACGTTCTCCAGTTGGCTCGTGACTTCGGGGTTCAAGGGGCAATACTGGCCCAGCAGAAATTCTGTGACCCCCATGAAGCTGATATTCCGAGCTTGAGGCGGTACCTCGAAGACAACGATATCCCTTGTTACTTCCTCGAATTTGAGGTCACTGTTCCTGTAGGACAATTCCGCATCCGGGTGGAAGCGTTCATCGAGCAAATACTGGCCGAGGAACTGTTTGTCTAGAATCCTATTAAATTAAGTTAAATTAAGGGGGGGAAGATGGCAAAATACAAAACTAAGGGTTTAGATTGTTGGCAGAGAGCCAAGGAGTTA
>CAYNFT010000068.1:0-11402 GCA_964396535.1 uncultured Dehalococcoidales bacterium | reverse complement strand
GTTTTAAGTGGTATCATATTAGACCATCAATCACTCCTTTCCCTTACCAAGCTACTGCACCCTACAGAGCGCCGGGTCATAATTTTGCGCTATGCCCAAGGCCATCAGTACATCTATGGAATGCCGCAGGCGATGTAATCCCATATCAAGATTCTATGGACGGAGGTGATTATTTCTGAGACAACATAACGAAGCTGTCAGCTTCGCAGTACAACCAAGCTCTCCAGGATGCCATTAATCTCCGGATAAGGGACGGAACACACCAGGAAGCGAGGTGGTTTTGCTGGATGGATAACCCGCAAAGGAAAACGAATGGGGGTCCCGAGTGGTTTGAGGGTATGAAAAGCTCCCTTACCTTTATCAAGGAAAGGCAGGATGCTGGGCTACTTAAGACAATGCTCTTCAGCAATTTAGTTAAATTGTTCTGCCCTGAAATATTTTAACCCTTTATAACTAGCTTGCCGAGAGCTTATTGTTGGCATTGAGCTTTAAACAGAAAGCCAGAAGTTATATCAGGAGTCACTTTTCATCTTTTTGTATCCCCTGAAACAGCCTGCCATCTTCCAGTTATACTACACCCAGGTGTAGTATTGTGGGGTGGTAAGTATAGTATTAGGTGTAGTATAGAGAAAAGCTTAAAGAGGCCTTGCAACATCAGGCCGAGCCCGAAATGGCAATCGGGATTATTCCTTCTTAATCAAATCCAGACCAGCTACAGTTGGCTTTGGACAAAGCAAGGGAAGAAGACCAGGTAGTGGAAAGCGACGACGGTGTAAAGTTTTCGAATTCTGTAAGTTAAACGCTGATGAAAATCGCCAGACTGCTATGAGATACCAGATTATGAGCACACCTATGCAATTGTTTTTCAGGGATGGTCAACTGAATGACAGCATCTTGGGAGCGGTTCCCGAGGCCTAGATCCGAGCAAGGGTTGAGGAATTGCTGTAGCCTAATGCTGGCTGCGGAGTAACTTTTGGGTTAGTTAGGGGCTTTGACTCCCAGCTAGCAGCCGTTGTAATATAGCTACAATAGTAGGTATGGGGGAATCCGCAGTGAAGAGCCCTGTAGAAAAGTGGATAGAAGAAGCCGGTGAAAAGTTTCTAAAAGATATTGGTATTAAAGTGGGTCAAAGAGTATTGGATTTTGGCTGTGGCTCAGGCAACTACACTATTCCTGCTGCAAGAATAGTTGGGGAGGAGGGTTTAGTCTATGCACTGGATAAAGATAAAAGAAAGTTGGATCAATTAATGTGCCAGGTTGAGTCAATGGGCTTGAAGAATATAATAAGATTAGATACATCAAACGAGTCAGGAATTGGGTTAGATAACGCATCTTTTGATGTAGTACTTCTTTATGATGTTCTACACTATTATTATTTTCCTCAGGCAGAGGCCAGAAGACGACTGTTACATGAAGTCTACATGGTTTTAAAGCCAGGTGCTCTCCTTTCTCTTAATCCAACTCACCTTCAGTCATACATGGAGCCAAAATTAGAGGATGTTGAGAGAGAAATACAGGAGGCAAGTTTCTATCTAGAATGTGAATATTCTGGTACGCTTGTAGTACATGATAATAATTTTGAAAAAGGTCAAGTAATGAATTTCAGGAAGGGAAATACAAGGACAAGGTATAGATGATGACAAAAAGTACTTCAGAACCAGAAATACGCCAAGCACTGGCTAATCTATATGTGAGCTTGGAGTTCGACGTAAACTTGGCGGAGATGAACCCCGAGGAACGTGCTAAATTCCTTGCCATGGCACAAGAAGGATGGATAGGCTAAGGTAACCGCGGTGTTGGTTATTCTATTGAAGGACTTAATGCCTATGCGCCCTCGCTTCAAATCTGCGGTATGCTTAAGAGTGCTTTAGCCCTTTAGGTAGTATACTCTAAGCAGCGAGTCTGTCTCTCATTTCTATTCAAAGGATATTTATGCTCATACATTTTGGCTATTTGTATAATACCAGTCGTCTGAGCCAAAAAAGCACACCTGCCGGTAATACCAACTTAAAAGCTGGAGCAATTACTGGAGGCAGGCTAGGTGCTAATCTTGTTTAATACTTTTCTCTTAATCCTGCCCTTCCTGCTCTTGGGCAGAGCGTCAATGAGTGGCAACGTAGCTTCTTTCATTCTGCATGGCGGATTCGATTACTGCTAAAGGTATTGGTTAACCTCTTGAATTACCTATCCATGCATCTTGTTCTAACCGCCTGCATTTTCCTCTATATCTTTTAATGTTTCTCAAGTGTCGCTGCTTAGCTTCAATACTTTTATACTTGTACTTATGACCCTCATTGTAACATTGCTTAGAACAATAGCACCGTCTGCCTTTGGGAATATAGGAATAGCACATTTTACACAGTCTGTGAGTATTGTAGTAAGTATTGACCTCTTCTACCGTAGCTGGGCGCCATAAAAGGTAATGGCTAATGCCTGTGTCCCAATCTCTTGCGGGGTTAATAATATTATCTCGATACAACTCTATAACTCGATTTCTGGGCAGACCTAATATCTTGCAGAGTTGCTCGGTAGAGAGTAATTTGTGTTTTGTTGAACCGTAACTTTTTATAAGGATTTGCCTCACTCTTTCCTTAGTCTTACCTATTTCGTTGGCAATTTGCTGCAATGTGGCTCCCGAGCGACGCATAGCATAGATTGCATTGGCATTGATATCAGCCCTTCGCTCCATAACTGTCTGCATACTTGTACCCTCTTGGTCTTAATAAATATTTGGATTTGCTCTGGTAAATATTTCTAGGATAACAAGCCAATAGGAAGTATCCAGCGTCCATACTTCGAATTTACTATCACTGCTGCTGAGGCATAAACTGCTCCGGCACCACAGAAAATCCCCACTATTCCAGGGATGATGGCTGGCAGAGCATCGTAAAAGTGTGCTGCTAACAAGAAGAAGAGCAGTGTCAAACTAGCAAAAACAAACACATGAATATAGGATATTTTGAAAGTGCCGATGGTCATGTAGCCGGTAAATACACCCCAGCATATACACAGCCAAGCCAGTCCAGAATGCTCCAGTGTAATCAACCCAAGCCACTGAAGAAGAAACCCGAAGCTAAGACCAACCCAAAACACACCATAGGATGTGAATGCAGTAAGGCCAAAGGTGTCTCCCCGCCGAGCGTCAATTATACCAGCGATGATTTGGGCTACACCCCCCCAGAAGAATCCGTATACAATGGGTATTACACTATCAATCAAACCGATATTATGTATCTGCAGTAAAATAGTATTAAAACCAAACCCAGCTAACCCGAGTGCACCTGGATTGGCCCATTGAATATCATCTCCTGTCACGGCTTTTGCCATAGAAAAACCTCCTTCTATTAGGAGAGAGCCAGCAGCAGGAACCAGACTGACCCTCTTAATAAACTCCACAAAACCTTCGATTTTGCGGGGACCCCGCTCCGCAGGCGGGGTCAGTACCCCGCAGCTTGCTACAGTGTACTAAATTTTAATAAATTTAAAGTTGCAAATACATTTTTAACCAAGTTATTAAGATTTCTTACCGGGCACCATTCACCAAGTCTTCAACCACTGATGGGTCAGCCAGCGTGCTGGTGTCGCCAAGGTCACTGCTGCTTCCAGCGGCAATCTTGGTCAGTATCCTTCTCATAATCTTGCCGCTCCTGGTTTTGGGTAGAGCGCTGGCAAACTGTATCTTGTCCGGTGTAGCGATTGGGCCAATCTCCTTACGAACGTGAGCCACCAGCTCCTTTCGCAGGGCATCTGATTCTTCTACTCCGGCATTTGCAGTAACAAAGGCGTATAACCCCTGTCCCTTAATTTCATGAGGCATGCCAACAACTGCGGCCTCAGCTACCTTTTCATGAGATACCAGAGCACTTTCAACCTCGGCCGTTCCAATGCGATGACCTGATACGTTGATAACATCATCTATTCTTCCCATCAGCCAGAAATAACCGTCTTCGTCTACCCGAGCCCCATCCCCCGTAGTATATACGCCAGGATACTGAACAAAATAGGTATTTTTGAACCTCTCTGGCTCACCGTAAACCCCTCTCATCAATCCTGGCCACGGTCTCTTGATGACCAGATAACCACCTTCATTCACATCAGCAACAGTACCGTCTTCTCTGAGTACTGCAGCCTCAATCCCGGGAAATGGTAATGTAGCTGAGCCTGGTTTAAGGGGAACAGCTCCGGGTAAAGGGGTAATTAATATGCCACCAGTCTCTGTTTGCCACCAGGTATCTACAATTGGGCACTTGCCTTTTCCAATTACATTGTGATACCACATCCATGCCTCGGGGTTAATCGGTTCACCGACCGTGCCAAGAATGCGTAGCGAGCTTAAGTCGTGCTTGTCAGGCCACTCGTCTCCTTCTCTCATTATGGCTCGCAGGGCGGTGGGAGCAGTATAGAAAATATTAACCTGATACTTTTCCACAATTTCCCAAAATCTGTCTGGATGAGGATAAGTAGGAACACCCTCAAACATGAGGCTGGTGATACCAACGGCTAGCGGAGCATAGACGATGTAACTGTGTCCGGTAACCCAACCGATGTCAGCGGTGCACCAATAAGTATCCTCTTCCTTGACATCAAATATCCACTTAAGGGTCTGGGCAGTGTACACCAGATAACCAGCCTGAGTATGAAGAACACCCTTAGGTTTTCCTGTGCTGCCGCTGGTGTAGAGGGTAAATAGTGGGTCCTCAGCGTCCATCACTTCAGGTTCGCAGTATAGTTTGATATCATCAGCAGCCATTTCATCATGCCACCAGTGGTCACGCCCTTCCTGCATTTTAACTTCAGAATTAGCCCGCTTTACCACAATCAAGTCTTCTACTGCAGGGCATTGCTCCAGGGCACCATCGGCGTTATCCTTGCTCCTGATAACCTTGCCACTCCGGTAGTAGCCATCGGCGCAAATCAGCATTTTAGCTCCTGAGTCTAATATCCTGTCCCTCAACGCTTCAGCACTAAAACCTCCAAAAATAACACTGTGAATAGCACCAATCCGAGCACAGGCGAGCATTGCTATCGGTAATTCAAGAATCATAGGTAGGTAAATACATACCCGATCACCCTTCTTAACTCCAAACTTCTTCAGTACATTAGCAAACTTACACACTTCATAATATAGCTCCTGGTAGGTTAGAGTCTTACTATCACCAATGTCCCCCTCCCAGATTAGTGCTGCTTTATTTTTCCTCCATGTTTTAAGATGCCTGTCCAGGCAGTTATAGGAGACATTGAGTTTACCACCGACAAACCACTGATGCTCACCTTCTTTGAAATCCTCGACTAGTACCTTGTCCCACTTCTTATACCAATCTAGCTGCTCTGCTGCCACTGCCCAGAACACCTCAAGGTGAGTGATAGACTGTTGGTAAAGCATCTTGTATTGGTCTATGCTCTTGATATATGTGTTCTGGCTAATTTCATCAGGAGGATTAAAGACTCTCCTTTCATTCATCATAGAAGTAATTGTTTTTGCTTCTTCATTCGGTTGTTCTTTTTCTTGTGCCATTGACAGTCCCCTCCTTATTAATATGCTTGCTTAGGTCAATGTTAGCAATAACCCCACTGCTGACAAGCGCCAACATATTCACGTTCGGTTCCTTGTTACACTAACAGAAAACTTATTCATCTTAAGTCTGGCCTTACTTATTTAATACTCGAAGTTACCTTTATCAGTCTTTCGACTCTGTCGAGTAATTCATCAGGGTCAAATGGTTTCTGTATGTAGTCTTCCGCTTCCATAGTCATCCCTTCGTGCATGGAGAGATGCATCTCCTCCCTATCATCAGGATAGACAGTCAGCATCAATACAGGAATTTTCGAGAAGGACTCATACTTAGGGTCAGCCTTGAGCTCCCTACAAATTTGAAACCCGTGCTTCCCGGGCATGATTACATCTAAAATAATTAAATCAGGCTTTTCCTCCATTACTTTGCGCAGACCTTCTTCTCCATTACATGCAGTAATCACGTTGTAGGACTCGCCTTTGAGCACAGCCTCCACTGCTGCTACCATGCTCGGCTCATCGTCGACAACAAGAATCTTCTTCTGCTCCATTGTTTCCCTCCTTCCTTGTTTATTTGTTTAAGATAGAGCCAAATCTATTATGCTGGAACGCTGGTAAAAATTTTGCTGCCTCCTCTCCGCCGTCAAAGTACTTGATATTTTCATCTCCCTCGACGTGCAGGGGTAAATAGATGGTAAAGGTAGTACCTTCTCCCTCTTTACTTTTTACTTCTATCCTGCCCTGATGATAACGGATAATCTCCCTGCATACGGTCAAACCCAAACCTACCCCTTTCCCTACCTCTTTAGTAGTAAAGAAGGGTATAAATATCTTGTGCATATTCTCTGTAGAAATGCCGCAACCTGTGTCTTGAACTTCTGTCTTCAACCAGTTTCCATTAGTGAAGGTGCGGATGGTTAGTGTGCCACCTTCTACCATTGCCTGAATGGCATTAAGAATAAGGTTAGTGTAAACCTGCTGAAGCTGGTCAAAATCAGCAATAACCTTAGGCAGAGATGGGTCAAGCACCGTTGTCACTTCGATATTCTGTCCCTTAGCCGAGTGGATAGTCAGCTTAAGGACCTGGTCAATCACGTCGTTGATTTCACACAACTCAAGTTTTGGAGTTGACTTCCGACTGAAATCGAGAACGTTCTGGATTAGACTACTGCTACGAACAAGTGCTGATTCTATTTTCGACAAGTACTCAAGAGCCGTATCCTTAGAGAAAATATCTTTACATACTTCCTTATTCAGTAGCTTGGTAAGGACAATAGCTGCAGACACAGGATTTCTGGCTTCATGGACAAAAGAAGCAGACATTTGGCCCAGCAAAGTTAGCTTTTCAGCCCTAATTAGCTGAGCCCGGCTCTCTTTTAATTGCTTATGAGCTTTACTGAGTTCCTGGTACGCTACTATTGATTCGGCACCAGCTTTTATTTCTCTTTCAATCCGGTTAAGCTGTGTTGCGATTAATAGGCTGACGAAAGCAGCAACGGTGACAAATACCAGGGGTCTAAGTAGTGGGTCAGGATAAGACGAAATTAGTAAAGCACGTGGTAATACAATACATAAGAAAGCAAATGTAGTAATCAGACCTCCTCGAACTCTGAAAAGCACTGATGCATATAGTATAGGGATGAGAAATAACGTCCGATGCAGGTCATGAACGGTAGTAGAAAGGTTATTGGTAAGCTGGGGTATGCCAAGTAGTGGTGCCTGGTCTGCATAGTAAACCAAAGTACAAAGCACCATTAAAGCGGTAATTATCCACCAGTGGTAACTTTGCCTACCTTTAGCAGTTTGATTACATGGCAACCATCCTTTAGTTGCCATACTTTCCAGAATTGATTTGATTGTCATTGTAGTTTTCTCTCTATGGAGTTTTTAGTCATATTGATTTTTTACTTGCAGCTCAGCAGATTCAACCGGACTTGAGATATAATCCTCAGTTTTCATCTACATCCCCTCGCAATTCCAGAGCCCTCCTGATGACGAGAACTGGAGTTTCCCTTTTTGCCATCTCCTCACCGCTTCTGTTGGTTTAGCTGACACCACAACCAATTTGCGTGCTGCTTGTCTAGCTTACCGACCCAACTCTCTATTTTCTTTATATCGCCGCTAATTAGCGCTGTCAGTTCCTCTTGGGTAAGAGTGTAATACTCAGCAAGCAACTCTCCGGGGCTATCAGCGAGGTCTACCAATAACCTGTCGTTATCAGCAATCCTAGCCAGTAGTGCTAGGATTGCCTCCCTCCCTTTCACTTTTCCAGTACGAGTAGTAGGCTTTCCATCTTTGGCTATCACCTTAGCCGTTAATAGCCCTCCTTTCCTACCCTCCTACTTATAGGATACTACTTGCCAGGCGATTATACGCCGTCCAGATACACTATTTTTACATGTAGGAAAGGCGTAAATTGATATGCCCTAAAGTACTATATCTTCATGTCTACACTGACAGGGTGTTGAGATTATTCCCCATATGGTTTAGAATTAGCTTGACGTCTGTTGTGTTTTATAATAGTTTAAGAATATATCAAGATGAAGATAAGGATTGTCATTGCCGATGACCATGTGGTGCTAAGAGAAGGCATGCATCATCTTCTTGAGAAGGAGAAGGATTTTGAAGTGGTGGGCGAAGCTGGTGATGGCAAGGACGCAGTCAAGTTAGTAAGCGAGTTGAAGCCGGATGTGGTCATAATGGATATCGTTATGCCTAATCTTAGTGGCATTGATGCTACGAGGTTAATTAAGCAGGAAAGCCCGTCTAGCGCCGTATTGATATTAACTGCCTATAGCGACTTACACTACATATTTGGACTTTTAGAAGCTGGAGCCTGTGGTTACCTTTTGAAAAGTGCACGCGGCAGTGAGATTGCTAGGGCTGTCCGTGCCGTGCGTTCTGGTGATTCGGTACTTGACCCGGTGGTAACTCGTAAACTCCTGCAACGTGTGATAGGTATAGCCAAGGGGGCTGATGATGGTCAGACCACTGGACAACTCACCCAGAGGGAGACTGAGATTCTAAAGCTAGCGGCGAAAGGAATGAGCAATCAAAACATTGCTGATAAGCTCTCCCTCAGTCTTCGCACAGTGAAAGCTCATCTGACTAATATCTTTCATAAAATGGACTGTGGTTCTCGCACCGACGCTATAATCAAGGGATTGAGAGCGGGCTACATAACTCTTGATGACATACCCCGAAACGAGGTTGGTGAATGATACAAACAGAGTTCGAACTAACGAAGGAGAACTATCAATACCTGTTTGAGAATGCCAGTGATGCCATGTTGGTTCAGGATATAACGGGTAAAATTATAAACGTAAATAAGGCGTGTGAAAAACTTACCGGATTTACTACCCAGGAGCTCCTTGGCAAAAATGTTAAGGATTTTCTTACCATAGAATCACTAAATGTGGCTAGAGGAATCCGTAGTCGGCTGATTAATGCTGAGGAAATCACTCAACCCTATGAACAGCAATTGGTCAGGAAGGATGGTGCAATAGCAACAATAATGATGGCCACTAGCTTGATAACTACTAACGGAGAGGCTATTGGCTTTCAACATATCGCCAGGGATATAACTGAAGAAAAGCGTGCGGAGGAGATGCTCTCAAAGATTACTGACGGTTCTCCTATTCCAACATTTGTAGTTGATAAACAGCATAAAGTGACCTATTGGAATACATCCATCGAATCTCTTTCGGGCGTAAGCAGGCAGGAGATTGTGGGGACAGATGAGCAATGGCGGGCATTCTATGCTGAGAAGAGACCGGTAATGGTCGATTTAATTGTAGATGGAGCATCCGCAGATGAAATTGAAGCCTATTATTTTGGCAAATGTAAAAAATCCTCCCTAATTGATGGCGCCTATGAAGCTGAGGATTTCTTTCCGGCTCTCGGCGAGCACGGAAAGTGGCTTCATTTTACTGCAAGTCCTATCAAGAATGAAGGTGGAGAAGTAATAGGTGCCATAGAGACGTTGCAAGACGTAACTGAAGGAAAACAATTGCAGGAGAATATGCGCTTTTACGTCCAACTCACCACTCAGGCACAGGAGGATGAAAGGAAGCGTGTTGCCCGGGAGTTGCATGACGATGTATCTTCCTCTCTGCTCCTACTCACCCAGCGGTTAGACACAATCACCTCAAGTAACCGGCTAACGCAATCACGGGCGCTTAAGGAAGAGCTAGAAACCCTGCGAAGCCAAGCTGTCGAAGCCTTAGAACAATTACGGCGCTGTGCCCAAGACCTAAGACCACCTATATTAGATGACCTGGGCTTGGTATCTGCCCTTGAGTGGATGGCAGATAACATAGAGGAGAACTATGGGATTAAGGCTCATGTGGAGGTGATAGGTGCTGGGCAAGACATGCCGGTCGAAGTACAGCTACTATTGTTCCGCATTGCACAAGAGGCATTAAGCAATATCAGAAGGCACGCCAAAGCATCTACAGCCACAGTCAAACTGGATTTCGGGGACGATAATATCATAATGACGGTAAGCGATAATGGCAAAGGTTTTGAGGTTCCACAAATTGTAGAGGACCTGGCCAGTACTAAGAGGCTTGGAATTATTGGCATGTACGAACGTATCGGGTTGTTGGGCGGTACTTTGGAGATTAAGTCAGCTATAGGCAAAGGTACGCATGTAGTCGCCAAAGTACTATTGTAGAGGTGGACCAATCTTTCCAATCAGTCACCCACTAGGCTGGTCGGAGCCTACCCGTTAAGCTAAATGGACACTTATATCAGCCTCAGCTCTGTCGGTGTCCTGTCCTAGTTTTCTTCCTCCTCGCTATGCTCTACGCATACGGAACAAAGCCTGCAGGTGTCTGAAAGTAACAAAATGACGAAAAGTGACCTAACTTGTGCCGTTTGTGAAAGCTTAGCTTGACTCCCTCCGAAAATTTGACATATTATAAGTGACAATCTATTATACCGTTACTTAACACTTATTCTCATATTTGGTTTTTCTACTAATAAAGAAAGACGGATTAATCTCTGATGAGTAGACTCTTAGAGTGTCGGACTGTCATTCTCTCTGCCCTCCTTCCTGACTAAGCCAGATGAGCTCATCGAAGAATCGGTATTCCCAGACAATTTTCCAGCGTATGCCCCCCATGAGCTTGAGAGCACTATCAAAGCCTTTGGCGACCAGACAAATCACATTTTACGAACCTCGGTGAAGATTTCAGCATAATAACAAGCCATATTCTCGCGCTTCTCCAGCATTATACAGTAGCAATCCCTGCTAATACTCAGGAGAAAATCCCTGATACTTATCTGTATGACCACCTGAAAACCACATCAGCCATTGCTGCTTGCCTTTATCAGATATACGAGGTACGTAATGAGTGGAAGGCAGTAGAGCAGGAAGATGGCACTCCGTTTTTGCTACTTGTAGGAGACGTCTCGGGTATTCAAAAACACGTCTTTGATATATCAGAGAAGGACCGTACTGGTGGTGGGGTCGCCAACCGCCTTTTACTTGGGGAAGCTCCAGGACCCTCTAGCACTTGACCCGTTGACAGCATATTCGACGTTAGTTGTGCCTTTTTCGCAGAGCATCCATTTGCTCGCATGACACTCCTCACTAAGAGCACAAACCTTGAACGACTGATAGAGCTTGACCACCGAAGGCATACTATCCTTTCATGGAGCGTTAATCCACCAGAGGTATGCGAGATATTCGAAGAGAATGTTCGCAGCATGGAGAAACGTCTGGAAGCCATACGCCGTGTGGCTTCGGCTGGCTACCCTGTCCGAGCTGTCATGATGCCTATAATACCAGTTGAGGGTTGGAAAGACATTTATACTGCATTTACCAAGCGTTTAATAGAAGATGTTCCCATTCAACGGCTCACTCTTGGCGGTGTTTGCATCTACC
>CAYNFT010000067.1:0-11678 GCA_964396535.1 uncultured Dehalococcoidales bacterium | reverse complement strand
CCGACATAACACAGTCGCCTCTCCTCCTCCATCTGCTCCGGGTCGTCAAACGACCTGAAGTGGGGCAGGATTCCATCCTCCATGCCCACGATAAAAACCACCGGAAACTCCAGTCCTTTAGCCTGATGCAGTGTAATCAGGGTTACCGCCGGGACACTTTCATCAAGCCCATCGACATCAGATACCAGCGTTACCCCTTCCAGGAAGGCAGCTAAACCTTCAGAAGGTTTCAAGTCAACGTAATCCTGAGCGACAGTGCGAAGTTCCAGGATATTCTCCCAACGCTCCTCTCCGTCCATCGCGTTCAGTAAATATTGTTTATAGCCGGAGCGTTCTACGACCAAATCATACAAATCAACCAGCTTCAACTCCCTGCTGCGGGCGATTAATTCCTCCATCAGGTATGAGAAAGCGGTCAGCACCCGGCTGATATGAGGATTAAAAGGAGGTCGAGATGCAGACTCTTCCGTCTCTGCCCGAGCTACAAGCTGTAACGCTTCATACCGTGAAACACCTATAGACTTCGCCCAGTTGGATAGCTTGGCTTGAGTTTGCTGTCCAATACCCCGCTGAGGAACGTTGATTATCCTCATCAGGCTAACGCTATCATGGGGATTCTGGATAAGTCTGAGATAAGCAATTACGTCCTTTACTTCCCGCCTCTCATAGAAGCGGGTGCCAGCTACCAGTTTGTAGGGAGTCCCGTAGCGGATAAAGGCTTCCTCAAGGGCTCTTGACTGGGCATTAGTGCGGTACATTATGGCACATTCACCCAGGCTGAACTCGCCCTGCTCCACCAGACGTTCTACCTCACTGACCACAAACTGAGCCTCTTCCTGCTCGGTGTAGGTTTCAACGATTATGGCTGGCTCACCCTGCTTATTCTGTGTCCACAGGTTCTTGGGTTTGCGTTGCTGATTAGCCAAGATTATACTGGAGGCTACATCCAGAATCATTTTAGTTGAGCGATAGTTCTCCTCCAGCATCACCAGTTTAGCTTCAGGATAATCCTTCTCAAAACTGAGGATGTTGCGCAGGTCGGCAAATCGCCAAGAGTAGATTGATTGGTCAGGGTCGCCGACGACACAGATATTGCGATACTTACCTCCCAGTTGCCTTATTAGCTCATACTGAACCAAGTTGGTATCCTGAAACTCGTCCACCAGCAGGTGCAGGTATCTTGTCTGATATCGGGACAAAATCTCAGGACTCTTTCTGAATAGCTGCACTGCCTTCATCAGCAGGTCATCAAAGTCCAGAGCGTTACTTTCCTCCAATAGCTGTTGATATTGTTCATAGACTCGCCCGACCACCTCATCGAAATAGCTGCGGCCAAGCTGGATATGGTCTCCTGGAGTCAGCATACGGCTCTTGGCTGCCGAGATGGCTGAGATTATAGCTGGAGGAGCATGTTGCTTGGGGTCGAGGTCCACTTCCTGAATACTGCGCTTTATCAGGCTGAGCTGGTCGTCTCTATCGTAGATGACAAACTGGGGGTCAACCCCTATAGTCTTGCCACTGTTACGCAGGATACGGACACAAATGGCGTGAAAGGTTCCCAGGGTTAAATCCTGTACTGAAGTGCTGACCAGCTGACTAAGCCTTCCCTTCATTTCCCTGGCAGCCTTGTTGGTGAAGGTAACCGCCATGATGCGGTGGGGACTGACGCCACAAACCTTAATAAGGTAGGCTACACGGTGGGTAATGACCCTGGTCTTGCCACTACCCGGACCGGCTAAAATCAGCGCTGGTCCGTTAATCGCTTCCACTGCCTCTCTTTGTGCCGGGTTAAGCTCAGCCAGAATATCCATTCATAGTTATTATAGCACTGGCACCCGATTGGTTGAAAGTCAGAATTCAGGAATTAGATTATTTGTCTAACTCACCCCTTTAATTTATATAACCCCATCCCCTTTATCCCCTTCCCCTTGGCAAGGGGATAAAGGGGAAATACTTTTAAGAGGGGCTTCGCCCCTCTTAACGCCCCTTTGGTACCTTATACTGAGCGGGGGGCTTATATAAGAGAGGCTTCACCTCTCTTATACTCTCCTTCAAAGGAGAGAGGGGCAGGGGGATAAGTTACTAAATAATCTCAATGAAAAAGCCCGGGGGTTGTTGACAAGTAGTGCAGGTGAGTTGTATATTATATGTGGATATGCGCATATACGAATATCTACGAGGGCAACCATGCAGGATCTGATCAAGGCAATGAAGGCACTTTCCGATGAAACTAGGCTCAGAATTTTGAATGTATTACTGGAGAGGGAGTGCTGTGTCTGCGAGGTTATGCAGGCTCTGGATATCTCTCAGTCACGGGCTTCGCGTAATCTTGGCATTATTCAGGACGCTGGCTTCCTGAAGGCAAGACGGGATGGAACATGGATACTCTATTCCGTGGACTGGGAGACAGCGAATCATTACGCTATAACCTTGGCTAAGCTACTGAAGGATTCTCCTCTCAGCAGTGACATACTTGACAAGGACAGAGAGAGACTCAAAACCGCCGTAAGGATAGGGCAAGGATATGGAAAGGAGTAGGCAAGATATAGTGGAAGAAAGACGGATTGGAGTCTGGGAGAAGTATCTGACCATATGGGTCGCTCTGTGCATCGCTGCGGGAACGCTATTAGGCAGAGCGTTCCCACAGATTTCTGATGCCCTGGCTAAACTGGAGATAGCCAATATATCTATTCCCATCGCCATCTGCCTGTTTGCCATGATATATCCTATAATGGTTCAGATAAGCTTTGAAGAGATTAAGAGGGCAACTCGCAGCCCCAAGCCGATAGTCCTTACATTAGTTGCCAACTGGGTGGTAAAACCATTTACCATGGCCCTGTTCGCCTGGCTTTTCCTGAGTCTGGTTTTTGGCAGATTTCTGGTACCAGAGCAAATTCAGGAATACCGGGCAGGATTGATACTTTTAGGTGTAGCGCCGTGTACGGCTATGGTTCTTATGTGGAGCTATCTGGCACGGGGTAATATGGGACACACCCTGGTGATGACCGCCATAAACTCGCTGACTATGGTGGTGCTGTATGCGCCGCTGGCCATGCTTCTGCTGGGTATCTCAGGCATACGGGTTCCCTGGGAAACAATTGCCATATCCGTTGCCATATATATCTGCACACCACTGGTAGCTGGCTACCTGACCAGAAGCCAGGTAATTAAACGCAAGGGCATGGAATGGTTCAGCACCAGGTTAGTTCCCGTATTGGGTAAAGTATCAATTATTGCCCTACTGGTAACGTTAGTCGTGCTATTCACCTATCAGGGTTACCTGATTATTGAGCTGCCAGCTATTATAGGCATGATAGCTATAGGAATATTAGTCAATATACTGGTTGTATTTGGTATTACCTATTTTGCCGCCAAATTTATGCATTTGACCTATGAAGATGCCTCGCCGGCAGCGATTATCGCCGGTAGCAACCACTTTGAGGTGGCTATCGCTGTAGCTACCACCCTCTTCAGTGTTACCTCAGGGGCAGCCCTGGCTACAGTGGTTGGCGTCCTGACTGAGGTACCTTTTATGCTCATTCTGGTGCAATTGTGCAAGGCAACTAAGGGCACATTCCATCTCAGAAAAACGAGTGAGGTCAGAGATTAAGGATAGTTTTAGCGGTGGGGGAATGACGATAGCGAAGGCTAGAAGGCAGGGATTGGAGGTAGTAAACGTTTGTGACTACCAGCCGTTTTCATAGATTCAATTTTCTCCCTTATTTTGTCTGATGCTTCGCCAGTAAGCAGATAGTGGTCGAGTTCGTCATAGCTGAAACCTAAATCGGACTCATCGGTTTGTCCTGGCCATAAGCCGGCTGAGGGAGGCTTATCTATAATCTCCTGCGGAATACCCAGAAAGCTGGCCAGCTCTCTCACCTGTCCTTTAACCAGATTCCCCAATGGTAGAATATCCACCCCACCATCACCATATTTAGTGAAGTAGCCTACAGCAAGCTCACTCCTGTTGCTTGACCCAACCACCATATACTTGAGCTGATTGGCAAAGTAGTAAAGGCTGAGCATCCTTAGCCTGACCTTGAGGTTAGCCTTAGCCAGCCGGCTGGCATCCGTGTCAGTAGTGCCAGACAATACCTTGAATAAGGTGTCATAAACACTGTCAAGAACCACCTTTTTGGTTGGAATAGGAAATTTGCTGGCTACAGCCAGGGCGTGCTCTTCGTCCTCTGGACTGCTGTAGCAGGGCATAAGTACCCCCAGCGTGCTCTGAGGAAAGGCACGCCGACATAGTACCGCAGCTACTGAGGAATCAACCCCACCACTCATGCCCAGTACTACTCCCTCACACCCACCAGCCAACACCTTCTCTCTTACCCACAAAACCAGCTTTTCAGCTATCTCTTCTACATTCATTTTGGTCTCCATTTGTCGTAGCAGGCTGGTAGTAGTATACTACCCCATAGTTTACCCGGTCAAAGAGTAGCGAAGCCACTCTATCCCGTAGGGCGTTAAAGAGGGACTTCGTCCCTCTAAAAAGTACCTCCCCTTGCCCTTAGTAAGAGCAAGGGGATATAGAGGATGGGGTTATTATAAATTTAAGGGGGTGAGGTTAATAAAATCTAAAATACCAGTTGCCGACCTTATCCTGAAAAATGCCAATGTGATAACTATAGACCCCGGGCAACCTAGCGCTGAACTGGTAGCAATTAAGGGTGACAAGATTTTACTGGTCGCCAATAGCGGAAGCCTGGAGTCGGTCAGGGGAACCAAAACCAGAGTAATTGACTGTCAGGGCAAAACCCTTGTGCCTGGTTTTAATGACGCCCATTGCCATATTTTCTCCTTCCTGAGAAAGCTAATCAGCATCGACCTCAGCCCGCCATCCGTCAGCTCTATCGACGACATAAAGGCAGCCATCCGCCAGAAAGCTGAAAATACCCCCCCGGGCCAGTGGATTACCGGCACCGACTATAATGATTTTTACCTTGATGAGAAACACCATCCGACTCGGTGGGACATTGATGAGGTAGCTCCTCACCATCCGGTAGTCCTGTCTCACCGCTCCCTGCACGCTTGCGTACTCAATAGCCTGGCACTCTCCCTGGCTGGTATTACCGGCGAAACAGAGGAGCCACCTGGCGGGCGCATTGTCCGCGACCTTAATACGGGCGAGCCAAACGGTCTCCTTATTGAAATGCTTGGCTATATCAGAGAAGAGGTAATGCCTCGCATATCCGAAGCAGAGTTGGACAAAGGCATAACCCTGGCTAATCTCCACTACCTGTCTCAGGGGATTACATCTCTGCAAGATGCGACATATGTCAGTGACTACCAGAGGTGGCAACATTACCTCCGATTCAAAGATAAAGGCATACTAAAGAGCCGAGTATCAATGATGTGCGGTATTGAAACCATGGGCCAGTTTCAGGAAGCAGGCTTGGCTTTCGGCTCCGGTGACAGCCAGTTGCGTCTCGGCGGGGTAAAGATAGTACCCAGCTTAGTATCCGGTCAGCTACACCCCACCCAGCTGGAGTTAAACGAGCAGGTACTCAATGCTCACCGGGCTGGTTTTCAGGTTGGTATCCACGCCATTCAGGATAGCATGGTTGAGGCTGTTATCAATGCCCTGGAATATGCCCAGGGTCAGCTTCTCCAGGCCGGGCGGCGTCACCGCATTGAGCACTGCTCCGAGTGCCCTCCCCACTTACTCGAGCGGCTAAAGAAGCTTCAGCCAGTAATAGTTACTCATCCTCTCTTCATCTATTATAGCGGCGAAAGATATTTAGCGATGATACATCAGGAAAGACTGCGGTGGTTATATCGATTTAAATCTTTAATCAACAGCGGCTCGACGGTTGCCGCTGGCTCAGATTCTCCAATAGTCCCCGATAATCCGCTGGTCGGCATATATGGTGCCGTTACCAGACAGGCTGAGTCAGGGCAGCAGCTTCTACCCGAGGAGTGTATCTCAGCCAGTCAAGCACTGGCTATGCATACCATCAACGCAGCCTATGCCTCTTTTGAGGAGAACACAAAAGGCTCTATTACCCAGGGTAAGCTGGCTGATATGGTATTATTGAGTGATGACCCCACCAGAGTACCCCCGGAGCAGATAAAAGATATCAAGGTTGAAAAAACCATTATTGGCGGTGAGGTGGTCTGGGAGGCTTGAATTATCGCCTGAAAAATACCTAGTCTAATTAGCCAGGAGGTTTCTATGAGGCGTGTTATCAGTATTGCCATGGTTATTTCTGGCTTATCTATGGTAATTACAGGGATAATGAAATTATTTCCACCCTTCAAGGCGGAGGTATATCCACCTCACATCATCAATTCTTTTATTTTCGCTGTTCTTGCCGTTACCCATATATGGCTAAATCGTAAGCCAGTTGTTCGGTATTTCAAAGGGTTAAGATGGTGGTGGATTCTGGTTGGACTGGGGTTTTTACTGGTCATTTGGTCGGTTGTCATAGCGCCAATATTATTTTTTTAACCTTAAATATGCTATAATTAAATACAGGAGAGAAGAAGATGCCGATATACGAGTATGTTTGCCCCGGTTGCAACTCCAAGTTTGAGCTATTACGCCCGATGAGCCGGGCTAACGAGGAGGTTGCCTGCCCTCAATGCCAGCAAAAGGCTGAACGTATACTATCCACCTTTGCCTGCGTCTCCATGGACGAGAGCGGGTTGTCTTCTCCCGTAGGGGGAAATCCCTGCGCTAGCTGCAGCGCCACTAGCTGTGATACCTGCGCTATGTAATTGGTGTCTTGAGTATGTCAGCCACCACTGGCCCCACACGCGCTGGAATTGCCAATCTACCCCTCCACTATGGCAAAGCACCACGCTGGCTCTTTGACCGCATGGTTAAGTTGTCTCGAGAGATTACCATTGCCATCGTTGCCGACTTCGGCTCCGATGAAATGCTAAGACGCTTGTCACACCCCTACTGGTTCCAGGCTTTTGGCTGTATTCTGGGCTTTGACTGGCATTCAAGCGGAGTCACCACTACCCTGTGCGGTGCCCTCAAGGAAGGGATAAAGGGACTGGAGCGAGACCTGGGCTTGTTTGTGACCGGGGGCAAGGGCAAAACTTCACGGCGAACCCCTTCTGAACTGGAAAGCTGGGGAGAACGAATCTCCATAAACCCGGCGCCGCTGGTGTATGCCAGCCGTATGTCAGCCAAGGTAGATAGTTCTGCCATTCAGGATGGCTACCAGCTTTACCATCATACCTTCTTTTTTACAAGGCGCGGCTCGTGGGCGGTTGTCCAGCAAGGTATGAACGAGATTGCCCGCTATGCTCGCCGCTATCACTGGCTGAGTGAGGCGGTCACTGACTTTGTCAACGAACCCCACTCCGCCGTCCTCTCCGAAGCAAGGGGGCAGGCATTGAACCTTGTTGCCGGAGAAAGCGACCCCGCCCGAAACACCATAACCGAGATAGCCACCAATCAAAAGCCCGAAGCCATTCTACTTGACCTGAGAAAGATTAAAACCCTGAGCCTACCTTCACACCACTATCTGAGTACAGCAGACCTTCACCCCGATAGCCTGAAGCGGATTATTTTAAGCACCTACGAGCGCCAGCCTGAGGATTTTGAGCAGTTGCTCGGGTTGCCGGGAGTGGGGGCAAAAACTATCCGTGCCCTAAGCCTGATTTCCGAGCTTGTCCATGGGGTTGCCCCCAGCTACCGCGACCCCGCCCGCTACAGCTTCGCCCACGGCGGCAAGGACGGCATCCCCTATCCCGTGGACCGCAAGACCTACGACCAGTCAATAGAGCTACTAAGAAAGGCAATAAATAAGACCAGGCTCGGCATCAGGGAAAAGAATGAGGCGATGGGTAGACTGAATAGGGTCTTGACATAGCACCCCATAAAATCCATAATATTGCTAATATTTGAGAGGAGGGTTTTATCATGAGCACATCTGAGTTACAGGTGAAGGTACGTCCTATGACTTTAATGGATATTAACGACATACTTTCGCTGGACCAAACATTAAGAGAATCTGATGTTTCGCTAACCTACAACGGGTTTTCTCCTATCCGCCAAGCTTTCGGTATGAATATAGAGGAAGATAGCTCTTCGAAGAGACCTAATCTATCGGAGGTTATAGGTCTTATTGAACTGAGCCTTCTTGCCGAGTCTGAAGGCACGCTAGTCGGTTTCATAGTAGGCCGACAAACATATCTCGCTGAGTATGACATCCAAGCGGGAGAAATAGCAATGATTGGCATTAACCGCGATTATCGAGGAAAGGGTGTTGGCACCAAGCTGATAAATGCACTTGACGACCTGTTTCGCTCAAGAGATGTGCATAGCGTGCGCGTGGGGATAGACCCGCTCGATAAAGATTTGCTAGCTTTCTTTGAAAAAGAGGGCTTCAGTGGAGAGCGCATTCTATATTATAGCAAGATACTATAATTCTAAGCGAGGCTACAATAAAAACACCTTGTTACTTGTGTTTTATGGTTGAGGCGCCGGAAACATTAGTCTCGCCGAGAGTCGGGTTCCCGATGAAGTAGAGCCTTGAGGCACCACTTACATTAATATCTAATCTTCCTTTGACATTTATGGTTGCTTCGCTGGCTCCGCTGAGCTTGACATCGGCATCGTTAAGAGGAAAATCAGTCAGGTCTACCCTGCTGGCACCGGACACTTCGAGAACAATGTCTTCCGCCAAACCTGATAGTTCGGCACTGCTTGCTCCCGATACTCCAAATTCTACATTATTAGCAGTCATATTACCGCTAACTCTGCTTGCCCCCGATACCTCAAATTCAGCATCGCCAACTATAATATCAAACATTTCCAGCGAACTTGCCCCTGATACACCGAGACTAAAATCATGCGGCGACTTAAATCCGGTAATGGTCCCCGTGCTTGCCCCGGATAGCTGCAATCCATCCAGAGCAGGCATGGTAATTTCAGCTTTTAAGGTTTTTGCCCCCAGGGTGAAGTCAGTGAAAATGTGGTGCGGCATAAGATATACTTTTAGTGTTCCTCCTGTCTTGGAGACCTCGACATAATCGAGCAAGCTCTCATCAGCACTTATGATAACACTGAATGAATCTGAACGGGTTATTTCAACCTCAAAGGCACTCCCGACATCAACATAAGTAAAATCGGTAAAGTCCTTTACCTCGGTAATCACCTCCCCCGGAGGAGTCGCCTCACATCCTGAAAACAGGACTGCCGCTATCAATACTGCTGCCAATATAACTGGATTAGCAGTTTTCTTCATAATTGTCCTCCCGTATTTGGTAATTGTTCTTGATGGTTTAATTGTATTATGACACCGCTTATTCAAAATGCAAAGTCTTTCTGGTAAATATTAGAAAACCCCCAGCCATCCCACCCAAAATCACTGCTGTACCTGCCGTTCCCAGAGCACAGAGTAAAGTGGCATCGTACCAGAAACCCTGCGGGAAAAGCATTATCAGATAGTCCCTCGCCGGGTCTAGCTGCCAGAAGTCGTTGGCAAAGCTCACCAGATGGAACTGTAAAAATAGCTGGTCGAAACCCAGCAGAGTGCCCAACCACAGAGCCAGCATTATAGCCAGAGTGATGCCACCCCCACCAACCACTCCCCAGGCTAGCTGGCGCCAGTATTTGCGCCTGCGCCAGAATAAGCTGACCCCGCCATAGCCCAAAGCATAAATCAGTGTCCCCAGTAAGACCCAGTAATCCAGCCAAATCAGGCCTTTCACATCTTTCAGGTGGATTACCTCTCGCTGATTGAATAAAACAAACTCCTTGCCGTCTTTCATGACTGTAAGGTATATTAACTCTTCGCCTGAGTTAAAGTATGATATTAAACCTCTGGCTGCTTTTTCGAGTTCAGATTCAGTTAAACCAGTTGTGTCGCTGACATCATATTTATCGAATCCATATTTATAAAGCCAAGCGCTATTGGCTGCGCAGCCAATGCTGGCTGTCAGCAGCAGGACAGGCACGCACAGCATAAAAACCCACTTAGCGGCAATACTTAGAATTTGCAGTTTCATAGTTCTTTTAGGATTTTACACTGTCGAAGCTGAAAAGCATAGTATTATTGTCTATCTAACCCTTCTGAATTTCTATAACCCTATCCCCTGTATCCCCTTCCCCTTTTTAAGGGGAAGGGGAAGGGGAAGAATATTAAAAAGAGGGGCTTACGCCCCCTCTTAAATCCAGTCTTAAAAGAATACTTTAAAAACTAACCCTGTGTTATAATTGTTTAATGCAACGCCGAGCCGGGAAGGACGATGTTTAACCATCTTCATGTTCATACCGAGTACAGTTTGCTTGATGGTATGTGCCGCATTCCACAAGTGGTGGCACGAGCCAAAGAGATGGGAATGGACAGCCTGGCAATAACTGACCACGGCGTTATGTATGGTGCCATTCAGTTCTACCTGGCAGCCAGAGAAGCAGGTATAAAACCCATTATCGGCTGCGAGGCTTATGTGGCTCAGGATAGTCGCCTCAGCCGCAATACCGGCGACAAACATAACTATCACCTTGTTCTACTGGCTAAAAACCAGACTGGATACCGCAATTTAATTCAACTCACCACCCAGGCCCACCTTGAGGGCTTTTACTACAAGCCACGGATGGATAAAGAACTTCTCAAGCAGCACCATCAGGGTCTTATTGCCCTATCTGCATGCATCAGTGGCGAAATTCCCCGCCTCATTCTAGAGGGGCGACTTGATGAAGCAAAACAGGCTGCTCTTTGGTATAGGCAAACCTTTGGCGATTTCTACCTGGAAATACAGAGGCATCCCATTCCTGAGCTGGAGCGGATAAATCAGGAGCTTATTTCTATGAGCAGCGAGCTGGACATTCCCCTGGTGGCAACTAACGATGTCCATTATGTCAACCAAGAAGACGCTTCAGCCCATGACCTGCTGCTCTGCATCGGGACTAACACTTCCATCCATGATGAAAAGCGAATGAAGATGGCTGGCGACTTTTTATACCTGAAGAGTCCACTGGAGATGACAGAACTTTATCATGATATCCCTCAGGCTATTGAGAACAGTCTGCGCATTTCTGAGATGTGTAACCTCGAGCTCGACTTTGGCCGTCTTTTTCTGCCTGAGATAGAGCTTCCCGAGACAAAGACCTCCGACCAGTTTCTGGCCGACCTCTGTTATGAGGGCCTGCCTCAATATTATCCCAACCCCTCCCCCGAGATAAAACAAAGGCTCAATCACGAGCTGGAAGTAATCAAACAAACTCAGTTTGCCAATTACATTCTGGTTGTCTGGGATATAATTTCTTTCGCCAGAGAGCACAACATACTGTTCGGGGTCAGGGGTAGTGCCGCATCCAGCATTGTCCTTCACTGTCTGGGTATCACCGAGATTGACCCTGTTGAAAACGGGCTGGTTTTTGAACGGTTTCTCAACAAAGAGCGAATAGAACTCCCAGATGTAGATTTGGATTTCCAGGATGACCGACGTGACGAAGTTATCTCCTATGTAACACAGAAATACGGACATGACCATGTTGCCCAAATTATTACCTTCGGCACACTTGGTGCCAGGGCTGCCCTCAGAGATGTAGGTCGGGCTTTGGGTATGCCCTATGGTGAAGTTGACCGGGTGGCCAGGCTGGTTCCCTTTGCTCCGGGTATGACCCTGACTCGAGCCATGGATGAGAATCGTGAACTGAAAAATATCTACTATGAAGATGCTACCATACGCACCCTGATTGATTCAGCCAA
>CAYNFT010000066.1:0-12050 GCA_964396535.1 uncultured Dehalococcoidales bacterium | reverse complement strand
GTTGCTCAGCGGGGAGGGCACCTTCTATATCAAGGAGATAAATATTGAGCATGTGAAATAATAGGCCGGGTATCATTAAGGCAAGGGATATATCCCTTGCCTTTTAGTTAATATTCCGAATATACCCCTGTTGGGTTCCATTCGATAAGCGTTGATGCTATGTAGCCGGTTTATGCCTGAAGGTTAGAGTTTGGTCATGGTGCTTAGATACACGCAGTGTGTGAAGTTTGAGGAATTTATTTCAAATCACTGGCTTTATTAATAGCGAAGTAGATAATCTTAGGTTGACTTGGTTTTGGAGAATGATAATAAGGAATGGAATGAAGCAAATCAGGGATTTGTAATACTAAACTCACATTATCATACTAAGTGAATCAGGGTAACAATCAAGTATCTTGTGACCTTTTAAAGAACCATAGGGGAGCCAAAGGGGGGCGAAGTCCCCTCTCTCATAAAATTCCCCCTTCCCCTTAATAAGGGGAAGGGGGACACAGGGGGATGGGGTTATAATATAATAGAATAGTAAACGATACAGGATAAGAAATGCCGACTAACTTACCGCCACAATACTTTGAGGCTGAAAATCGCTTCCGGCAGGCTAAAACTGCCCCGGAAAAGATAGCTGCCCTTGAGGAAATGCTGGCTATTATGCCCAAACACAAGGGCACTGACCACCTCCGCGCTGATTTAAGAAGAAGAATAGCCAAGCTGACCCAAGCAGCTGACAAGAAGGCAGCCACCCAGAGGGCTTCAATAACTATTCAGAAAGAGGGAGCCGCTCAGGTGCTGGTTATTGGTCTGCCCAATGCAGGTAAGTCTCAACTCGTCACCACGCTTACCAACGCCTCACCCACAGTAGCCGACTACCCCTTCACCACACACACTGCCACCCCGGGAATGATGGAATTTGAGAATATACAGATACAATTAATTGATACTCCACCCCTGGTACCCAACTTCACCCAACCCTTACTGCCACCTAACCTGATAAGGGCCGACGCCCTGTTGGCAGTAGTTGACCTGAGTGACGACCCTCTAGCTCAGATGGAAACCATCACCACCGAGCTAGTGAATATGCGAATAATGATTGATGCCCGGCAGACTGACGAAGAGCAAAGCGGCAACCTGCGCTATAAAAAGACATTAATTATCGGCAACAAGATAGATTTGGACGAAGCCCCGGCGAACTACAGGCTACTTCAGGAGCTTTATCAGGACGAGCTACCGGTCGTGGCTATCTCAGCTAAAAAGGGAATCGGCCTGGAAGAATTGAAGCACAAAATCTTTCAAATGCTTGATATTATCCGTGTATATACCAAGACGCCGGGGGAAAAACCAGACCTTAACGACCCGATAGTTCTTGAGCGGGGAAGCACGCTGGAAGATGCCGCCGCGGAAGTCCACAAGGATTTCCACGCTAACCTGAAATACGCCCGGGTGTGGGGTTCGGGAAAGCACGATGGCGTAATGGTCAAAAGAGACCACATCCTGCAGGATGGTGATATAATAGAACTGCACGCTTAAGAAAGGGGGCTGCTATGCCTGTTCGCCCTAGCTGGCATGACGATTACTGGAAGCAACTTGATAAGGAAACAGCAAAAAAAATAAGAACAACCTGCCCCCGTTGTGGAAGCTCTAAAACCTATTACAACAAGCAGTACCAGATATGGCGATGTGGGAAATGTGAACATTCCTTCGTTATAGAGGGATTTGGTAATAGAGCCCCATGGTGGAAACGCTTATTCCGGAGATAACTAGCCCCTATTAACGACGAGGCGTGGTTAACACGAAACACTCCATTTAGATGGGAGACTGACAGGGATGAGAAGGAAACTTGTCAAAACCACGCTAGCAGGTTTCATTCTGGTCCTGGTGCTACCGCTGATGATGGTAGTACTAGCTACGGCAGAGCCAGCCGAGGCTGGCTGACTGGGCGAGACTTTTATTCTGACCGTGGATGTCAGCTCAGGTGGTGGCATTGTTAAGATAGACGGGGTCGCTCCGCCTTCCTACCCCTTTACCTCGGAACTCGATAGCACTACAGAAGTCACTATTGAGGCAGTACCCAACTTCGGCCACGTCTTCAATGGCTGGAGTGGAGACCTGTCCGGCACCGATAATCCTGCTCTTTTGGTAATGCACTGCGACAAGAACATCACTGCTACCTTCTCTGTTGACTGGACTCTAATCAGTTTGACTATAAGCAGTCTTTTAATGGTGGGTTTACTCGTTACCGCCGTAATTATTAGACGCAGAGCAGGCTAAGCACCTGGCTCCATGTGCCGAGATGAGTGATAAAGCACCCGCTCTATCTCGTCATTCATGACATACCCCGATATGTTCATCACAGGTTCAAAAACACCCTTGTCTATCTCATCCTGCTGCATGGAAGCCAGACAGGGATATTGATGGACAATGAGACCGGCACGGGGCACAGCTTCTTTTACCGCCATGCCCACCAGCTTTTCGGCGACGTGGTGGGTGGAGCCGCAGGGAGAACCACGCTCGACAGTAACTGCTATTATCTTCTCACCTGTCTGGTCAACCTCAAACTTTAGCCTGGGCCTGCCGAAATGCCTGGCAAAAGAGGCAATGACCTGGTCGTCATAGGACTGGGCATTGCTGCGGAAGCCGGCACTGCTTTCCGTGAGTGTGCAGAAGGTCTTGGGAAATACTGCACTCACTCCAGCCTTACCGAGTTCCTGCTCTATCTGGTTCTGCAATCCCAGGGGCAGCCATGTCGGATTATCCACGGGCACTATCGCCGCCCTGGCACCACAAAGCTTGGCCAGGGCAGGGACAAGCTGCGCTGCCCCCTCCGATTCAATCAGCGCCAGTAAAAGCTCAGCACGAGCAACATCTAAAGGTACAAATTCATCGGGTTCATCAATTACCATAGGCAGTGCTCGCGGGATAGTCACCGTTTCTATTAACCATTCCTCGGGTGACCACGCTTTGAGGTGCTCGACTATTCTCCTGCCATAGTCTCCTTGCACCGCCGCTAGAATTCGCATTGAACCTCCACTTGCCGAGGGGTAGATGAAGCATAGCCTCTCTATAACTCCTCTATAATCAGTTACAATAAAAATTTACTAATAGCTGCGGCCACACCATTATGGTCAACATCAAGAGTAACATAGTTAGCCACCGCTTTTAGCTTATCAGAGGCATTGTCCATGGCAACAGCCAGACCGGCTGAGGAAAGGAGTGGGATGTCATTGGTGCCATCTCCTATAGCCATAACCTCAGCCAAAGATATCCCCAGGAAAGAAACTAAGGCTTCGAGGGCTTTCCCCTTGGATACATCAGAGGCAACAATATTGATGAAATCGACATCGGGATAAGCCGGCGTTACTGTCCAGGAGAAATTAAGGCTATCTTTAAAGTGAAGGTAGAAATCGTTAGCCTTGGCCTTCTCTTCAGCAGAGGATACTACCACAGCACCCTTAATAATCCTCTCCTTCTGCCAGATTTTGGTGAAATCTACGGTTGTTAGCTTAAGACCATAGAAATCACGACGGATATCGGTAGCCCAGGTTTCCCGCTCAGCAAAAAAATGGGTTGCTGAATAGAGGTCCAGGTCTAGTCCCACCAGATGAGCAAAGTCAATCATCTGTCTGACTAACTCCTCACTGATTGGTTCAACATAAACTTGCTCACCTTTTTCCGGGTTATACACCAGAGCACCATCAAAGAACATGTGATAGCCATCCAGCGATAACTGGTTAATAATTCCTAAACAGGCCTGCACTACCCGTCCGGTAGACAAAGAGACCTGAATCCCTGCATCAACGGCTTTGGCCACCGCCATTCTATCTTCTGCTAAGATATCCCCGTTTTTATCCATCAGCGTGCCGTCTATGTCCACTACTAAAAGTTTATAGCGATTGTTTTTCACCTTACCCCCTTAATTTATATAACCCTATCCCCTTAAAGCACCCAGAAAAATCGAAAATTTTTCTGGGAACCCGCTTATGCAACTGGGCACACAGGTAACAATTCTTCCCCCTGCTTATATTATCCCTCTAAATACGGGAAAGTGTTATACTATTAGTAAAAAATGACAGCCGTTTTATCCAAGCAGGACATCCACAGGTTACTACAGCAAGAGCCTCCTCTGATAGAGGGCTATATCGACCTTGAGACACAACTGCAACCTAATGGTTTTGACCTTACACTCCGTGAGATAGCCCTGCTCCAGACACCAGGCAGGATAGCCCGAGATGACAGCCAGAGGCTGGTCTCTGACCTAGCACCCCTGGTATTTGATGGACTGGATTTTATTGACCTGATACCCAGCGCCTATATTATTACCTACAATGAGATTGTCCATCTACCTAACAATGTTATGGCATTAGCCAGACCCAGGTCAAGCCTGCTTCGCTGCGGGGTTACTATCAACACTGCAGTATGGGACGCCGGCTACTCCGGTCGTTCCCAATCTCTTATGGTGGTCTATAACCCTCAAGGGTTTCGCTTGCAGAAGAATGCCAGGATTGCGCAGCTTGTCTTCTTGCAGCTAACCGGGAAGACAGAAGGCTATCACGGAGCCTATCAGGACGAAAACATGTAGGTCATCTCATAACCTATCCCCCTGACCCCCTTCCCTTTTTAAGGGAAGGGGGTAATTTATTTTAAGAGAGGCTCCGCCTCTCTTTGACTCGCCTTACTTTCTGGGTGCTTTAAGGGGGTGAGGTCGATAAATAATCTCAACATACATTGAATATCGAGGCTAAACTACGATACTCAAGGCGGCTGGCTCGAGCCAGAAAGATGCCGGGCCTTCTCCCAAAAGCTCGCCATCAGCATGGACTAAAACTCGCTCTGATGACTCAACAGTAATCTTTGTCGCCTTCTCAATGCTGACTTTAGGGTGTTGGCCATGGGTTCCCTTATATACCATTGGCAACGACTTCAGCAGGTCAAACTTACCTATGTCACCAAAAATCGTTACATCCAGCAAATTATCATTGAGACTGGCTTCGGGTGCCACGTGCATTCCACCCCCAAGGTAGCACCCGTTAGATACCACCACGCTCAGGATACGAGCCGCCTCACTCCTATCTCCAATACGCAGCACAACAGATTTATTGCGGTAACCAAGCAGGGTCCGGAGCAAACCAACTACATAAGGTATGGTGCCACCAAAGTACTTGGGCAGACGCTCTGTAGTCTCCACCGCTGCCGCATCAAAGCCTATACCAGCCGCATTAACGAAAAAACGCCGTAAAGACTTCCCCTTATTCTGGTATTCAACAACCCCAACATCAATCAATAACCTTCGTGAGCTAGTAAGGCACGAACCGGCACTTAAATAGTGTCGGGGGATACCTACCGAACGGGCGAAATCACTGCCGGTACCGGTGCTTATTACACCAAGAGCCATACCGCTGGCATCGGCGGAACGAAGTATGCCATTAGCTACCTCATTCACTGTTCCATCACCCCCTACCGCCACCAAATAGCGGTAACCATCAGCGGCGGCGGTTTTGGCCAGCTCTATGGCATGACCCACACCCTCGGTATATTCGTGGTCAAATGACAGACCTATATGCTTCAACAGCCGACTAAGGCTGGGCCACTTCCTGCGGGTCGAGTTGGCTCCCGCCACCGGATTGACAATTACCTTGGCATACGGCACCGACACTCTTTTAAACCCATCTTAACAAAGTTCTCTTCTGAAAACTGACATATTTTTTTGAACTCGCCTGAAAAATTCCCGCTACTGAAGAACGCACGGTTCCGTCTAAGTTAACTGTCTCCTTTTGCTTATCCAGATACTCAGGACGAAACCCACCACCATGTAGATTACCATTGAGAGAACACAGAGACCGATGTCCGGGGTCTCAAGTTCAAAGGGCACCATACCCATACCACCGTGAGGCACGATTCCTTCCATGAGAAGCTCCAGTCCGCCGTAGACGTACATCATACTGTCACCGGCTGTAGACAAGAGAAACCAGGTTGGCTTACCCGCCATCATCAGGACGCTCTCAATAATCCCGGAAATGACCATGATGAAAACGAGTGTCATGACAGTAGCTCCCATGGCCCCTTTTGATACCGAGCTGAAGAAGAAGGTTACAGAGAGGGCTCCGCCGGCATAGAGGAGGCACAATCCAAATGATTTAGCCGTTTCAATCGGGACATTTCCGTATATCGCCAGGAGAGAAATACAAACAATCACATACGCAAAAATAACGAGTAATATCACCGCCGCGTAGCATGCGAGGTACTTCCCCATCACCAGTGTGGTTCGCCTGACTGGATTTGTGAAAAGGATGTAGCCAGTTTTGCTTTCAAACTCGCCGGCTATAGCATCTCCAGCAAAAAAGATAGCCCCAAACGTGGCGAAGCCTGGACCAATCGAGAGCATTGCAGCCATCACCATTACGTTATTCGAGTAGCCATCCATCAAGGCCGGCACACCAATGATGACCGCCAGTTCGGCAATAAGTGCGAGCCCGAGAATGACGTACAGCCGCTTTCTACGTATGTGCTTCAGAAACTCATACGCGGTAACTACTCTTAACTTTTCGAACTCACTCAAAAGACCCTCCCGTCAACTCGAGGTAGGCACGCTCAAGCGACTGGTACTTCTTTTCCAATTCATCAATGCTATCATAGGCAAGCAGACGCCCGTGGTCTATGATAGCTACCTGATTGCATATCTGGGCGACCTCTGTCAGTTGGTGGGAGGCAAAGAAGAGCGTCTTTTTCTTCCCCACTTCCTCTATTATCTGCCGGAATTCCACCACCCCCCTGGGGTCGAGTCCCAGACCCGGTTCATCCAGGATTAGAACCGGCGGGTCGTGCAGCAGAGCCTGCGCCAGGGCGAGACGCTGCTTCATCCCCCGTGAGAACTTTCCTATATTGACGGCGCCCCACTCTTCGAGTCTGACAAGCTCGATTACTTCCTTTATCCTACTTCTCAAACCATCCCCCCGCATTCCCCGAAGCCTGCCGAGGTAGCTAAGAGTCTCTTCAGGCGTGAGGAAGGGGTAGAACTCGGGTGTCTCCACGATGGTGCCCATTCTGGAAAGCGCCTGCTCTGGCTTTTCCGCCACGTTGATACCATCGACATAAGCCACACCGGAAGAGGAACGGATGAGACCACATAATATCTTGAGGGTTGTGCTCTTGCCGGCGCCGTTAGGGCCGAGGAGTCCGACATTCTCATTCTCAGCGACCCTGAGGGACAGGTTATCCACAGCGAGGAACTTATTGTAGTACTTGCTCAGGTTCTCGATAACGATAGAATCGCTCATCAATTTGTTCCTAAGCCTTCAACTCCGAAGGCTTACCCTAGCTTACTTTCTTCCCAGAAAGCCTTGCTTTAATTAGCTGCTTATCAATTTTAACATTGATGTCATTGATGTCAAGGTCTTAATCCGGCGGGCGTACCATTCTAAAAGCTTTTAGCATTATGTCTCGAACAAGGGGGGTCATATCGAGATTACTTAATTCCTGACGTGTCGCCCAGTGAACATCCAGGGCATCTGAACCGGGACGCACCTCACCGCTTACATAGTACGCCACAAGATATGTAACAACATAGTGAAATTGAATGCGCCCTCTGTCATCCGGAACAATAAGATTCTCCGCATGGAAGACTTTATCTACCTCAATCTCAATACCACATTCCTCATTAAGCTCACGTTTTGCGGCGTCTTGAATTGTTTCTCCTAGCTCAACCATACCGCCAGGCACGCTCCAGAGTCCCTGGCTTGGCTGATTGGCACGCTTTATCACAAGCACTCTATTTCCCTTAAACACACAGGCAGCGACAGAGGCAATCGGACGTTCTGGGTACTCCCGCCCAATAGATTCACCGGCACTTACAGCCTTTTCAGAACCCATACTCTCCAAACTACCATTCTGCAACTAGCCTGGACTCTAACCCTCTAATCCAGATAGCTGATTTGGGATGAGGGTCTTTTCTTTATGTCAACTTCTATGCCAGCTTCCCGGAATAAGTCTATGAACGTATCATCGCTATACTGGCCAAAGCTGACAAACCGCTTTATCCTGGCATTGACCAGCATCTTGGCGCACAGTACACAAGGCGTATGAGTGCAGTAAATAGTGCTCCCCTCCAGACTGACGCCATGGAGAGCAGCCTGTATAATTACATTTTGCTCGGCATGAATCGCCCGGCAAATCTCGTGCCTTTCTCCCGAAGGTATATGTAACTCATCCCGGAGACAGCCAAGCTCAAGGCAGTCCTTTTGTCCGGCAGGAGCACCATTATAGCCCGTAGTTAATATATGTTTGTCCTTTACTGCTACTGCCCCTATATGATGCCGGCGGCAGGTTGAGCGCTCAGCCACTACCGAGGCTATTTTCAAGAAATACTCATCAACATCTGGGCGAGTAAACTCTTTCATTCTTTTAACCTGGAGATAATATTTCTTGTTTCCTTCTTCAAATCGTCAAAGGAAGATTCATTAACAATGGTGAAATCTGCCATAGCGATAGGTCCACCCTTATTTATATTCTCAATTTCCGCCTTATCACGGCTGGTAGCTTCTTCTATAGTGAGGCCCCGGTCTGTTCTACCGGTCAGCCGGGCATACCTTGTTTTTGGCGATGCCCAAACTGCCACCACAGAAAAGTCCTTTCCATAGTACTCCTTGAGAAAGGTATATTCCTCCCAGGAATAGAGCCCATCAATCACTACATCTGAGTGCTTCAGGGCTGAATCAATCTCCGGCAGGTTCAGCTTGGCGTAGGCTGCCATTCCCTTCTCTTTGCGGAGAAGCTCCCTGACATAGCGCTCATTTTCCTCGTTTAGCTCAAGGCCGCGCTTCCTAACTTCTTCGTCGGTCATATCGCCGAACCTTACTCTGGTAAAGCCGTTCTCTTCAAATAGCCCGGCTACCTCCGACTTGCCAGACCCGGCCATTCCCACAATCGAAACCACTTTCATAGTTACAGGCTTCATTATAAGAGACAGGACTGATAAATAGCAATTGTAGATTATTTATCAACCTCACCCCCTTAGGGAACCTAAGAGGAGCTAAAGCCCCTCTTCAAATTAATTTTCCCCCCTCCCTCAATAAATAAGGGAAGGGGGTCAGGGGATAGGTTACGAAACGACCTTACTTAGCAGAGTGTTTAGTCTATTGGGTCAGCATCCGAAGCAGGTAAATCCGTCCACACGCCGGTTCGTCGTTGCAGTTTATACTCCCGGAAAAGCCATAGCCCGGATATGAGCAATCCCAGGACATCTGAAATCGGAATAGATAGCCAGACCCCGTTTATTCCAATAACACGGGGCAGCAGTAAGAGTACCGGAACAAAGAATATGAACTGGCGGGCCAGTGACAGAAGCAAAACTTCTCTGCCCTTACCCAAGCCCTGAAAGGTGGTAATAAACAGAATTGACGGGCCAATAACGGTCAGTGTTGACAGTATAATACGCATTGCCGGCACGGCTATAGCCATCATCCCTGTCTCTTTACTAAAGATGCCGATAAGCTGTGGAGCGAAGATTTCCATCAAAATCGTAGCCAGACTCATAAGCAACGTAAGCCACAATGTACCCAACCTAACCGCCCCCCACAGCCGTTTCCAGATACGAGCCCCAAAATTAAAACCCACAATGGGTAAAAGTCCATTAGAGATACCGATGATTGGCATGAAGGCTAAATCAGCAACACGCATGGCAATACCAGCGGCAGCAATAGCTAATGAGCCAAACGTGGAAAGAACGTTGTTGAACAAAATAAAGCACAAGCTTTCCGAAATCTCCGTTATCATTGAAGGGAACCCGACACGATAGATATCCCGTAGTATCGGCAGACTGGGCCGAAGATGCGATAGCTTTATCCTGTAGGCAGATTTACAGGCGGCAATGTAACCAAAAGCAAGCCCGCCGCCGAGCAACTGTGCAACTACCGTGGCCAGGGCAGCCCCGCGAACACCCATCTCAGGGAAAGGACCAATACCAAAAATAAGGAAGGGGTCAAGGACAATATTAGTAACAGAGGCGACAATCATGAATATCATTGGTCTGACAGCATCTCCTGAACCACGCAACAGTCCGCTGGAAATCACGGAGAAAAATAAGAAAGGGGTACCAAAGCAGATGACTGTCAGGTATTGTGTGCCGTAGTCCATAATATCCGGGGTTGCTCCGCAGATGGTCAGGATAGTATGTGGAAAGAAAAAGGCAGCTACCAGGAATATAATGCCAAAGAGCCCGCTTATTGCAAAAATCTGCCCGGCGACGTGGTTGGTAGACTCGATGTTCCCCTCGCCAAAACGGCGCGAAACCAGGGAGTTGACGCCAATACCAGTACCTACCCCGATAGCAATAATCAGTATGTTGTATGGCAAGACGATAGTTAGCGCCGCGATGGCTTCGTGCCCCAGCCGCGCCACCCAGAAGGTATCAATGATATTGTAAAGAGACATGGTTATCATTGAGGCTATTCCAGGCAGGCTCAAACTGAGGAGCAGTCTCCCCAATGGCGCGTAACCCAAGCGTTCGGTAGTCTCTTCCAGTTTCTCTCTATTCCCCTCTTGCTTAATTACTCTTAACAGACAGTTTTACCGACTCGGCCAGAGTCACCTTAATCCGAGGTCGTTTAACAAAAGGATTAAAAGGGGCGAAGCCCCTCTCCAAAAATACTTCCCCTTATTAAGGGGAGAGGGAGAAAGCGTGAGGGGTTTGCAAACAACCTCACCAAATCGCCATCAATGCTCACACGCTTTTTAATCCTATCAGTTGAGACACCTGTGGTCAATATAAAATGAACAAGCTGACAGGCTGTGCTATAATTCGAGCTACAGTAGCTTAACCGGGAAGAGAGATGCCTCAGGTTAATAATCTATCCAGTAAAATAGAAAAGCAGCTACCAGCCGAACTGGTCGAATTTATGCAGACCGCCGGGCTGATTGCTGCCAGCCAGGGGCAGAATCTATACCTTGTCGGCGGGGTGGTTCGTGACCTGCTTCTGGGGCGAACCAACCTCGACCTCGACCTGGTGGTAGAAGGTGATGCCATAAGTCTGGCTCAAAGACTGGCAACCATCACTCAAGGGAAAGTAACGTTTCACCTCCGTTTCCAGACAGCTAAACTCAGGTGGAATAACTGGAGCGTTGACCTGGCTACCGCTCGCTCCGAGACCTACGCCAGACCCGGTGCCCTGCCCACAGTAGAACCCGGCTCCCTTGATACGGACCTTTTCCGTCGCGACTTCACCATTAATACCATGGCTATCGAGCTTGAGCCCAGCCGCTTGGGCAGATTGATTGACCTGTATGAAGGCAGGGATGACCTTAAGAAAGGACTGATACGCATTCTGCACGAAAATAGCTTTATCGACGACGCTACCCGTATCTGGCGGGCTCTGCGCTACGAGCAACGGCTGGATTTCAAACTGGAGCCGGATACACTGAGACTGCTCAAACAGAATATAGCGATGCTGGACACCATCAGCGGAGACCGGATACGGCACGAGCTTGAGCTTATACTAAAGGAGGAATTCCCGGAGAAAGGCATCCGCCGTGCCGAAGAGCTGGGGGTGCTGACCAAAATACACCCGTCTCTGAAGGGTGATGACTGGCTGAGACAGAAATTCGAGGAGGCACGTAAAGCCAGCTCTCCAAATTTGCCTTCGGTGGAACTGTATCTCGCACTGCTGACTTACCGACTGAGCGATGAAGAAACCGAGGAATTCATTCAAAGGCTCAGATTGCGCAAATCACATACCGGGACCCTGAGAGATAGCTATAGTATCAAAGCCAGAATGAAGGCGCTGGTTGAACCTGACATCGCACCGAGCCGTATCTACCAGCTCTTACATGGCCACTCCCCTTCAGCGCTTACTGCCAGCTACCTTGCCAGCGATTCACCAACGGCACAACAGCACATCCAGCTATTTCTCAGCAGGCTCCGCTACATCAAGCCATCCCTCACTGGCAACGACCTGCAAAAGATGGGCTTTTCACCCGGCCCTAAGATGAAAGACCTTTTAAGCCGCCTCCTAGAAGCCAGACTCGACAGCAAAGTAACAGATAAAAAAGGGGAGATTGAGATGGTG
>CAYNFT010000065.1:0-12051 GCA_964396535.1 uncultured Dehalococcoidales bacterium | reverse complement strand
GGGCAGTCCTGATATTGCCCACATGGGGATAGCCGGTAGGACTCGGCGCAAAGCGTACTCTAACTGAGTCAGGCATCTTTTATATTCTCTGGTGAGTAGGCTGCTTGGTTATCTCTCACTACGTTAAAACTCTCGGTTTTTTCTTCAAACAAGGGTATAGTTAGTTGTTGCCTGTATTCTCTAATTCTTTTTTCAGCTAACTCTACATACTCTTCTTCTGTATCATAGCCGATATAATGTCTTCCGGCCTTTATTGTAGCAGCAAAGTCAGACAAAAAGTTCTTTGAAGAATCCCTCTTTCTCCATATCTAACGTAGCCTGTTTTACTGGGTACATAGCTTCGTTGAAAGAAACTCTGACGAGCCAGCTATCATCGTTGAACTCTTGCCTCACATAGGTATATTCAAACTGATTATGACAGTTTCCACACACCACGAGAACATTCTTGGTATGATGGCCTTTCGTTGGGTCAATATGATGAATTTCAAAGTATGGCTTTCTATCTCTCTTGAGAAACCAGAAATCACATACTTGACAATGCCCCTCATAAATATCTTCCAACAAAGTCCTTAAATTGGGTGGCACACTTTCTCTCGCTCGGCTAATCCTCCTCCTAACATATTGTCTTTCTTCAGAAGGCAAGATATTAATTAAGCGATAGTATTCTCCAAGTACAACCTTACCTCTGTTTAGATGAGTCCATTCAGCGAGAGTTGTAATGGTTTCTGATGCCTCCTGTTCAGTTTCAGACTCATCAAAACTGTGTTGCAACTCTTGAGTTGTTAATATAAAGTTTCGTTCAGGGATAAGCCTATAGATGAAACGCTCCTTGTCTACGAGCTGAATAACTATTTCCTCCCCGCTCTTGATGTTGTTTTGCTGAAACCACTCTCTTATGCCTCCAATTCTACATTCATGAGTGCTACTAGTATACGAAGAATAACGTTTTGTGTGAGAGACGGGCGAATCGTTTAAATAAACTTCGATAGTCTCATTATAATTGGGAAACCACTCTGCCAAAGCCATAGGAATAGCAATCAAACCCTTATCTATTCGGCTTTGAGTCATTCTAATCGTTGCATAAGGGTAAGGGATTTGACTTTTACTTCTAATCACGTTTGACGATTTGCTTTCCATTTTTCCTCACCCCCATTTCAAGTATATAATGACTTCCTATCTTTCATAGTTATCATCTGAATGGCTTTCCCCTCTTATTTGAATCCCTGTCCAAAACCAAAGTCTCGTCCTGTACCAATCACTTGCTCACAATTAGGGCATATTACATTTGAATCGGGGTTAGTAATGAGACTATGCCTTGCGGTGCATTCGTTGTAACCTGTGCCGTCCCACGTCCATTCTTCTGTCATTAAAGCCGTAAACCATATAACATTCAAGATTCTCCCGCAATTCTTGCACCGCATTCTCCTAATACGGTTTGTGGTTTTACGCACTTCCGACCGATTCGATTTCATCACATTCCTCCCAATCTTCCAATGTTTCTAATATTTCATTATAGTTTATCGGCATTTCTTTAACCATTTCGTATGCTTGTTCTTCGTTATTAGCTTCAATTATGTAATTGCAAAATCCCGAATAGTACTTCTTAATCTCAAACCTCATAGCGTTACCCCCGCTTTATTTGCCTTCTATTCTACCACTCCACACCCCCAAGATTCTAGCCGTTATTTGTATAAACCTCACCCCCTGTATCCCCCTCTCCTTTCTAAGGAGAGGGGGAAGGAATTTGAGAGAGGGGGCGAAGCCCCTCTCAGACGCCACTCATCACTGCTTTGCACTAGGGGGATAGGTTTCTAAACATCTCTAGTGCCTGGGCCAGGTCTGGGGGGAGGTCAGAAGTAAATTCAACATATTCTCCGGTGGAGGGGAGCTTAAAACCTAGGAGGGAGGCGTGGACAAACTGGCGGGAGAGGTGGGGGGATTTGACGCCATAGATTTTATCTCCCACCACGGGATAGCCAATGGCTGCCAGGTGAACGCGTATCTGGTGGGTGCGGCCGGTCTCGGGTCTGACCTCAAGCAGGGAATAGTCACCTATGTAGTCAATCACGTGATATTCAGTACGTGCCTCCCTGCCCCGGCTCTCGGCTACCACGGCCATTCGCTGTCGGTGTCGGGGGTCGCGACCAACGGGTGCCTCAATAATGCCGTCTTCTGGAGTCAGGCGTCCTTTTACCAGTACCTGATAGGCTTTGACCACAGAGCGGGTCTTAAACTGGTCTGTCAGATTCTGGTGAGCAGCACTGTTTTTGGCAACCAGCATTACCCCTGAGGTATCCCTGTCCAAACGGTGCACAATCCCCGGTCGCTGCCAGTCACCGGTATCAGGCAGGCTGGACAGGTAAGACAGGATAGCATTAACCAGGGTATGGGCAGGATGCCCCGGTGCGGGATGAACAGTCAGCCCGGCAGGCTTATCTATAACCAGCAGGTCATCATCCTCGTAAAGGATATTTAGTGGAATAGGCTCGGGCTGAAGAGAACCGGGTGTGGGGGGTATATTAATGGTTAACCTATCACCAGTATTTAGCTTAAGTCCTGCCTTGGCGACACGGTCATTGACCCTGATATAGCCATCGCCAATAAGCTTTTGAGCCCGCGTCCGGGAGAGTTCCGGGCAGTGCTCAGTAACATACTTATCAAGGCGGACACCTTGCTCATCAACCACTAAATTGTATACCTTAATATTATTGTTTTCCGACATCATTCCATCGGTTCCCCTCTTCCTCAACCGTTGTGGCAGGACATGCGTTCGACTGTACTCATTATATTATAAAGAAAAAGGGTAAACTGTCACTAATCATATGAGCGTGAATATTTGATTGACAACTTATAGGCAAAATTGATAAAATCAACTGCTTATGAGGTTGTATTATGCTCCATAAAGGTCGATAATATGGAGTGAGGGGTAAAGATGGGATAATGGGGAAAGGTTGTTAAATTCGATTTCTAAAAGGAGGTAAAGATGGCAAATGTACCAGACAAAATTGAAACTTGGCAGATGACGGAGCCGGGAAAACTGGCTAGAGTCAGTCTCGATGTGCCTGAGCTAAAACCGGGCGAGGTAGTGGTCGAAATTGCTGGCTGCGGGGTATGCCATACTGACCTGGGATACTTTTACGATGGTGTACCTACAGTGACCCAACCGCCGCTGACCCTGGGGCACGAAATTAGCGGCACGGTAATCGCCGGCGATGGTGCATGGGTAGGCAAAGAAGTTATTGTACCGGCGGTGATGCCCTGCAATAACTGCCCTATTTGCGCCAGTGGCAGAGGCAATCGGTGCCTGGCTCAGAAGATGCCTGGAAATAGTATGGGGATTTACGGCGGCTTTTCCAGTCATATTGTGGTACCCTCTGAAGATTTATGTTTGATTGAGGATAAGAAGGGTATGCCACTCTCGAGCTTCGCAGTAATTGCCGATGCCGTAACTTCACCTTACCAGGCGGCAGTGAGGGCAGAGGTTAAACCCGGTGATTTGACCGTTGTGACTGGGGGTACCGGGGGGCTCGGAGTATATGCCACTCAAATCCTGTCCGCATTAGGCGCTAAAGAGGTGATTGTCATTGCCCGTAATCCCGAGAAGCTCGAAAGAGCTTTGAAATATGGGGCAACCCGTACCATCAGTACCATTGATAAGAGTGCCAGGGATGTCAGGGATGAATATCGGGGCTACTCAAAAGAAAAAAGTCTGCCCGTTTATGGCTGGAAGATATTTGAGTGGACCGGAACAGCAGATGGGCAAGCGATTGCTTTGGAGCTGCTGTCCTTTGTTTCCACACTGATTATAGCCGGTTACGGGATGCAGAAGAATGAATATCAGCTATCAAGGTTAATGGCGTTTGATGCCGACATCAAGGGTACCTGGGGTTGTTTACCTAAATACTATCCTGAAGTCCTCAAGCTGGTTCAGGAAAAGAAAGTAGAGATAGAGCCCTTTATCGAGACCAGGCCAATGAGCCAGATTCAGCAAGCATTTGACGATGTCCACAAGGGGGGATTGGACAAAAGGATAGTGCTAATCCCTGATTTTTAAAGGATTTTTGAACCTGGATTCCCTACATCAAACTGGCGATACAGTAGCTTCCTATGCTAAGATGGGTTAAAAGCCCTCTGTGTGGCTTCCTGAGATGGGGCTGGCTGGAAGAACCCAATGGGTGTAAAGACTTAACGTGCACTGAAGCTTCAATTCGATACGAGGCTGGAGTTCCACGGGGCCAGGGTTGAGGAAAGGAGGTGATAGCTCGCGTTAATTCTCGTAAGGTAAAGTTGAGTATATAGATATGCTTTTTACTGGGGAAGCAAATGGTTCTCCCCAGATTAGAAATAAAAACAAGGAGGACATAATGGCAGAACAAGTCAAGGCTATAGATTGCCTTTTCCCGCTTTTGCTCAAGGAGTGGGAAGATAGTTGGGTTAGTGCCACAAATTCCCCCGGTGAGCTCAAATGTCAGGTTGAAGCTGCCTGGGGTGACGGTTACGCCACAGATAAAGATCTTATTGCAGCTATGGATAAGACTGGAGTGGAGACGATACTGGCTACTGACCTCCTGGCCTGGTCGTACACTAGACAAACAAGGTTTGCCCTGGATATGACGGATACTATTGACGAGTTGACCAAGAAGTATCCAGGAAGGGTCTATGGTCTCGCCGACTACGACCCCCTTAACATTAATGCAAGCCTGAAGAAGTTGGAGGCTGATGTTAAAGAGCGCAACTATAAAGGTGTTTATATCCATATTTATGGCTATGATATACCGCTGGACCACAGGAAAATGTATCCCCTTTATGCCAGATGCGAGGAGCTGGGAGTACCGGTATCTATGCAGACCGGTCATGTCCTTGAAGCCATGCCCAGCGAGGGTGCCAGACCCATTTGCCTGGATAGAATTGCCTGTGACTTTCCCAAACTGACCATTATCGGGACACACACCGGGTACCCCTGGGTTGACGAGATGGTCGCCGTAACCATCAAATGGCCTAATGTTTATCTGAATATAAGCGCCTGGCTCCCCAGATACTTCACCGAGCCTCTGGTAAGTTTCATGAAAACAAGGGTGGGCGCAAGCAAGGTTATCTTTGGCACCAATGGTCTGCCCTGGGACAGATATCTAGCGGGGATTGATGAGCTTGGACTCAGGGAAGATACGAAAAAGGCGATACTTTACGACAATCCAAAGCGAGTTCATGGGCTTTAGCACTGTCCAAGCTGTGAGCTGAAGACCGTCGAAAAATCCGACGCTGAAAAGAAAGCCCGGGATACCCCGGACTTTCTTTTTTTGGTTTGACAAAGAGATACGGATGGGCTAGCATTATTGATGACGTGCTAGCTGAGGTCAGGCATGCCATCCTACTTGCAGGGTTTTAATAGAAAATACTATTGCACATAGCAATTCAAACAGCATTCAGAGGAGGAGACATGGAGTTTCAAAATATTACCCTGGAGAAAAAGGAAGGCATAACGAAACTCACTATTAACCGACCGCCGGTTAACGTAATGAATCACGACACCTTGGTGGAAATCAATACCGCCCTGGAAGAGTTAGCCAAAGACGAAGAGACGAAGGTTTTGCTAATCCGCGGGAGTGGGAACAGGGCTTTCTGCGCCGGGGTAGAGGTAAAGGACCACCTTGGAGAGATGATGCCCAAGATGATGAGAGAATTTGGCAGGATATTCACGCTTTTAAGAAGCCTTGGCAAGCCAAGCATTGCGGTAGTGAATGGCGTAGCTTTGGGGGGTGGCTGTGAGCTTGTTGCCGGCTGTGATATGGCGATTGCTTCTGAGAAAGCTGCGCTTGGCCAGCCAGAGATAAGTTTGGGTGGCCTGGCACCGGCGGCTGCTCCGTTTTTCCCCAGGATTATGGGGGAGAAGAAGGCTTTTGAATTCCTTCTCCTGGGGGAGAATATAAGCGCTCAAGAGGCAGAACGAATCGGTTTGGTAAACAAGGTTGTATCGGAAGAAGAGTTGGACAGCACTGCCGAGGAATTTGCTCGAAAGCTACTGAGTAAAAGCAGCCTTGGCGTAAAGCTCGTCAGAGATGCTTTCTATCAGTGTGCCGATACTGCTGAACTTGATGCAGCTATGCAAAAAGGCGTTGAGCTGGGGATAAAGACCTGGCAAACAGAGGATGGCCAGGAGGGGCTAAAATCCTTCCTGGAGAAAAGGAACCCTGTCTGGAAGAATAAGTAAACGATTAGAACTTGGCTGAGAGGGTAAGCTGCCCTCTAAGTTTGTCATTCTGTTTGAAGCAAGTGCGTAGATTAAGTATTCATATGAACAGGAGGTAATAGCATAGCATGGCGCAAAAAATAATCAAGACTGATTGTATATTATGTATCAATAGCTGTGGCATAAATGCCTATGTTGAGGATGGCAAGCTGGTCAAGGTAGAAGGTATGGTCGAGCACCCGGTCAGCGAAGGTTATATCTGTCCTAGGGGAGAGGCGCTGGTGGAGTATGTCTACTCACCGGACAGGCTGAAATACCCGATGAAAAAGGTGAACGGTAACTGGGAGAGGATTACCTGGGATGAAGCACTGGACACCATAGCTGAAGAACTGCAACAGGTCAAGGATAAATATGGCGCTAAGGCTCTGGCTGTCTACAGCGGTTCGATAGGGACCGAGAATATCGAACTGGCCGGTTTTGCCCAGAGGTTCCGTGGTGTCTATGGCACGCCAAACTTACTATCGGTAGAAGGCAACTGCTTCCGCTCCCGGATTATGGCCCGCCAGATGACCTTCGGTGGCTATCCGATAGAGGAACCGTGGAACTCCAAGTGCGTTATCATCTGGGGACAGAACATGGATAACTCAAGGGCAACTATAGGAGCTAAGGTCTATAAAGCCCTGGATAACGGCACTATAGAAAACCTGATTATTATCGACCCCAAGCGTATCCCGATGGCGGAGAGGGGTATTCATATCCGGATACGACCGGGAACGGATACCGCTCTGATGCTGGGGATGATGAATGTCATCATAGGCGAAAAACTCTATGATAAGGAGTTTATTGAGAAAAACACCATTGGGTTCGACAAACTGGTGGAGCATGTCAAGCAGTATCCGCCGGAGGAGGTGGCGGAGATAACCTGGGTCCCGGCTGATGATATAAAGAAGATTGCCCGCATATTCGCCACCAGTAAGCCAGCCGCCAACGTGCCCGGTACTTGCTCTATTGACCAGCACATTAACGGTTTCCAGGGCAACCGCGCCCTGGCCATTTTGCAGATAATTACCGGTAATGTGGATGTTCCCGGTAGCTGGATAAGCATACCGTTTATCCGCCTGGGTGACCTCAGGGTTACGGAGATTAGTGAGCCGATTGGCACTGATGAGCATCCCCTGTTTCGCCGGTTCTGGGGTAGACTGTCTCCCTACGGTCAACAGATGCTGTTTGCTGATGCCGTTCTCGACGAAAAGCCATATCCTATCAAGGCTTTAATTGTTAACGGCGGTAATCCCGCCATTACTCTGCCAGATTCCGTGCGGGTTAGACAGGCTATGAGGAAGCTGGACTTCATGGTAGTGACGGACCTGTTTATGACGGAAACCGCCAAGCTGGCTGATATGGTGCTTCCAGCCTGTTCCTTCCTGGAAAAGAGCGGCGTTGGCTATGTTTATGGTGTGAATACTGGTATACCATATGCTTTACTCCGCAAGAAGGTGATTGAGCCTGTTGGCGAAAGCTGGCCTGACTGGAAAATCTGGTCGGAAATAGGCAGGAGAATGGGCTACGGAGCTTTCTTTCCCTGGCAAACTGAGGAGGAGGTCGTCGATTTCTTCTTGAAGCCGAGTGGTCTGACCAGGGAACAGTTGGAGAAGGAGCATCCGGAAGGTATGTTCTATGTTTCGGAAGATAAGAAATACCAGAGCGGCGTTTACAGGACTCCCTCCGGGAAGATAGAGATTTATTCGGAGACATTACTGGAGAATGGCTATGACCCGCTACCATTTTTTATTGAGCCCAGCCAGAGCCCGGTCAGCACCCCGGAACTGGCTGAAAAGTTCCCATTGATTCTGAGCACAGGTGCCCGGATTCCGCAGTACACCCATACACAGTTCAGGAACTTACCGTCCCTGCGGAAAGAGGTTCCAGAGCCGATTGCAGAGGTAAATCCTGAAACGGCGGAGAAGTATGGTATTGTTGATGGTGATATGATGACTGTGGAAACGGTAAAGGGGCAGATAGCGCTCAGGGTGAAGACCACAGCTGATTTAGCTCCCGGGATAGTCAGTATTCCTCACGGCTGGGCTGAGGCTAATTCTAATCTGCTTACCTCGCTGGACACCCGAGACCCCGTCACCGGATATACCGAGATGAAAGCCCTGCTGTGCAGAATAAAGAAGATTTAAGCAGGGAAGGCGAGAAATATTGCCAGAGGAAAAGGCTCACCTCGAGTTAATCGAGGTGAGCCTTATTTATATTTTAAGGGGTTAGGCGCTTACTCCTTGCTTGTCGTGCTTTCTTTTATTTATTTCGGAGTGTAGCTTACTAGCTCGGCTATATCCATCACTTTCTATCTTCAGGTTGGCACGTAGTAGGCATTACGTGCCAGGTTGCTTCCGTATGGCGCTGGTGAACCTCTCGGCGGCCGCATACTGATTCACATTACTCACTTCGGAGACATCAAGGTACTTAATGGCACCAACATCGCAGAAACGGACGCACTGGGGATCACCATCACAGTAATCACATTTGACTGTCACGCGCTCAGTCTTGTCGAATAAAGGTGCTCCAAAGGGGCAGGCAAGGATACAGGTTTTGCACCCAATACACTTGTCCTTATCAATGACGACCATATGCCTTTCCGAATCGATGTGGCAGGCTTTTGTCGGGCACACCTCTACGCAGAATGGTTTTTCACAGTTTTGACAGGTTAGGGGAAGATAAAGTCCACTATCCTCCCATTTGATTACTCTGATTCGAGAGCGGCTGGGATTGCTGGCACCAGTGTGGAAGACAGAGCAGACAAGCTCACACATCCGACACCCGGTGCATTTCTCGTAATCGATGACTAATACCTTATCGTACATCTGTAAATTCCCTTCTTAAACGACCTTTCGAATTAAAATCATCCCCGGTTCTCTTTCAAGATTCTAAGGTTATATTGAATCTCAATCAACTTCTGCAAAGGATGTTGATCTTTGATGCCCGCGTAAACGACCCCGTACCTGAGGAAGAAACCCCCTATCAATAAGGAAACTCCGGCTAGAAACAGTAAGGCGTGTTGCTCGTGGAACTGAGAATAAATACCTTCAAGAATAATGGGGAAGAGAAAACCTGAAACAATAATGCCTATCCAAAATACAAACTTCAGGTTTCCTGACAACAACAGGCGGACAGAACTCTTGCCTTCTTCTTCTGCCTTGTATCTGAAGAAAAGGTAAAGGAAAAGTACGATGCCTTCTATCACAATAAGCACCTGTTCTGTACGCATCAACACGTCCATCAGTTGAGCAGGGTACCCTTCAGAAGGAGTCAGAATACTATATCCCAGTACTGACAGGATAATTGCCATTGACCCTGTAGATAATGCCGAAACTGTAAACAGAGTAGGTAGAAAGGACGTGTTCCAAAAGGTTACGTACTTGACGGATTGTATGAGAATCCCGGTATATATAGCTGTCGCCAGGGCTAAGATAAAACCGATAATATCCAGTATCAGCAGAGCGGATGACCATTTGCTGATACTTATCCCAATCAAGGGGAGAAGGGAAATCCCGAAAATTACTACTCCGACAATGATGCACATTGAGAGGATATAAAATCCTCGAGATAACCATGAGGTTCTCGGGTTCAGTACTGTATTTAGAAACCTCCTTTTTATGCCCAGCTTCAAGATGAGGAAGGGGGCACCGATAGCAACCATGATGGACCCCCATAGCAATACCGCTCTTGGGGGTTGTGGCGAATACCCTAACCAATCCACAAGAAGGCCGATGGCTAAAGCGCCTGCCCCCATGCCGGCAAGGTAAAGATAGATGGCAACTTGCCATCCCCACTCATTTTGGGGCTTTGAATCTATTGTACTTCTATTCATATCATCAAATAGCTATCAGGCTTTGCCACTACCTCAGCCTCTGGAAATCATGATTATTATAGGTATCCCTGCTAACCATCCTGCATCTTGAATAGCGATGCCCAAGCTTTTCCTGCCATGAGGGAAGTGAGCCTAGCCTTGACAGAATAATTACGCAGGTGGCCTTTCTTGTACACCGGTCCGCACTATACAGTGGTTATGGCTGCGGCAACCTTTTGCATTAGTCCTGTAAATTTGTCTGCCACTGCAACCTGCTTCATGAGAGCCTGCTCACTGGCATCCGCATATCGAATAGCTTTGGTCTCGCAGAACCGGACACACTGGGGGTCCCCGTCACAGAAGTCGCATTTAATTACCTTTTGAGCTAGCGTATCAAATGACATACCCCCAAACGGGCAGATAGCGACACACATCCGACAGCCAATGCACACATCGTAATCAACCACTACTCTATTTAAAATCTCGTCCCGGGAGATAGCCTTTACCGGGCATATTGCCATGCACGGGGCTGATTCACATTGTTGGCAGGCTACAGGGATATATCGCCCTTCCCATTCCATTTTAACCACTTTTATACGGCTTCGTGCTGGGTTACTAACCCCTTCATGCTGTATGGAACATACCATTTCACATTCACGGCAACCGGTGCATTTCTCATAGTCCAGTACTAATACTTTGCCCACTAATATTCTCCTGTCTTCAAGTTTTAGAGCAGGTGTGATGGCTCTTTATCAATTTCGAGCCTCTTTAAAGTCTCTGGAGTGGGAACGCCATTTTCGTCCCAGCCATGGTACTGATAGAATTCATCAATCATCTTGGTGAGTTTTTCTCTGTCTATACTCAGCCCGCGGACCGCGGGAATACCGAGTTTATTGGGTAAATCGAAATAGCGGTCAACCAGCCAGTCATCTTTTCTGGTCAGGCCCTCCCTCATATTAAACAATCTCTCTATATTGTTCGCCCGCTCGGCGGCTGTCCAGATATCCAGCGGGCTCATCTCCAGACCAGTAATCAGGTATATTAACCTTGACCATTCTTCAAAGTTGGGATGAGTAGCTCCCAGGAAGGTTGTGTGGTACTTGCAGATGCCAAGGCTGTCAACTGCCATATAGCAGTTCTCCTGCCAGAAGACCTCCCAGGCCTTTCCTTCATATTCGCGGTAGTCGGAGGTCAGCGGACCATCGTAGGGAACAGGCTGACCATAAATCTTTCTCAGGACATCCTCAGGCAGGTGGTACAGGTCAATAGCCGGCCGGCTCCTTAGATGGTCGCAGCCGCGGGATGCAGTAGCAATATTGAGAGCCAGTGCCGGGGTGGCTTTCTCGTCGGAGTTCATCTGGCCCATGCCTTTGACATGTACGAAGTGTTTGATTGAATCCCTGCCGATTATCTCGGCGGCGCGGAATCCACCTTCGGCCAGAATATCACCCAGTCCCTCTCTACGGGCAATACGGTGGGTCATTTCCAGGACTGCCTCGTGGTTACCCCATCTTAATTCGAGGCCATCCGTGTCTTTATCGGTCAGAATGCCTTCTTCGTACAGCTCTATCGCCCAGGCGATAAGGTTGCCGACTTCCAGAACATCTAAACCATACATATTGGTCAGGTGGGTCCCTTCAAGTATCGCAATTGTATTCCGGCAGCCGGTTATGGAGCCGTAAGAGACCTGGTGGGTATACTCTGGCCCTTCGTCATATACGCCGGCATAGGGGCCTTCCGGTATGACGAACTTGCCTCTACAGTGTACCCCGCAACCCCAGCAGGCTGCCATGCCGCTGATGTATTCATCAATCGCTTCTGCTTCTACCGCATCAGAATTTACAAGCTGGGTAAGAAGCGAGTTATGTGTATTTACCATGCCTTGTGTATTAGTAGCGCCGAAGATAAACGGTGTACCCAGCCTGCCCTGGGTCTGGCTAACCTTTGAGGAGGTTATTTGGGTCATAAATTCACGGTTGTAGTCCAGAGCTTCGCGGGGATGTGTCAGAGT
>CAYNFT010000064.1:0-12105 GCA_964396535.1 uncultured Dehalococcoidales bacterium | reverse complement strand
AGAACTGTGAAAGATTCCGAATGAAAACCGCACAGCCTTCATGCTACTTCACCACAGGTTTCTTGAATGGTGTTTTCTCAGCGGTTAAGAACAAGCATGTCAGAGAAATAAAGTGTATCGCTGCCGGCGACCCCTACTGCGAGTGGGAGATTATTTAGGTGCCATGTGGGGCTAGACTGGGATTAACAGTCCTATGGCATACGTCACCACTGAGGCTAGGGTACCTATCGCCATCATCTCAATCCCGCTCCGAACCCAACTCTGTCTGCTGAAGATGGCTTTACTGGCTCCAACTAAGAAGAGACAGCCTATGCTGGCGATTGCCGCCGTTATCACTGCTGGGTTTACCTCCATAAAGGCGAAGGGCATGATGGGAATAAGAGATACAACAGCGAATGATAGCCCGGTAAAAAGAGCCGCTTTGCTCGGAGGCCATGATTCTTCTGAGGCCAGCCCGACCTCCTCTCCGATGGTATAGGACTCCCTTGACTCCACCTGTAGAGCTACTCTGTCTGCAACAACCTCTGCATCCCGTCTCTTGAATCCTCTTACCTGGTAGAACTTGACCAGGCTCTCCCTCTCTTCTTCAGGAGTCCCTTTTCTCTTGACCCCTTTTCTGTCGCTTTCTTTCTCAGTCACTTCCTTTTCTGATTTAGATGACAAGTAAGCCCCAGCGCCCATAGATATGGCCCCGGCAACCGCCCCGACAATGCCGGCTATGAGAATAGGGTGGCTTTCTGTAATTGCCCCGTAAACTCCAGCGACAAGTGCCAGTATTGATACCAAGCCGTCATTAGCTCCAAAGATGACATCTCTTACTCCACCACCACCTCCCATCTCCCATCCCTCCATACCCAAGACCTCTTTTTTGATCCTCTCTATATGTAACCGCTCGTCAGAAGCTACTCTGGTCCATTCCTCCGAAGTGGCCAAGTCGCTGATATTCGCCGCTTGAACAGAAAGATCTTCGACGCTCTCGTCTTCGGCAATGATAGCCCACTCGAAGAAACCCTTGGTACCTAAAATGCCCATCATAAGCCCAACTCTTTGATTTAAAAAAGCAGCTCTGCGAGATTTCTTGTCGCCGTCTGCTAACTTCTCGATTCTTTGTGACCAGGATTTAGCATCACTGAGTTCATTGGCGCTGATTTCCGCTAAGAGCTGCCTGGTTCTCTCTTCGGTTGCCTTTTTTATCAGTCTTTGATAACCCATAGCCTGCATGAGTTTGTAGGCATAGATTTTTCTCACTGCGTTGAGTAATGCATCACTTTCTTTGGCTGTCAGTTCGGCCATAGCCAATTTCCTCTATCGTGAATTATAACACAAGAATTGGGCACCTGTATTTAGCATGGCTATCCATGATACTAAATGTCCATTCTGTCACATATCTCAACACCGAAATTTTCAGTTTCCCCTTATCAAATTCCTAATTCAGTTGATACACAATGTGCATTGACAAGTATACAGGTGAGCGCTAAACTCAAATAACAACGTGTAAAACGACCTCAAAATAGAATACCGGTTTAAGAGGCTGAGATGGTGAAACAAGGGCACTGCGACCTATAGTTGAGATATAGGGTGAAAGGTGCCCTTTTTGATTTAGAAAGGAGGTGCTGCCTATGCTCAATTTGGACACCCCTCAGTTTTGCGGTAGGCAGTGAGGGATGATAACTCACGAAGAAGAAAGGAGATTATTAATATGGCAAAGTATTTAATAGAGGAGACTTTAGCATCTCCGGCCTTTTCAGGCATGTTGCAGAATCCCGAGGACCGTGGTGAGGTTCTCAAACCTATTTTTGAGGCGGCAGGTTGTAAGTTAGAGCAGTATTACGTCTCTGGCATAGAGAACAAGACTTATCTGATTGTGGAGTCTCCTGACCTGAAAAACGTATACACGGTAGGTGTAACGTTTATGGCCGAGGGAGCGGCATCATCTATTAAATACATACCGCTTCTTACCTTGCCTGAAGCGGTGGATATATGTAAAAAAGCGGCCAGCCTGGGCTATCGGCCTCCTGGTAGGTGATGTTACAGTGTCCAATCACATATGTTAATATACCTGAGTTATCCATCGAACCAAATTCGTGAAAGAGGTGACGGGTAGATGCTCTGTTTTTACCCATCGGCAGGCTAATGATTAGAGAAACAGTGAAAAAGTTTGGATTCCCCCGGCCACACGGAGAGCCGCTACGAGTCGAGATTTTGAGCCTGTCCTTTGTGCCTATAAAGCGGGAGATGGGACCCGAACCCGCCTCATTTTCTCCTTGAGTTAGCCGATAATAGATACGGTCCGGAGCCGGTGGATGGTAAATAATAACTCTTACCTTCCGTAGGAGAATCTAACTGGCCTAAACTGCTGCCATACTTCGTTGCAGCCGGCGAGTTCTTCTTCTGATAATTTTACTTCAGTAGCTCCCAGGTTCTCTTCTAACTGCTTAACTGAAGAAGCACCGCAGATAGGTGAAGTTATTGTTTCATTACTCAGTATCCAAGCTAAGGCAAACTGGGCCAGACTCCGGTCATGCTCCTTGGCAATCTTTCCAAGACTGGCTACCGCTTTAAAGTTAATATCCGACCAGTACCGTTGATAATACCCCTGTGCAAGAGCAAACCTGGTTCCTTCAGCCGGTGGCTTATTCGGGTCATGCTTACCGGTAAGTAGGCCGGCTGCCAGAGGATTATAGACACATACTCCCACTCCCTCACTGGCACAAAGGGGCAGCAGCTCATTTTCAATGTCCCGGGTAAGCAGGTTATATGGCGACTGAACACAATCAAACCGTGCTAAATTGCGGAGGTCACTCACCCACAGCGCCTTGCAGAGCCTCCAGGCATGGAAGTTAGAGCAGGCTATATAGCGCACCTTCCCCTGACGAACCAGGTCATCCAGAGCGCGTAATGTTTCCTCTATAGGCGTGTCGTGGTCTGGCATATGAGCGTAATAGAGGTCAATGTAGTCTGTCCCCAGACGGCGCAGGCTGTCCTCTACTCCCCTCATTATGTGCTTGCGTGATAGTCCTGAATCATTAACGCCCGGTCCTATCCTGAGTGAAACCTTCGTAGCCAGTACCACGGATTGGCGCTCTTTCTTCAGCGCCTTGCCAACGATTTCCTCAGACTTTCCCTGAACATATGCATTAGAAGTATCGAAGAAGTTGACCCCATCTTCCAGAGCTTTCCCAATTATTTTCAAAGCCTCTGTCTCCTCCACCTGGGCTCCGAAGGTCATAGTACCGAGGCACAGTGCCGAAACCTTAAGCCCTGTTCTTCCCAATTTTTTATACTGCATAATAACACCCTTTCCGGCTATCCAGCCTGTTTAAAATTAATTATTTACTGGCGGTCGGTCACTTTATGGTTATTTTCCCCCTGGGCAGGGAGTTGCCCAGCTTTTGGAGCGGGAGACGGGACTCGAACCCGTGACAACCTGCTTGGAAGGCACCGAGGGGAAAAGGCAGGAACCACTTGCCTCCTTTATGAATTATATTATATTGGATAGAGATTCGCCGGTCAATATAAGTAAGTCTGGAGTGAACCCCTAAGGCTGGACACAATAGGTTAGGAAGATTAGGAAGGTCTGGCAGGGTCAGAGTATAATCCGGGAGGGAGAGAGGACCTTGTCATGAGGAATCAGAGGAATTTCAGCTCTAATACTTTGGACTCTCATTTGCCGTGTTTGAGTTCGTGATATAGTAAAGTTATGCTAAAATAAGATACTACTAAGTTACTACCCAACTTTATAGACTGGAAACAGAATCATAGCGGGACACTACTGTTGTAAGATCTAAGCAATCAAGGAAAAACAAGGTGGACGAGCTTACTTTTCGCCGTAGACTCTTAGACGTGCTCAGAAGACGCGACTTCCACAGGTCTTTTATAACCTTCCTATTTGTGTACTACAGCATAGTCTACTACTTTGGAGAACTGGTGGACCTCGCCGGGTGGGAGGCCCTACGCTGGGATTTCTTCTACGGCGTACACGATGTACATCGCCTCTTTTTTCTAATTCCAGTAATCTATACTGGCTATATCTTCAGGGTAAAATGGGCGTTGATTACTACACTTGCTTCTTTTATTGTCTTTTTACCCCGCGCTTTGATTATATCTCCTTTTACCGACCCGACAATTAGAATGGTGCTTTTTACTATAGTTGCGGGCATCATGGGTACCCTTACCGGAATGGTGCACAATGAGTCTGAACGGCGTAGCCGTCTTGAGGCTCTGATAGAGAGTGAGAGAGACAAGCTTCTGGGGATACTGGAGAGAATGGAAGACGGGGTATTACTTATTGGCCCTGATTACAGGATACGCTTTACGAATCCAAGCATGGTAAGGGAATTCGGTGAAGGCACCGGCTCTTACTGCTATGAATACCTGCACGACTTTGATAGCCCCTGCGACCAAACCTGCAAGCTACCAAATGTTATAGGTGGGACAACTGAGAGATTGGAGTATAACTTCACAGATGGCAGAACTTATGATGTGATTGCTTCACCCTTCACTGATTCCGATGGGGAAGTTTGCCAACTAGCCACATTCAGAAACATCACACAGCGGAAAAAGGTTGAGACGGAGCTTATCGAACTCAACCAACTGAAATCTGACCTTTTGTCTAATGTCTCTCACGAGCTGCGGTCACCATTGACCTCCATAAAGGGAATCGTTAGTAGCCTCCTGCAGAAAGATATAAAATTGGATGATACAACCAGAGAAACGCTTTTAGTCGGCATAAGCGAGGAGACAGACAGATTAGCCAGTCTCGTTACCAATCTGCTCAACATGAGCCGGCTTGAGGCAGGTGTCTGGAAACCAGAGAAGGAACACTGCTATATTACGGACATTATCAGTGGAGTTATGGAAAGGCAGAAGTTGGTTCAACAAAAGTACACCTTCGAGACTGATTTGGGGACTGATTTGCCGGAAATCTACGCCGACTATAATCAAATAAGACAGGTACTGATTAACCTGCTAGAGAATGCTGCTGCTTACTCTGAAGAAGGTACCTGCATAACCATAGCGGCCCAGAATGAGGATGGTATGATAGAGGTAAGCGTGTCTGACCAGGGTGCGGGAATACCACAGAAGGACATGGAGAAAATATTCGACAAGTTCTACCGTGGAAGCCAGAATCGAAAAATGCCCGGGGGTACTGGTCTAGGCCTGGCTGTTTGCCAGACCATTATTCTCAGTCACGGCGGGCAGATTTGGGCCGAGAGTAAAATCGGACATGGCTCCACTTTCTACTTTAGATTGCCTGTTGCGCTACCCGGCGACAAGTGAGGCTTGAAACTAAATGACTAAAAAAACCAGAATTCTCATCGCTGATGACGAACCAAAGATACGCATGTTTCTTCGTGCCAACTTAGAGGCTCGGGGCTACGAGGTATATCTTGCCCAGGATGGCATCGAGACTGTGGCAATGGCAGAACGTGTTCTCCCGGATTTAATCGTGCTAGACGTGAATATGCCCCGAATGGATGGCATAGAAGCTTGCCACCGGATAAGGGAATGGGCAGATATGCCCATCATAATTTTGAGTGTAAGGGGAGACGAAAAAGACAAGGTTAGAGCGCTGGACGAGGGTGCTGACGATTATATTACCAAGCCCTTTGGCGTAGAAGAGCTACTAGCCAGAATTAGAGTTGCTCTGCGGCGTTCTGCAAGCACAACCACTGACATTCCCAAGTTCAATGCCGGAGAACTGGAAGTCGACTTTTCTAAGCGGGTAGTTAAACGGAGGGGGCAAATTGTCAAACTCACGCGGACAGAGTACGAACTGCTGGCATATCTGGTTTCCAATTGCGGAAAAGTGCTAACCCACAGAGAGATACTGCATAATGTCTGGGGCCCGGAATATGGTGATGAGACCGAATATGTTCGCACTTTCATCACCCAGCTCAGACGTAAGATAGAAGATGACCCCTCAAATCCTCAGTTCATTGTGACCGAACCGCGCATTGGCTATCGGTTTGTTAAACCAGAGTAATATTCCCCGGATAAGCTCGTCATTCCCAAAAATCTATCCATAATGTTAAACACCTCTTTTTCTCAGGGCATAGAATCCTTATAAAATCCTTATAACTTACTCTCATATCCTTATGCCTTCCTTATGCTTTTTTCTTCATAATAATAGTTGAGAGGTTGCAGAGCGATGAGGAGTATTGACAAGATTTTGAAAGAGTTGTGGGAAGCCTTAGGCAAACTAAGGCGGCAACCTGTTGCAGTACCAGTTCGGGTAAAGGATTAAGTGTTATTGCCTTACAGCACGTGACATACGTAGCGCTATGAATAGAGAAAAGGAGGGAGTTGAGCAATGACGATACTAAATAAAAAACTATGGTTAGGTTTGCTTATTCTTGCCGCTATTGCCCTTCTTACTAGTGCCGCTGTATTTGGTGGTATTGAGTGGGCTTTGGCATCCTTGGGAGCGCTGGTATTGATAGGCATGATTAGCATTAGTATCTATGTACTTACAAAAGTGTTACGGTACTCAAAATCAGTCAAAGGTGGACGTTTGCAGTATGAAAACACATCCGCCATATCCTTTGGTGGCGACGATTTGAAACACGTTACCTATAGCAAGTCTGCTGAAGCAAAACTAATTAGTGAAAAAGATAAGAGACTAATTATGGAGCACATCGATGAGCTTTTTGAGATAGCCCAGGAGCAAAGTGGAGAAAAAATTCTTAAGGAAGGACCAATTAGTAAAGAGGACAAGAGGCTGATTATGGCACACATTGACAAGCTTTTTAAGACAGATTGGGAGCAAAGTCAACAAATGCTCTCTTAGATTCACCGGACAACCTGAGTTACAAAGCCTGTCCCTGACATAGCCTAATGGACTTGTTGCCCCAAGATTCCTAAACAAAGCCTGTTAGCGCCTTGAAAATCATATCTGGAGTTCTACCTGTTGAATGGCTCTAGGTACTGAACAGGATTCGTAATCCACTGAAAGTAATAGAAGATGTAAGGGTTCTTACTTGTACCCACACAGTCAGTCAACTAGGATTCGACCATTCTAGCCAACAAAAAGCCACAATGTTCATCTAATCTAGGCGCGGGGCTACGATTAAAAGTAGACAAGGTCTTCTATGAAGTGGGCTGCCCTGATCCATTAGAATTCATTATCCTGGGAAGAAGTCTAAGAAGGAAACTAGATTTTGCGGTTCCAGCAATACTATGGTCAATATTTTCCACAATCTTGGAGACTCTGTGGTACGGGACACCAATAGCCATTTCTTCTGGTTTGTATTGTCCAAAGGATCTGCATGCCATATCCAAGAAACTTACTCCAATTTGCCTTGTCGCAATTGGTGTGGCAATAACTCCAGAACAGAGAGGCTCTCTGTGCAATATGTTAATCTCTCCTGTTTCGAATGCGTCAAGGAACAAAATGCGACTAATGTGAAGGGGCGTACCCACGAACACAACCACATCAGGGTGGAAATTTGCCTTCATTAACGGGGAAAGAATAATATATTTTCCTAACTCGGATGATTGTACCTTGGCTAAATCAAGCATTCTGCGTGCAGCAGTTTTGGAACCAACTATTTTCTCCCTTCGGACGAGAAAATCCTCTAGATCCCAACTTGGTGAGTTGCCTATCCCTATATGGGCTTTACCATTGCAAATGATATTTTCACCTGGGCAATACAAGGATAGGCCTCTTCTGGCACTTTGAATCAACATGCATAGTGTTACTCTGCGTTGCCACTCCTTTAACCCTTGGGGCTTGTCGGAAGTAATGCTTACGGCAACTGGGTTTCCATCAAGTTCCAGAGCATTCTTTAACTTAGCAGAAAGGTAGGCCTTTTCTTCGCTTTCGTCTGTCTGTTCGCCCATACTGGATATTATAGTCGCCTTTGGCTTGTATTACTACAAGCTAAATCTGCAGAAAAGGAGATTTATGAGTATTGCGACCTTTTCGGCAACGGACTGTCAATTTGGGTCGTTTCAGTCCACTCAAAGCCCAAAAAGTTCACATTTCCCTTGCATAGCAATGGTATAGAGTTCGCCATATCAGCTAGAGAGGTTGCTCTGCTTTTGGTTAAACTTGCTTATTACTCCTAACGACTGCCCACTCAAATCAGTTGTTTGGGAAATCACAAAACATCTTTTTGTGCAGGGCATTAAACTTTCCATATAGGATGTGTCATTAAGGGCTTGGGCAAGAACTCGCTCCTATCTTCAGGTGTAAGGGTTGAGGAGCAGGCTGTAGTGCGAGATTCAATAATGATGACAAATAGTCTCATTGGGTATCACAGCGTAGTCGACCAGTGCATTCTGTATAAGGGAGTGAATGTAGGTGAGCTTTGCTATATTGGTTTTGGCTCCAGCCTCGCCCGGGGGAACTGTGATATAACCGTGGTCGGTACGGATGTTATCATACCGTCTCATACTGTTATTGGTCGTGGCTGCAAGGTACTACCGGGCATTACAACTATGGAGTTTCCAGGACATGCTATTCCTCCGGGGAGCATCATTCCAGAATATCTTTCTAGATAGAGGTAGACTACCTGCTTATGCAACAATTTTGCAGATTGTTCAGATAAGTAACAAATGTCCAAAAAGTTTAGCTGACTATCTAGATTGCTCCACTTGATATGAGGATGAAGCAGTCTTAGCTATTATCCTGGCGTCCTTGCTGGTATTCGGTGGATCTCAAGAACGACAGTACTACCTCATTAAACTCCGATGCTTTCTCTATTTGTGGATTATGACCGCACTGGTCAAATATTTCCAGCCTTGCAAGAGAAATGAGATTACAAGCGTTGTAGGCGTGCTCAACAGGGATAACTTTGTCCTGCATTCCGTGGACGATTAGTGTTGGTTGCTTCACCAGAGGCAGTTTATCAGTGACAGTTGCCTCAGGATGTATACTACCGATGCTAGTGTAACTTTTTATTATGTTCAACATTATTTTTTTTCTATTCGGTCTTCTAAGGTGCTTGTATGCAGCGTCAATCCACTCTTCAGGGACAATCTCGGGATTGTAGAATTGCCTTCTCATTCCGGCACCGATGGTAGCTTTGTTAATAAGTAGCGTTGGCCCAAGTAGAATGTTACCTAAGAGAGGTAACGTCGCCAGGCGGTAGCTCAAAGATACCTTATTGCTAAAGCCACCGCTGTCCACTAGAATAAGCTTATCAAATTTACCCGGAAAGTCCACGGCTAAACTGAGACATATTGGACCGCCCATCGAATGTCCCAGTAAACTCGCACGCGAAATTCCCATTACTGCCATGAAGTTAACGACAAACTTGACATTAAAGCCAATGGTATAATCGTGATTGGACTCTTCTGATAAGCCATGCCCTGGTAAGTCGATGGCATATACCGTGAAATACTCGCTCAGGGCAGCGAGGTTAAATAACCAACCTTCCAAGAATTCGCCTAAGCCATGGACAAGTATAATCGCCGGTCCAGTGCCTCTGACCAAGTAGCGTATGTTAAGGCCATCCACAGTCACGTATTTTTCATTCATTTTTTACATTGTTTAAGCGCAAAGCAAATTTGACCGATGGCAATGATTACCTCCACATAATACCCTCTCACTCCCGTTATTAGCAACTTAAATTTCCCTTCTTCTTGATTGGAACCAATCGATGAGTCTTACTTTAAGTCTGGGGATGGTCTTTAATTCGTTAAAATGTTTTACGATAAATAGTACGAACACACTCAGCATAAATAATGATTCCCATGAAGTTCCCCTGGTAGCTAGTAGATAAGCCAATGAGCCAGTTGGGCCGAGCATCACCGTCCAGGCATCGGTTTCTATAAAAAGGAAACCTAAGAACATGAAGACGGCAAATGTTATTAGCATCTCGTGTTGAGGCATCGCCAAGAGGACACCAAAAGTGACGGCTACAGACTTTCCACCTCTCAAGCGAAGCGGGGGAGAGAAGGCGTGTCCCAATATGGCACTCATTGCTACTACCATAACTACTACAATAGGAAATTCAAAGAACGAATGCGTTAGAGCTACGAAAGGTGCTCCTTTTGCCACATCCAAGACTAACGCAAGGCAACCTGACTTGCGACCTCCGGCCCGGAAGACATTGGCTGCCCCAGGATTACCGTCTCCATAATTTCTTATATCTTTGCCTAAGACCCACCACCCAATCCACACCGAAAAGGGGCAGGCACCTAGCCAAAAAGCAGAAACCACCAGTAATGCGGAATAGAATGCTTCCACTATGACAGTGCTCCCAGTTGCGTTCCCCATATACCTAGAAAAACTAGGTATAACATAAGCCATAATCTCATTGCTGTCAAGAGCAAGAAAGATACGTACCTGACGCGTCTTACCAAACACAGATGGATTTGTAATCGGGGGGATTACGCCTTGTTTTTTGAGAGAGCAGTATGTCGGTAACTTCGCTAAAACCTAAATCTACTAACCAAGGCTATGGTGTTGAATCTGCGGACGGTAAAACTGTCCTGTTCGGTTTTACTCTGATTGGCAGACCAAAGAATGAGAGAAAAAGTTGAGCTCTCCCGTTTGATATTCACTGATTGATTCTATGGCAATATCAGCCGGCATTTCACCTTTACCCCATCGTTAGCCTGACTGGCGACATAGAGGTAGATTTGGGTCCAGTCGCTGTCCATGGGCTGAGTTAGGGATAGCGTCATGAGATAGGCGCAGGCTTCGGCATCCGTCCCGGTCATTTCCTCCCCTTTTAGTGCCTTCATGTTCATGGCTAGCCTTTCCAATGTAATGGCATTCTTTAGCCATTCGGGAAGTGTATCTCCCCAGCCCCCGGGAAAACAATGATAGGGTCCGTCAAGGTACCCACGATTTCGGAGATGCCCTTCTCAACCTGCTTTTCGGTTGTCAATTTATCATCTCCTTTCCTCTAATGCTTTGATGAGAGCTCTGGCTAGGTTCTCGTCTAGGGGGATAATTTCGCCTTCAAACTCATCCTCCCTATTTTCCAGCTTCACCCTGTATCTATTTTCTCGGCTCATGCAGGTAGTCGCCTGAGCGTGTGGAGCGGGAGACGGGACTCGAACCCGCGACAACCTGCTTGGAAGATGACGCTTAGACAAGCTACCAGTCACTTGCCGGACCGACTGCTTGCCTCCTTTCACCCTGGATTATAGGCAGAACCAGCTGGCGTGTCAAGGAAAGAATTACGCGATCATCTCGGGAAAATATGCGGATGATTTGTGCTAGCCAGGACTTCTCTGGTTTTATGTTATGATTTTAAATTCAAATATAAATGATTACGAAACTACGTGATACATTGACAGGCGTGTTTGGTGGGTAATAATATGTTTATACAGTAAATCGAGTTATCCCCATAAAAGGAAATGAAGACAAAATACGAAACTTTCGAGGCAGTATATTGCTCTGGTTTTCTGGTTGACCCCTCTCTCCTTACCGCGCTAAGTTTGCTCTTCGACAGGATTCATCTATTAAACCATCTAGAGTATGTTATAGCTTTCAGTAAACAATTTGAATTTACATTCCCTGAATCAGACGTGTTATCTCAATTAGATAAAATGATAGAAATAGAACCTGTCGACCCCAAAGAAGGAAAAGACCCGTTATTGGGGTTGAACACTGAACAAAAACGAACGGTGAGAGCGTATTTAGGGTTAGTAGATCGATTCACTGGTAATTACCATGACTTATTTGGTTCGGTTATTAGCTCAAGTTTATTATCAGATGACGAGGTATTTGATGTAAAACTTATTAAAAAAGGTGTAAAGGGCAAGCTAAATTTATATGAAGTGAAAAAGAATCCACTCCTTGTTAGCATGGGAGGCTTAGAAGAGTTAGATAAGTTAGTTGCACAAGGTGCAGTGCCAGTAGTGGGAAAACATCACGCCAGAGTTATAGGACAAACAGAAGATATTGAGAAAGATGTAGTATATTTAGCCTCAATTTTAGCTATGACTTCTGTGAGGCTTGTACTGCCTAGAACCAAGCCAGCGAAAGGGGAAACAATACTCGAAGCAAGAGAACGCTTGAAGGATTACCTGCCGCCTTTTTGGGCCTCTATGCTCAAGCTTTCAATCGAACTTAAAAGACGAATTACTGAAGATATGCCTCTGCCAGATTTGGAGAAAGAATCAGCAGATATTTTTAACTCGATA
>CAYNFT010000063.1:11195-12522 GCA_964396535.1 uncultured Dehalococcoidales bacterium | reverse complement strand
CGCTGCATTCCATATCGACTGGGACACAGCCAGGGAGCCGGTGTGCGAGGCAATAGCCCGCTCTCCTTCTTCTGTCCGCCCGCCTTTCCATATCACCACCGGCTTCAGGGCAGATACCTCCTTTAACACTTTGAGGAACCGCCTTCCATCCTTTACCCCTTCCAGATACATACCAATGACCTTAATCTCCGGGTCCTGTCCAAAGTACTCCAGGTAATCGGGAGAATCGAGCACTATCCCATTGCCGAAGCTCACTGATTTATGGATGTTTAACCCCTGCAGACGCACCTCCCGATTGAAGGTAACAGCATGGGTGCCACTTTGCGATATAAGTCCCACCGAACCAGTGGAACCAATATATTGCCCCGCCATCCCCTGTCCTACCCCAATACCGGGATTAAAGATTCCCATACAATTGGGCCCGACGAGGTGGAAGTTCGCCCGTTCTGCTAGCTCAACAAGCAAGCGCTCGAGCCTTATCCCTTCCTCAGTATCAGTCTCGGAAAAGCCCGCAGTGAAGAAATGAGCAGCAGCTACCTCCTTACGAATACAATCCTCCAAGATTCTGGGGGCTACCACCCTTGGTACGGCTACAATAGCTAGGTCTACAGGGTCCGGTATGTCCAACAGGCTAGTGTAATTCTCCACCCCTAAGGCTTCAATACCCTCAATTTCTTCAGGAGCAACCTGGACAGAATAGAGCTTCCCTTTAAAGTTGCTGTGAGAACGAAGCCACATAAAATTACTCTCTCGCTTATCCCCCACCACGGCTATGCACTTGGGGTTAAAAGCTCTGTCTAATTTAGTGAAATCTACTTTCAATTTCTTCTCCCTTAAAAGACTACTGAAAAATTCCTTATTATTATTTTCATTTGGACGTACTCTCCAAAATATCTCGAAGCCTATGTATTGCTTCCTCGCTCCCTGTTTCCCCGACTCTTAATTTCTCACATATACTCTCTATCTCATCCAGATATTTCTCAATTTGTTTCACGTGGTCAAGATCTACTGGCAATGAGAGCAGTGCCTCAATATCTCTCCTATAAAGCTCAATGTCGATTTCCCCGACAGCCTCTTCAACCTCCTGCCTTGCCTTTTCTCTGGCTGCTATCTCAGCTTCTTTCTTTGCCCGTTCCTCAGCCTCTCGGGCTTTTCTGGCCTCCTCAGCTTCCTGCCTTGCCTTTTCTCTGGCTGCTATCTCGGCTTCTTTCTTTGCCCGTTCCTCAGCTTCCCGGGCTTTTATTGCTTCCTCAGCTTCCTGTCTTGCCTTTTCTCTAGCGGCTATCTCGGCTTCTTTCTTTGCCCGTTCCTCAGCTTCCCTGGCTTT
>CAYNFT010000063.1:5802-11095 GCA_964396535.1 uncultured Dehalococcoidales bacterium | reverse complement strand
CTCTAGCGGCTATCTCGGCTTCTTTCTTTGCCCGTTCCTCAGCTTCCCTGGCTTTTCTGACTTCTTCAAGCTCCTGTTTAGCTTTCTCCAGGGCTTCCTCTGCCTTCTTTCTTACCTTCTCCAGGGCCGCTATCTCAGCCTCTTTCTTTGCCCGTTCCTCAGCTTCCTGGGCTTTTCTTGCCTCCTCTGCTCCCTGTCGTGCCCTCTCCTTGACTTCTTCCGCTTGCTGTTTCGCCCTCTCTCTAGCGGCTATCTCAGCCTCTTTCTTTGCCTGCCTCTCAGCTTCCCTTGCTTTTCTAGCTTCCTCGACCTTTCGGCGTCTTTCCACACCAGGCTTTAGTATTGGGTAATTACACCACTCGCAGTTGTCACCGCTAGTTTTTTGACCGCAGTTAGGACATCTAATAACCACTTTAAAACAATCCTTCCCTTTTCAGGCTCAGGTAATTGTTATTTCCGATAACGATGTGGTCTAAGACTTCTATGCCCATAACTTCTCCTGCTTGGGCTAATCTCTCGGTTAATTTTATGTCATCTTCTGAAGGTTCCGGGTCACCTGAGGGATGATTGTGGACAAAAATAACTGAGGCAGCACTAGCCGATAGCGCCTCTTTGAATACTTCCCTGGGATGAACTATGCTGCTATCCAGGCTACCAACAGAAATCTCTGAGATTTTTATTAGCTGTCCCCTAGTATCCAGTAAAAGCGCCAGAAAATGCTCCTTCTTCTTTCCTTTCAATCTTCCTCTCACCAAGCTTATCACCTCGTCAGGAGTCTTAACCTGTGGCTTTTTACCAAGTTCTGGATAACCCTCCAGCCGGTTAGCCAACTCAAAAGCAGCCTTAATCTGAGATGCCTTGGCAGGACCAATCCCCTTAACTTGTGATAACTCCTCCAGTGAAGCGTTAACAATCCCTTTCAGACTACCAAACTGACTTAGCAGCCTCTGTGCAGTCACCATTACCGACTCGCCGGCGATGCCACGACCTAGAATCAAAGCCAAAATCTCCTGCGCCGATAGAGCTTCTGCCCCGAATTTCTGCAGCCTCTCCCTGGGTCGCTCGGAGATAGGTAAATCGTGTATTGTCATCGACTTCTTTCGATTTCGATAAAGCATTTCCATACCAGTTTATCATACACAAAGCAAGAAGTTAAACAGTGCTAACAAGGGAGGAATAATCCAGTTCCTGCTACTTTGAAGAAGATAAACGACATTACCCAGATGAAAGCCCCTGTTGGTTGAAAGAGCTGGCCAGAAGTTGATGCTAGACAATTGCAAAAATCAAAAGGAATTTAGAGACAATGATTTTATCGAGATGATACGTTGAAACCGCTTTAAAAATTTCCGGAGGAGGTTAGGCATGAAAACAATTGAGCATGTTGAATATCTGCTGAAACAAGGGAAAAGACCCAAAGAACTCGTAGAATTAGGCTTCTCTAAGAGAACAATTACTTTGGCACGCAGGCAGTTAAATAAAGAGAAATCAGAGGTCGAGCCGATTGCCCCAAAGAACACGGCAGTTCAGGTGTTGATTGAGCAGTGGCGAAGGGAGTACAATCAGATGCGTCCTCACAGTTCACTCGCTTACCGACCACCTGCTCCTTTCTATGATACTTTACTTCTCCGATGAAGCAGGAGCAAGCCTCTATGTGTCCATTATCTTATGTCTTCAAAGTGTCCCATTTTCCTTGACGATTTACACGTATATGGATAAAATAAAGGGTATATATGAAAGGGGGTAGGCTCTAGTGGGTTTGAAGGATAAGTATGCCATCGTTGGCATGGGTTATACCCCACAGGGACGAGTACCTAACAGAACCGCTTTGAGCTTTCATGTAGAGGCAATCAGTAATGCCATCAAGGATGCCGGATTGGAACAGAGAGACATTGACGGTTTAATTTGCTATCGTCACTTTCGTTCTTCTACTGGGGAACCTGATGTAACGCCATATCTGGTGGCACAGCACGTCGGTCTAGTTCCTAAGGTGATAAGTCAGGAGGCCAATTGTGCTCGTAGCCAGCTTCTTAATGCGCTGGGTTGGCTTGAGGCAGGACTGTGTAATTACGTAGTCATTTCCTATGCCCAAAACCCGCTCTCAGCTCGGGGTTTCTCCGGACACAGAATGGACAGTGACATTAACGCCGTTTTCGGACAGTTTGGGGCAACATCCGGTTATGCCATGGCAGCACGAAGAGCCATGCATACTTTTCATACCGGGCCAGAGACATGGGGGCATATCGCTGTGGGTCAGAGAAGATGGGCTAACCTTAACCCAATAGCCATGATGCGCAACCGCACCATGACCTTTGAGGATTATCACAACTCTAGGTGGGTAGTTGAACCACTAAGGCTTTTTGATAACTGCCTGGTTACTGATGGCGGTCGGGCCTGTGTGGTAACCTCTATTGAGCGAGCCCGTGACTTGAGGCATCCTGTTGTGACCATTATGGGGATAGGGCAGCACAACCCATCCTGCGCAATTGAGCAGGCAACTAATATGGCTGGTCCCACCGGCGCAAAGGTATCAGGGCAGACAGCGTTCGCAATGGCTGGGATAACTATTAATGATATTGATGCCTGCGAGATATATGACTGCTTTACCTACACGGTAGAGATTACGCTACAGGACTATGGCTTCTTCGAACCGGGTGAGGGTGAGAATTGGTTCAAAGGTGGGACGATCGAGCCAGGTGGCAGGATGCCGGTCAATACATCTGGTGGCCAACTTTCAGAGGCTTACTTCATGGGATTAACCCAGCTAACGGAAGCCACTATGCAGTTGATGGGGCGGTGTGGCGAGTATCAGTTGGGACCAAAGACCAATACTAAGAGACCGGAAATAATACTATGCAGTGATAACGGTGGTATACTCCAGACCCACTCTACCGTTATTTTAAGGAGATTGTAATTTAGAAGTGAGTTATCAGAAACCTTTACCTCAGCCAAACGCGGATGACAGATTCTTCTGGGATGGCTGCAAAGAGCATAAGTTACTATTTCAGAAATGCCGCAATTGTAGTCTGGTTCGCTGGCCCTCCTCTATCATTTGCCCGGCCTGCTACTCCCCGGACACCGAGGTGATAGAAGCCACCGGGAAAGGAAAGATATATACTTACGCAGTCTATCATCAGGTGTATCATCAAGGATTCAAGAATGAAGTGCCTTATATGACCGCAGTAATTGAGCTTGAGGAGGGGCCTTATTTCCTCAGCAATATCATCGGCTGTGAGCCTGATAGCGTAGAGTGTGATATGCCTGTGGCGGTAGTCTGGGAGGACATCACCCATGAATTCAGCCTTCCCAAGTTTAAGCCAATATTGTGACCGTTCCCCGTTGGCTTGGGAAGTAACCCCCCTATGAACAGAAGCCATTTCTGTTCAGTCTGGATAACAATAGCTTGGAAAGTTACCTCAGAGGTAAAAAATAGGGCGAGGGTGAAATCCCCCGACCAAATCCTTGCCGGAACCCCTACTTCACAATAACTAACGCACTGCAATCACAATCTAGGCGTTTTTCGGGGTGGTTAATGGTTTATTGGCTATTGTTCTCCCCCAGAACGCTGTTATTAACAAGATGTTAAATTCCCCACTAAAAGGACAAAAAAGGGGGCAGTTCAGTGTTGATTGAGCAGTAGCAAAGGGAGTACAATCAGCTATATTTGCATAGTTCGCTTGGTTACCGGCCACCTGCTCACGAGGCCTGACTGCTAGTAACCTAACTTAAAGGATGGTAACCTCTATAGGGGCAGGTCAGTATTTACCTAGCCTAGAAAATACTCTTTTAAATGAAAAAATAATAGGTGGAGGGCAAAAATGGCCAAAGAAATTCATTCAAAAAATCATAATATGAAATATATATCTCTTTTTCTCTTCATTGCCCTAATTTTCGTTTGGGTAATAAGCGAAGTCCATAATCAGGCACCACTCGTCATAGCTTCAAACAAGAACCAGGAATTAGGTATTAATAATCAAGAAAATCTTGAAAAGCTAAAGATAAAAGAAACCAAACCCCTAAAATATGCCTTTGAATCCTTAGACGATGATGTAATAGAAATCGGAACCGAGAAACACTCGCCGCCCAAGCCTTATCTAAAATTAGAAAAATGGGATGGAGAAGTTTCTTTGAGAGTAGATATACCTTTTATAGTTGAAGAAAAACCAATTTCAATGGGAAACAAGATAAGGTATCTGGGAGTTGATCGAAAACCTCCTACTTATTCCCAAAGTTGGGGGCAAAGTTTGCTTACTGAAGATATTCAGCCCAAAATTGCTATTGATTTTTATCCCAAAGAGCCAGAGGAAATTAAAGAAACAATCAACGGACAAGAATACACCTTTATCCAAAACGAACAGGGCGGAGTAGAATTTGATATCGTTTTATATGAAAAACCAGAGTCCAATCAAATAGCCTTCCCCCTTGAAACCCAAGGATTGAAATTTTACTACCAGCCGCCGTTACATCCTGACCATCCCACTTGGTCAGATGAAGATGGTGATGGCGTAGCTGATAACTTCAGACCCGAAAATATTGTTGGTTCTTACGCAGTTTATCACGAAACCCAAAATAAGTTATTTAAAACGAAAGAAGAAGTCGAGAAGTATAAAGTCGGCAAGGCATTTCACATTTATAGACCAAAAATCATAGACAGTGCAGGAAACTGGGTTTGGGGAGAATTAAACGTAGACGAGCAGGCAGGGACTTTGACAGTCACTACTCCACAGGATTTTATTGATGAGGCTGTTTATCCGATAAGGATAGACCCGAATTTCGGATACGAAACAGCGGGAACAAGTTTGAATACATGGAAGGATGATGAATTGGCCGGTTATTCATTTACCTCTCCAGCAGATGCAGGTGTAGCCAATAGTCTCAGTTCTTACGGTTTTACATATCCAAGCGAAAGATACGTCAAGGGTATTATTGTGCTCCACAGTTCCTTGACTATCATTAACGATGGTATTACATCGCCAGCACTAATACCGACGTCAGCAAATTGGGTTACTACATCTTTTGCTACCACTCCAAGTCTTTCACCAAACACAGAATATGTGTTGATGATTATTCATCAGAGTAATTCTTATTTTTATTTTTATTATGACTCTGGCGATGCTGCCCAAGTCTATGACGCTTCTAATTCATATGATTCTCCGACAGACCCGACCGATGCACATCAATCACGTACAGGAAATAAAAAATACTCCATCTACTGCACTTACTCACCATCATCGACAAACAACCCGCCGGTGGCCAATGATGATGCCTACAGTGTGGACAAGGGTGCTACGCTGGA
>CAYNFT010000063.1:0-5702 GCA_964396535.1 uncultured Dehalococcoidales bacterium | reverse complement strand
TACCTACCAGGCCAACGACGGCTTTGAAGATTCCAACATCGCTACCGTTAATATCTCCATTAACCCGCTGAACTACCCGCCGGTGGCCAATGATGATGCCTACAGTGTGGACAAGGGTGCTACGCTGGATGTGGTAGCTCCGGGAGTCCTGGATAACGATTCTGATGCCGACGGTAACCCCCTGACTGCCATCAAGGTGTCCGACCCAATCCATGGCTCCCTGACCCTGAATGCCGATGGTTCCTTTAGCTATACCCATGACGGCTCTGAGTCCGCCTCCGATAACTTTACCTACCAGGCCAACGACGGCTTTGAAGATTCCAACATCGCTACCGTTAATATCACGACCAATGGGGAAGCCATCATCATTGACCACAACTGTACAGAAATCACTCAAATCCCTGAATGGGCGATCGTATTAGCTAAAAACAATCTCCACATCGGTTACGGGCATACTTCTCATGGCTCTCAGATAACCGACGGAATGATGGGACTGGTCGACTTTGCCAATAGCGGAGGTAAAGAATTATCACTCCCTGAAGATATCTTTGCCTGGAATAACGGTGGTACAGACGGGGCACTGGACCTGGAGGAAGGCTCCGGGTACTCGGCGGGATGGCTAGCTGGTGACTGTGGCTCCTACGGCCAATGGGAAATCGAGACAAGAGAATATCTGGATGACCCCAGCCATTCAGACGTGAATGTTATTATCTGGTCATGGTGTGGGCAGGTGGACAATAAATATGCATCCGGGACGCTGGATAGAGAATACCTGACTCCCATGACTCAGCTGGAAGCAGATTATCCAGATGTCACCTTTGTTTACATGACCGGCCACGTGGATCATTGGGATGATGCCAATAATAAGGCCGCGAACCAGATGATCCGTGATTTTTGCATTGCCAATGGCAAAGTCCTTTATGATTTTGCGGACATTGAGAGCTATGATCCGGATGGAACCTGTTTCGAATTTCCTGATGACAATTGCAACTACTATAATTCTGCCGACAACACGACCTCACTGGGCAACTGGGCAATGGAATGGCAAGACTCACATACTCAAGATGTTGATTGGTATAATTGCTCAGCCGCTCATACCGAACCCTTGAATGCAAATCAGAAAGCCTACGCTGCCTGGTGGTTGTGGGCACGACTGGGAGGCTGGGACGCAACTTCAACCAATCAGCCACCTGTACTCACAACCATCGGAGATAAATATGTTAATGAAGGCCAGTTGCTTGAATTTACTGTTTCAGCTACTGATCCTGATGAAGATGACCTGACTTACTCCGTTTCCAATCTTCCTCCAGGGGCAAATTTTACTTCATCAACCGGAAATTTTAGCTGGACACCAACTGAGGACCAATCAGGAATATACCCAAATATATGCTTTGTTGTAAGCGATGGAACATTAACTGATTCGGAATGTATTAGTATTACAGTACATGATGTTCATTATGTTTCAATAAGTGGTAATGATAATAATACAGGGACTCTTTCCCAGCCATGGCGAACTATCACATATGCCGCTAGCCAAGTTCAACCTGGTGATACGGTTTATGTTCGTGGTGGGACATATAACGAACAAGTGATTATTGATTCTGATGGCAATGCTGATAACTGGATTACTTTTATAAATTATCTTGGTGAGACGCCAATTATTGATGGCTCATTTCTTGATCTGTCCCTGGATGGTTTAGTTAGAATAGGAGATGCGAATTATATAGTATTCGATGGTTTTTATGTGACAAATTCAGACAATTTCGGGGTTTACATTTTCCAATGTGATCACATTATAGTTCAGAACTCTACAACCAATAACTCTGGTCTTTTTTGTATCGGAGTTAATGAATCTTCGGAAGTTTGGCTTACAAACATTACCAATGATGGGTAACTATTGCCAAAAATTAGAGCCTGAAGATAAAACTGAAAACCTTGGGGCATACATAAATTGTACGCTTAAGCACATTATAATAGTTCAACCAGAGGCATGAGGTGAAGGCTAAATTCTTGTTGGGGGATTTTCAGTGCTGTGATTAGTCTCTCATACTGGTAATGTTGTCTACGTCTAGAAAACGACAAATTGAACAATATACCCTATTATTGATTATTGTTGGGTTGTTGTTGGGATCGTTATAGGGCTGCTGTTTTCACCCCGGTTCCTTGATAGAGCTTGACAACGTAGTCCCGCCATAAAGCATCCAGGCCATCCATATCGAAGTCATAAACCTTTTCCAGAGCTCCATCATAGCTAATACCCTGGCTGAAGGTAGTCAATAGCTCAAGCATCTTACTCTGTCCATAACTGGTGATAAGGAACTCAACCAGACTGTAACTCTGGGCGTAAGAGAGGTAGGCTTCGTCGCCATAAGCCGAAAAGGGGCTTGATAAACTACGCACCGAGATAAGACTACTCTCCTCTATTGCTAGAGATAGATAGCCCTCGAAAAACGGCTCGAGCGGTCCTTCAGTATACATAGCTAAACCCTCGTCAAGCCAGCGGGGTAGAACATTATAGGGATTCATAGTAACTTGATATGTGACCTGGTGCGTCAACTCGTGGGCAATAGCCCTCTTACCCCACTCAAGCTCATATGAAGGTATACCAATGGCAATGACGCTATATGTGAAATAGTTAACACCTCCCGTCCACTCTTGGGGGTAAATCATTGCTCCCAGCAAATCCTGGTTATTTGCGTAGATATATATTTGAACCGGCCTCTTTAAAGAGGCACCGGTATCTTCAGCCAGCCGAGCCAGTGCTTGTTGAGCGGTTGACATTAGCTCCTCGGCAAAGGACTGCTCCCCCTCATACCAGTATATAGTTACCTTCCCCTCGGTTAAACTCTGCCAGACATAGCGGTTATCATCATATCGGATTCCAGTTGGAGTGGTCTGGGCACTATCACCACTAGCATCTTCCACCGTCCACCAGTATTCTAATCCGGACCCTGGAGGCAAGCCACCTGTTTTTCTCATATCCCAGGTCCACTGAACGTCAACAGCAGTATCGGGTACAAACTCAACATAGACCTCGCTGGTTACCTGGGCAAAGCTTGCACGGTCAACAGTGTAGTGTAAACGAATATCCGTAATATCTGCATCGCTCTCGGCTGATAGACTGAAGTTAAGCTTAAAAGGAAACTCTGCCTCAGCCGAACTATCTAATATTGTTAACCCACCCTGGGCTTGAACCAGGGCCGGGCCCAATAAAACCATAAAAAGAGAAGCAACTAAGACGAATATACCAGCTTTTTTAATCATTCCTCTTTACCTACCATAGAGCGGAGATAGGCTGTAATAAAACCGTCCAGCTCTCCATCCAGTACCGCATCGGTATCACTGGTTTGATAATCAGTTCTATGGTCTTTTACCATCCTGTAAGGATGAAGGATATAGCTTCTAATCTGGTTACCCCAGCCGGCAGCTATGCGCTCTCCCTTGAGCTTGGCTCTTTCCTCGGTTCTCTTAGCTAATTCTAAATTCAGCAGGCGAGATTGAAGAATCTTCAAGGCAATTTCTTTGTTCTGGTATTGAGAACGCTCACTCTGGCAGGTAACCACCAGTCGTGTTGGCAAATGAGTTATCCTAACAGCACTGCTGGTCTTCTGCATATGCTGTCCGCCTGGTCCGCTCGACCTGAAGACATCAATCTTCAGGTCATCTGGCTCTATCTTGAAATCAACATCGGCTTCAGCTTCGGGCAGAACCTCTATCAAGACAAAGGAGGTATGCCTGGCATGGTCAGCGTCAAAGGGAGAAAGACGAACCAATCGATGGACGCCGTGCTCTGATTTTAAGTAGCCGAAGGCATAATCACCGCTAATCCCAATGGTGGCACTCTTTATCCCTGCTTCCTCCCCCGGGGAAGTATCCAGTATCTCAGCCTTATAGCCACGGTGCTCAGCCCAGCGAAGGTACATTCTAAGCAGCATCTCTGCCCAATCCTGAGATTCGGTACCTCCAGCTCCAGCGTGAATAGCCAGGATAGCATTCCTGGCATCATACTCACTGCTAAAAGCCATCTCTAGCCCCAGAGCATCGAGGTGGGAAGCTACCGCTTCTATTTCAGAGTCAATTTCTTCTCTAAACAATGTATCCTCTTCCGCCAAGGGCAGACTTTCAGTAATATCAGCCACCTTCTTCTCCAGACCTCGCCACTCTTCAACCGCCTTTTTATTCCCAGCTAACTGGCGCATAACGCTCTGAGCCTTAGCCTGGTCCAACCAGAAATCCGGCTGCGCCGATTGCTTCTCCAAGCCAGCAATTTCCTTTTCTTTAGTAGCGATATCAAAGATGCACCAGTGCCATAGAAATTCTAGCCTGCAAGTCCTTCAATTTATCGCTCAGTTCCTGCACTAATTAACCCCCTTATATCCACTGCATGAAAATAGCTAACTATAATAATTTTTCTTGATAGCCTGCATCGGATGCCATGACCCCTTTCTGGCGTTCCAGGTTTCCCCCTGCCGCCAGGTGAGCAAGACGAGTAGGTTCCGGTAGACGGTAACCACGAGAGCACTTCATAACCCAGTAAATGGCAGTTTCAAGGTCAATCTTATGACCTATAGAAACATATACAGGCTTCACTCCAAGTTTAGTTCGTAGAGCCACCCCTATAGTCTCACCTCTATCTGTTACCTCAGCATAGCTACCCGGCTCAACCCCGGGTTCTTCATGGCTACCGCAGAGCAGGGATTTAGCACAGCCAATTGTTGGTGTATCCAAAAATAGCCCCAAGTGAGAGGCAAGACCGAATCGCCGAGGATGGGCAATCCCCTGGCCATCCACCAGAATCAAGTCGGGAGTAATGCCGAGTCCCTCGCAAGCAGCTAGCGTAAGCGGTAACTCTCTAAAGGATAAAAGACCTGGAATGTAAGGAAGATCAAGTCTGCCCTGGACTACTTCAGTTTCCACCACTTTAAGTTCGGGATAGTTTAATACAACCACAGCCCCCCTAGCCATCTCTCCGGCTTTCCCCACCGATATATCCACGCCAGCTATGAAGTGAGGAGCGATAACCTCACTGTGCCTGGAGACCTGTGCTGACAGCCGATGCTGCATCTCTATAGCTTGAGAGGTGCTGAGCTGCCAACCATGTAAACTTTTTACTTTCACAACCCGATTATAACTATTGGATAATCTTTTGACAACTCATAACCGCTATTGACAGATAGTTACTTATAGCGCATAATATCCTATAACGTAAAATGGTAAAGATTAGATTAAGACGAGTAGGAGCCAAAAAAAGGCCAAGTTATCGGCTGGTAGTAGCCGATTCTCGGGCACCCCGTGATGGAGCATTTATTAACATTATCGGGCATTACGACCCCCTAACTGAACCGGAAACAGTAGTTATTGATGAAGAAAAAGCACTGAAGTGGCTCAGACAGGGAGCACAACCAACGGCGACCGCTAAAAGACTGCTGTCAAAGGCAGGCATTATAGAGAAGTTCAACACAATCAAGGAGAAAACATGAAAGAACTAGTAGAGTATATCGCCAGATCGATTGTAAACTCACCTGATGACGTGGTCGTAACTGAAGAAGAGAATGAGCAAGGCATAACACTTAAGCTGCAGGTTGCCGATGATGATAAAGGCAGAGTTATTGGTAAACAAGGCCGAATCGCTGAAGCCATGCGTACCTTGGTCAGGGTAAAAGCAGCTAAAGCGGGTACCAGAGCTATCCTGGAAATTACCT